>DATELN010000248.1:0-21801 GCA_035276605.1 Pseudonocardiaceae bacterium | reverse complement strand
GCAATGGTGCTTCCGACTTCCTCCAGCACCACCTCAGCCTCGGCAGGACGTCCAAGGACCCATACCAAGCCGCTTATTCGATGGATCGCTGTCCGAGCTCGCTGGGCATCGGTGCGAGCCAAGGCACTAAGCGCAACTAGTTCGGCGTCAGCCTCGTTCCCCCTGCCCGACCACGTCAGTGCGTTGACCAGCAGCAGCCGTGACTCGAACTCACCACCTGCGGCCACCGCAGCCCGGGCAAGGCGCTCGGCCAAAGCGAAATCCCCCAGTTCAGTGGCCCGGCGAGCAGCCGAGGTAAGTAACACTGAATCTGCCCGCAGATCAGAATCCAGCATCAATATTGCCCGACCCAGGGTGTCACCAGCCCGCCGTCCACCGGTATCGGCTAACGCGCATGCGATGCGACCGCGTAGCCGACGAGCGTGCAGCACACCCATCTGTCCTCGTTGGACCTCCCCATACAGCGGGTGGCCTAGCCGGGCCTGCAACCGCCGCCCATCGGGGTACACCTCGATAAGCCCACGTGCCTCAACCTGCTCTACCGCTACCCGATCAGTCAGCGTCACCAACAGGGGTATGCCCAAAGGCTCACCAATGGCCAACACATCCAGAACATCTCGCTGGGCATCGGGGAGCTGACCGATCCGAGCCGACACCAATTCGACCAGCCCCGGTGACAGCGCTGGCTCCCCTAACCACCGCCACACGCCGGTAATCTGCTGCAACCGACCAGCTTCCAACTCGCCATCCACGAGCTGTTGCATATAGAGCGCATTGCCTCGAGTAATAGCCCACAATCGGCGTGCCGTCGCGTTGTCCACTGGCCCACCAGCCTGGCCTCCAGCAAGGCCGCGGTTACGCTTCGGGAGAGCGCCTGCAGCTCCAAGCGCGATAAGTGCCCGTCTTTCCACAATGCCGTCACCGCGTCCGGCGCATTCTCGCCCGTCCGCAGCGTGAGTACCACGCTCGCCGTCCGGTGCACTACTAATTGATGGATCAACGCCGCGGACAGTTCATCCAGCAGATGTGCATTATCCACCCCAATAACGACACCCGCCCGAGACTCCCCTGCCAGCAACGCCTGGCTAGCCTGGCCCACCAACCGAGCCGGATCAGGGCCGAGCATCCGAAGCGTGGCGGCGAACGCACCCAATGGCAAAGCCCGCGCCGAGGCCGTCGCCACCGCCCACCGGATCAGCGCGCCACGCCGCTCGGCCACCGCCAGCGCCTCCCGAGCCAGCCGAGTCTTACCCACCCCAGCCGCCCCGGCCAGCACGATGCCCATCGGCCTGTCGCGACGACGGGTCAACTCACTGATACGACTTAGTTCATCGGCTCGCCCAGTCAGCGGCCACTCCCGCGGCACATTCGAATGGTAAGGATCCACCATAAGATTCCGGGACGCGGACGTGCTCACCATAAACTCCAGCCTCTCGTGTCCCGACACCATCCCGCGTCTTTACCGATAGCAAGCTGTTAAGCTCAAAAAAATCCAACTGTCGGCCACAATGGCGGCGAGAAAAATGCACGCCAGTGTCGACGGACGGGTTGACATCGCGACCGTAGGCGATGACGAACCTTCTCAGACCCACACCGGCGCACAACAATAAAGAGCGCAACTGAGCCCGAGCAAATACCTTCTGACCTGTCTCTATCGGGTGAAGTTATACGGCGCCGACGTGACAGGTCCCGGTAAACTGGCGAAACTAAGTCGATCACCCGATGCCGAGCTTAACCGCCTGCTCACGGTCGGAGTCGGCGCATCACAGCTTGCTGTCCCGCAGGCTGCTTGGGTAGTAGGAGCTGCCGCGCGCCGTAGATCAGCTCACCGACCGTGATCGAGGTGGTGAACTGATCTTGCGGCCGTACCGTAGCTAGCCGGCGGATGAGATGCAGCGGCGGCGCCCGAACTCCTTCCTCCCGGCCGGACCTACGTGCTGCCTCGGCCCCGACTGAATTGGATAACTCTTTCTTCATTGCGCGAAGCGGATTAGCTGCTCTGTATCGCCAGTGCAGCGAGCACGTCGACCGCATCCGCCAGGTATGCACGCTGCGCCTCACTCGCAGCCACCTCCCCAGCGTCAATGGCTGCGATCACGGTCCGCAGGGCTAGGGCGGTCTGCGCTATGTCGTCGAGTTCCATACCGACGATCGTTCTACGTCGGCTGCCCGATTGTCACGCAAGCTATGTGCGGTCAGTGCCGTGGCGGGGAACCCGACAGCCTGTCACTCAGTGTGGAGGGGGCGGTACCTGGTTCACAGCGTCTCGAAGGGCCTGGTTGAAGACGTTGATGTCCTTGCTCTGGGCGAACGCGGCGATGGCGTCGTAGAAGCCCTGCTGGAACTGGGGGCTTTTGGCTTCACCGTGGGTGATCGACAGCAACACTGGATCTTGCGCGAAGGCCTTCGCCGCGGACTGTTGGTAGCGCGACAAGGATGACACGTCCACGTCGGTTCGTAGTGGCGTGGAACCCTTCGCTTTATTGAAGGCCAGCTGCGTTGAAGCGGTTCCGACCGTTGCCAGAAATGCTTGGGCGTTCTGTGGATCCTTGGCGTTTTTCGCCATGACGAAGGTGTCGACGACGGTCAGGAACAGGTTCTCGGTACCGGGGTAGGGCACGTAACCGAAGTCTGTCCCTTCCTTGGCGCCGTCCACGACGAGTTCGCCGTACGCCGAGTCGTTCACGCTTTCAAAGGCACAACCGCCGGCAGCGAGTTTTCTGGTGGCCTGGTCCCAGGTCAACGCGCCGGCTTCCGGATCAGCATAGTTCAGCATCGTGCCGAACCGACTCAACGCCTGGCGGACCTGCGGGCCGTTCCAATCCAGCCGGTCGGATGTCAAGCCTGCCCATCCCTCGGCACCGATGATTCCCAGCAGCGTGTTCTCGAACAGCTCGGCGCGGGCAAAGGGGTCCTTCGCGCTCAGGCACAGCGGTACCGCCCCGGCCGCCTTCAGCTTGGCCAGGTCGGCCAGGAGCGCATCGGCCGTGTAGCCGCCGGCCGGCACCGTGATCTCTGCTTTGTCCAGCAGCTTCTTGTTGAACCACAACATGTTGATCCGATGCGCCCCGGTAGAGACGCCGTACTCCGTCCCGTCCCGGGAGACCGCTTGGCGCAAGTCTTGGCGCATAGCAGACGACAGCTTGTCGCCTTGGTAGATCGAGCTAACGTCGGCGATCTCTCCCGCGTCGATGTACTGCTTGATGGAGGCACCGGGGTGGGTCTGCCACACATCCGGTGGGTCATCCCCGAGCAGGCGGTTGGCCAGGACGACGTGCGCATTGCTACCGCCGCCCCCGGCGACCGTCGCGTTATGGATGTCTACACCCGGATGGGCGGTGCGGAAGTCGTCGAACAGTACGTTCAGCGCGGCGCGTTCCGACCCTGACGTCCACCAGGACAGCACCTCCAGATTTCGGGTGGGACCGGTAGCCGTTGAGGCTGGGCTGCCGCAGCCGGCGAGCAGGATCGCGAGGCCAGCAGCCAGGGCCGCCAGGCCTGAGCGGCGTTTGCAAATCACGGTCGATTCTCCTAGGACAGCTGGCCTATGGCCGGTCAGGTATAGGCAGGCACCGGCTCCCGCGCGCCGACCTTGAACGGTTGTGCCGCCTTGAGGTCGTACAGCGCGTAGGCCATCACCACCGCATAGCAGACGGCCGGCACGATGAAGGAAAATGCCGGACTCGTCGCGTCGATGACCTTCCCTTGGACCAGTGGCATCAGCGCGCCGCCGACGATCGCCATGACCAGACCGGCCGCGCCGAACTTGGTTGCTGGCCCTAGCCCCCGTAACGCGACACCGTAAATAGTGGGGAACATCAGCGACAGGCAAAACGACAGACTGGCCACCGCGATGACGCCACCGAGGTTAGGGCTGGCCATGGCATAAATGCACAGCAGTACTGCCAGGCCGCCCAGTATCGCCATCAGCGCGGTGGCCCGGAAATAGCCCATCAAGGCGGTCATCAGGAAACGGGAGCCGAGGAAAATGAGCAGGCTAATCTGCAGCACGAAACCGCCCAGTTCCAGGCTTCCGTGGAGGGCCTGCTCGACATACTGGATGATAAACGTCCATGTGCACACCTGGGCGGCGATGTTGAAAAACTGCGCGATGACGCCGAACCGGTAGCCTCGATTTTCCCAGAGCCGCCGAATGATTTCACCGCGCGGCCCTAGGCTGGGACTTTCAGGCGAAAATTCTTCACGGATCGCCGGAGCCTTTTGAACCGCAATGGCCACCCAAATTGCTAACAGCAGGACCGCCAGCCCGATATAGGGCACCATGACCGCCTTCAGTTCCTCGGCCTGGATGGCGCGCAACTGCTGCGGTGTCACCGAGGCACGGTCGATGGGCGAATTCAGCTTGGGCAGTACGAGGACGGTCGCGAGCAAGACCCCGATATTGGTGCCGACCGGGTTGAACGCCTGCGCCAGGTTCAGCCGCCGGGTGCTGTTGACCTCCGGACCCATCGAGATGACAAAAGGATTTGCCGACGTCTCCAAAATCGACAACCCCGCGGCAAGCGCAAACAGTGCGACCAGAAACACTGAGTAGGTCATGATCTTGCTGGCCGGGTAGAAGAACAAAGCTCCCAGCGACGCCAGGCCGAGTCCGGTCAACACTCCGGTCTTGTAACCGAACCGCTGATTGATGAACGCCGCCGGAAGGGCAAGCGCGAAGTAGGCCCCATAGTAGGCAAACTGCACCAGCGAAGCCTGGAACGTGCTCATCGTGAAGATCCGCTTGAAGGCCGCCACCATGGGAGCAGTCATATCCGCGGCGATCCCCCATGCCGTGAAGCAGCAGATCACGACGGCGAACAGCAGAATCATGTTCTTGTAGACGAACGGCTGGTTCGGCTGCGCCGGCTTGGTTGTGTTCATTTGCGGCTCTTCCTACGTGGTGGGCAAGTAGCCACGTTCAGCGCCTGTCGCGCCGCTGGAACAGTTCCGGGCCTCAAGCAGCGCGTCGACCTCGGCTCGTGTCGGCGGGTTGGCACCCGGCCGGGAACAAGTGATTGCTGCGGCCAGGGCTGCCGCGTCCACGACGCTGGTCAGGGTCGACTCGTCGATCGTCGCTATCGCCTCGCGGCGCGAAGCGCCGATCAGGTCGGCACGATGCAGCGCCTCGAGAAGCCCGGAGGTGAAGGAATCACCCGCACCGACGGTGTCCACCAGGTCAATCGACACGGCCGGTCGGTGCAACTCAAGGCCGGCACAGACGGCATAGACCCCCATCCCACCACGGGTCACCACCACAAGAGCCGGTCCCAACCTCAGCCAGTCTTGTGCCACGAGCTCATCGGACTGGTCGGGATAGAGCCACTGAAGGTCTTCGTCGCTGACCTTGACCACGTCGGAAAGGGCGACCAGACGCTCGATACCCGTGCGCGCCCGTGCCGCATCACCCAGCAGCGCCGGCCGTACATTTGGGTCGTAAGAAATCGTCACCCGCTTCCTTGTGCGCTCCCGCTCGACCAGGTCGATGACGTTGACGTTGCCGGGCGCCAGCCCCGTCGCCAGCGAACCGGTGTGCAGGCAGCGGGTCTCAATGGGCAGGGGCGCGAGGGCGGGCATGTCCCAATCGATGCGGAAGTCATACGACGCGACACCAGCGGCGAGCGTCGCAATAGCCAGACTGGTAGGCATCCCCTGAGCACCACTTCCGTGGACACGGACAACACGAACGCCGTCGGCCCGCAGATGCTCGAAGACCATTTCGCCGAGCATGTCGTGCCCGAGGCGCGTCATGAGTGTCACCGGAACACCCAGCCGCGCCAGGCCGAGCGCGACGTTAGCCGGGCTACCGCCCGGATGGGCAGCGAACGTCCGATCGCCGCGCTGGCCGACCAGATCGACAAGCGCCTCTCCGACGACAACAAACATGCACATCACCACCCAGACCCAGCGGCAGCGCCAGTCGAACTTCAGCTGTGCGAGCTACCCGATGACAACGGCATGGCTGACCGGGTGTCTCGTACTCACGCTGGCCGTCACGCGCATATCGGGTTGCCCATGCTCAGTACATACCTCTCTGGGCCGGCATGCGAATGGACGCCTCGCGCGCACCGCAATGACACAGTTCGGCTTCACCGTGACGCACGTTTCGACCAGTGGCCGGTGATCAAACGCTCAGCGTTATGGCAACGAACCACGGATCGGGCCGGCTGGGTGACGACTGCCCGGAACCGCGCAGTTACTCATCTGATACGGGTACGCCTGGGAACGGCAATGGATGAAGCGCTCACCGACGATAGCGAATTGGCACCTAAGAATGGGCCCAACTGGTACAACCGCCGACGAGGCGATTCACGGGTCCACCGGGCCGGACGCAAGGTATCGCGCGCTGTCGTGGAGCCACCGCTGGGTTTCACAATGCGCGCAGATAAACGGAGGGGTGGCCACAATGTGACCACCCCTCCCGTGCCGACGATGACGCTCGCGTTCAAGGGGTCGCGCGGCGGTGCTGCACGACTAGAGGTGTAGTCGAGCTGCCCCAGCACCGCCCCAGCGTTGCGCCGGCTATGCGGGTGTCGCTCCCTAGCCAACGACACCGAATACGATCACCGCTCAACTCCAGCGGCCATTAGTTAGCAGATGCTGCTATTAGTGGCAGGCACCACCATTAGCGCTGCCACCCGCGCCGCCGTAGGCGTTAGCGGCCTCGTTGAACTGTTCCGGCTGCAGGATGATGTTCAGTAGGTTGACTCCGATGCCACCAGTGGCATCGCCGCCGTTGCCACCGACACCGCCGTGTCCGCCACACTGTCCATCGGTCTTGGCAATGCCGCCGGTCAAAGAGAGGACGGTACGGGCGGGAAGCAGCTCAATGCGCTGACCGTCAATCTCGGTAAAGCTCAATACGTCAGTCATGCAGATCCTCCCTTGGAGTGGTCTATAAAGCATCATCGGATGGCGTGGCCGATTCAGCTAATACATATCGTGGCGAACAAAAAGTTATCTGACAACATGCATTTACACCTAATTGTGGGGTCCGCCACGTAGCCCCGACTGAGTTTTTTTCGATGCTTACTCAACGACCGGTCAGTTACTCAGAATCGGACGATTCGTACGTACGCGCCAGTCTTCAGCTGGCCAATCTCATTCGGATCGTCGCTGGCCAACGCGCGCAGGGACGAGCCTACGTGGTGGCGCGCACGTCGCCGCACTGACGAATACCTTCCGCACGCTCATCCCGTGGCAGGAGCCGGCATGCACCGGAAGACATAGGTGTGCCGCGGTCATTACGAAGACTCGCTGGTGCGACACCTAGTGTCCCCAGCATCCCGGCCGAGCTGTGCATAATTGATCAGCGGCGGCTGGGCGCCGACGGAACATTCCCCGATATGTCTCCATGTTGGAGTTGGGTGAAGCCGGAGGGGCGGTCATGCGGGGGCGAGTTCCCTGAGTACCGGATGGCCGCCCACGTTAGTGAGGGGAAGGTAGACGAGATGGGTGCCCGGATCCACTGCGACCGTATGCGCGTCGGGTCCCGGGCTAGCTTGAGCTAGTTTGCGAATCGTCACTTCTCCCACATCGAAAACGCTCACCACGCCGCTTTCGGCCGCGACATAGAGACGGTGCAGCCCAGGGTCGAGAGCAAGCACATCGGGAGTGTCGCCGACATCGGCGACCACGCTGGCCTGCTTGGAGCCCAAATCGAACGCGACCAGCTTGGCGTTGCCCTCGCAGGCCACGAAGACCCGCCGCTTTGCCGCCTCGTCGACCTGTACCCCGTGCGCGCCGTCGCATCCGGGCAACGAATAAGAGCCGACAACCTGGTTGGTTGCCGGGTCGATCAGCGCGAGGCGACTGCCGCCGCCGACCGCGACGACGATCAATCCGGTTGCCGGGTCGTACTTGCTGTTGCCGATGTCGCTACCCAACTCGACGCGTCCGACCGGCTGGCCCGTCTGGGCATCGATGATCGTGTCTCCCGTGCCGCGGAGATTAGAGACGAAGACCTTGCCGGCTTTTGGGGCATAGGCCAACCCATCGGGGAAATCGCCGACCGGTGCCCTGCTCACGGTGCGGAAGGTGGTCGTGTCGACCACAGCCATCTCATCCGTGCCGGTGGCCGTCGCATATACCCGCCTCAGGTCGGGCGCGACCTCGACGCCATGCGCCTCGGGCAGATTCGGAACCACAGTCACTACCTGCTGGTTGCGGATATCGAAGACCACCAGCGCACCGTCACCCTGATGTGCGATGTACAGGCGCTGAGACGAGCTATCGAACGCCTGGTAGTCAAAGCGGGTGGTGCCACCGGGCAGCGGGATGTCGCGGACCAACCGGTATCCCGGCAGGGCCGACGTTGCCCCCGCCGCCGAATTCGACTGGCCTCCGGGAGCCGTGCAGGCTACTCCGGCCAGCACCAGGCCGACCAACAGCGAACGTCGAAGGGTCCAGCGCACAGCGGTCACGCGAGTCACATCCCCATGCTCACCTCCGCCGACTACACCAGACAACCCGCCGAAGCCAATCAGCGTGCGCCCCAACCCGCTGAGACCGTCATCAAGCAAGCCCCAGACGCGGCTCAAGCGTGGCACCAGAAAGGATGCACCATTGATGCAACAGCAAGAACTTATGCAGCGTTTTCTTCGCGTAGATACCGCAGCCATTTGTGACGCAGATAAGATGACCAGGGTCATGGATACCGCAATCCAGGCCCGGTCTGCCGAAGTGCGCATCTGCGGACCAGCATTTACCGTTCGTTGCAGGGACGACTTCCTCGCGGTGCTGCGAGCGGTTGAAGTGGCTGCTCCCGGCGATGTGATCGTTGTCGACGGAGGGGAAGTGCAGATCGCTCTTGCCGGAGAGCTGATTGCGCGAGGAGCCATAGGGCGAGGTCTGGGTGGAATCGTGGTCGATGCGGGATACCGGGACATCGCATACGTGAAGGGTTGCGAGTTGCCCATTTATAGCCGGTTCATCACCCCACTTGCCGGCGCTGCAGCCAAGCTCGGAGAGCTGCAGATATCCGTGACGTGCGGAAGGGTTTCGGTGAACCCAGGTGATCTGATCCTCGCCGACAATGAGGGTATCGTGGTGGTAGACCCACGCAGAAGCGAAACTCTGCTGGTGCAGGCAACCACTATCAAAGATGCCGAGCACGATCTCGTGCAGCGACTGAATACCGGGCATACGTTGAGCGACGGGTTGAACCTTGATGAGCATGTCGATGCTCTTGTTCGCGGCGAGCCATCGTCATTGAGATTCCTCACCTAGCCGCGGTGTCGGCAACCTGACACCGCCCATGTCAGGTATGCGACAGCGGGACCACGTGATCTGTCACACAATACGTGGCCTGGACTTATGCAGGCCTGCCCCGCCGTGGCATGGTCCCGGCCAAATCTGACGAATCGATGACCAAAGGAGCGACCACTAATGACGACGGTATATTCGGCAAACGAGCGCGGTGCAATCGAGGCTGCGGTTCAGCTTTACATCGACGGGGTGGCAAAGGGTGACGCCGACAAGCTCAAGACGGGATTTCACAGCGAGGCATGGATGTTCGGCGCCGTCGGCGGCCATCGCTATGACCTCCCGATCAGCCAGTTGATCGAGATAGTCGCCAGCGAGCCATTCAACAGCCATGGCAGCTACAACGCCCGAATTACCTCGGTTCAGCAGGTCGGCGACGCGGCAACCGCGATCGTCGAAGAGGATGGCATCTGGGGTGCCTTGTCATGTGTCGACTTCATGTCGCTCGCGAAGATCGACGGCTCCTGGAAGATCGTCAGTAAGACGTTCGAGAACACTGCCGGTGAGATGCCTACCGGCTGACCCGGTATGCCGTCTTGTCGCCGAGTCCCGACATCGGCGACAAGACAGCGCCCGATTGCCCCAGCCAACCGAATGCGGTGAACGTGACGCTCACCGTTCGAGGAGTTGCTCGGCGTATTCCATACCTAGGTGGTACCCGATGGTCACCGCGAAGACCAGGACGAGCACCAGCGAAAACCACAGCGCCCAACGAATCGTAACCAGTCCTTTCCGCTTTTGAGTCAACTCGCCTGCGGGCCACAGGCGCGCTGAGAGCCCAGCCGTCAAGCATCCCGGAGGGTCCCCTCAGACGCACCAGTATCCCGCCGCCCTACCCCCTGCCTACTGGAACATCGCCGAACAGGCACAAACGGTTTCAGCGCCAGGTAGCCACAGAGCCGGAAAAAACTCCTGATCACTTTCAGCGCTCATGCAGGTGCAGCTCGTGACCGCATACCCAAACGCCGGTACGGCACTAGCGGGGTCCGCTGCCGTCCTCTGGTCAGCTAGCAGGTGATCAGCTGACGGGGGGCTCTGTGGCGTCGATGACCAGCGGCACAGTGTCCTCTAGCCCAGTGAGAGCAAGCACCCGCGCGGGGAGGCTGCGGAAGGCCAACTGAAACTGCAATGCGACGTGGTGCCGGGCGGCGTGCGCGACGGTGTCGATCAGCAGCTCGACGCCGGCGCTGCTGAGGTAATCCACGGCCCGCAGATCAAGGGTGACCGGACCCGGGGGCTGAAGCTGGTCCAGGAGCGCCGCGCGCAACGGGACAGCGGAGTCCAGATCCAGTTCGCCGCGCAATTCCACGCGCCGCCCGCCGGCAGGCTCCGGGTACACGTGCAACTCGGCGGGTACCGGTGTGGCCGGGTCACGCTGATCCTGACGGGGCGGGGCTGGCGGCGCGGGATCGGGGGATGACGGGGGAAGGCGGAAGCGGACTTCGGTACCCGCCGGGCCAGGCTCGACGACGACATCCACACCGATCTCACGAATGATCATCAAGCCCCGTCCGCGGTGAAAGTTGTGGGCGCGTTCGGGACGCCAGCGCCCGAAGTCGCGCACCTCGACATCGATGGTGCCGTCGCCGCACCGGGTGACCTGGTAGGTGAATTCCCCCACTTCATCAGTGCTGGCGTAGGCGTGCTCAACGGCGTTGGCGGTCGCCTCGCCCAGGGTGATCTGCAGGTCCTCACCCAGCGCGGCGGGCAGCGCACCGGCGTGGACCCAACCGCGCACCGCGCGGCGCACACCCGACAGCTGGCCGGGGTCGGCAGGCAGCTGCTGGTACAGCGGCGCCGGCAGGTACCGCGCCGCGATCAGTGCGATGTCATCGGCCGGACCAACGTCGGGCAGCGCGCGGGCCAGCAGCCCATCCAGCAACGTCGCCGGCGGCTCGACGCGCAGCTGGGCGGCGGTGAAAGCCAGGTGATCGAGGCCCTCGTCGATCACCTGGCCGCGGCGCTCGATCAACCCGTCGGTGTACAGCAGCAGGCACGCCCCGGGCTCGATCCGGCTGACCGCTTGCGGATAAGGCGGCCGGCCCGGGATACCCAGTGGCCCACCGGCACCGTCGGTGAGGTACCGAACGTCGTTGGGCGCGATCAGGAGAGGCGGCGGATGCCCGGCCCTGGACCACGACAGCTCACCCGTCACCAGGTCCAGGATCATCACGACGGCGGTGGAGGCCAGCGCACCAGGGATGCGCGCGGCCATCCGGTCCAGGTGCTCCAGCGCCACCGCTGGGGAGTCCCCGTGTAGCAACGCGGTGGCCAGCGCCGTGCGCAACTGCCCCATGACCGCGGCCGCCGCGGCGCCTCGCCCGACGACATCACCAACCACGATGGCGACCCGGTGTTCGTCCAAGGCCAGCACGTCGTACCAGTCACCCCCGGCGGCCACATCGGGCGTACCCGGCAGGTAGCGGGCAGCAAGCCCCAGCCGATCAAACTCCGGCAGCTGGCCCGGCAGCAGGCTGCGTTGCAGGGTCTGGGCAACATAGGTGCGCTCTGCGAACAGGCGGGCATTGTCGATGGCCGTGCCCGCGCGGGCTGCCAGCTGCTCGACGACGAGGGCGTCGTCCGGTTTCAGGGGCCGACCCTGGTTGTTGCCAAGACAAAACGCCCCAAAGACGCGTCCTCGGGCCTGCAGCGGCATCACCATTCCTGCGCCCAACCCGAGGCTACGCAGGAGCTGGAGATGCTCGTCGTTATGGGCCAGCGCACCCAGAATCTCCTCGGTGATCTCGGGACAGCTCTCCGGATGTCCAGTCCGGATAACGGATCCGATGCCGACGGCATCGCTCGTGTTCAGGGGGAAGCGCTCGACCAGCTGCCGGACAATGCGAGCTCGTTGCGGATCGACGTGCGTGATCGCAACCGCCTGGATCTGGTCCGTCTCGCGGATGAGATAGACACCGCACCAGTCCGCCAGGCGCGGAACGGCAAGCTCCGCAAGCTGCGTGAGGGTGTGCTCGTAGTCCAGAGAGGAGGCCAGCAGGGCAGTCGCCTCGGCGAGAAACGCCACTGCAGCCCGCGACGTTTCGGCGGCCGCCCGAGCATGCTCGCGTTCCTCGAACAGCTGGGCCCGCTCCAGCGCAGCGCCGCAGCGGCTGGCGAGCACGAAGAAGAAGTCCTCGTCCTGGGCGGAGAACTCCCGGGGCGCAGGGAAGCCCACCACCAGGCAGCCGCTGGGGTCGTCCTCGGCAAGCGGAACGATCGCGTATGCCATGTCGGGGACCAGTGGCGCGGCGACGAAGGCCGGATACCGGCGATCCCGCTCTTCCGGCGAGCTGATGAACAGCGCGCGGCCGGTGCGAACAGCTTCGCTGGCCGGCAGGTCCGCTGAGACCGGGAACCGGCCCCAGTGTGAGACGACCTCACGCGGGTAACCCACGGCGTGCGCGATGACGAGGTCGTCCCCGTCGCGCAGACATAGCGATCCGGTATGCCCGCCGAGCTCGCGTACCGCAGTGCCAAGCACCACGTCGACGACGTCGCCCAGCGCCACGGCTCGAGACAGCTCGGCGGTGACCCGCTGCAGGGTGTCGAGCCGGGCCGCCAACGTCTCGGCCTCGAAACGAGCGGCTCGCTCAGCTTCCAGCAGCCGCGCCCGTTCCACCTCTCCCGCTCGTCGGTCGGTGACGTCGCTGCACACGCCCACCATCCGGACCGGGGCGCCCGCGTCGTCGCGCACCACGGTGCCCTGCGTCTCGATCCACCGCAGCACCCCATCCGTGCGTCGAATCCGGTAGGCCGCCTGGTAGGCGCCACCGTTCTCGGTCACCCGGCGGATCGCGGCCAGCACGACCGGCAGATCTTCGGACACGATGTGGCGCTGGAATGCCTCGAACGTGCCGGGGAAGGTGCCTGGCTCAAGCCCATAGATCCGCTCCAGCGTGGGCGACCAGAGCACTTCGCCGGACGCCGGGTCCCACTCCCACGTCCCCATCGCGGTTGCCTCAAGCGCCAGCGAGAGGTGCTCGCGGCTGCGGCGAAGGTCGACCTCGTTGCGCTTACGGTCGATCGCCCCGGCGACGAACCCCGCGATCGACGTTGCGACGCGCACCTCGTCCTCGGTGAAGACGTGGGGCCTGTCGTAGTAGAGCATGAACTTGCCGAGCAGGCGGTCAGCATGCACCAGGGGGATGAACGCGAGCGCCGCGATGTGCTCGGCGTCTAACACCGGGCCAAGCGCCGCAAGCGACGGATCGAGCGCAACATCAGTCACGAGAATCGGCTCAGGATCCTTCGCATCGGCGGACCAGGGGCTGTGACCCTCAACTGCCTGCCGGTACGCCTCTGACAGGCCGCGCCAGGCCCCGAACCGCATCACGCTCTGGTGGTCGAACACCAGGATCGACGAGCGGTGCACGCCGATAGCCCGCTCCAATGCGGTGAGCGCAGCGTCGTAGACGCCCTCGACGGACTCTGCTTCGCAGGCAACGTGGCAAAGATCGAGGACTGCCCGGGCTGAGGATTTCTGCTCCTCTTTGCCGGTGTTCGCGACCTCATCCACCGTCATCCACCCGGCTCGCCTAGGAAACAAGGCCCATGCGCAATCAGCCTACAAGGAGATGACTAGCAGCAACGACAAGCTTCCCGCTAGCTCGGGCGGCCCTGGTCGGCGGAGATGTATGCGCGCCGGGCACCTACCGTCAGCATCGCGCCGGCCACGACTGCCCCGACGAGCGCGCCGATACCGATTGCGACGGGCGGCCGCGGGCTTACCGGGTCGGGCAACGAGTACGGCGGTGTGAGCAGCTGGGCAGGTGGTCCCGCTTGACCGGTGAGAGTGATTTCGTCGATGCGGGCCTGGAGCGCCTTCTCCCGTGCCTGCGAGGCGGCGAGCTGGGCCCGGGCATCGTCGAGAGATGTCTGGGTGGCGGTTCCGGCGAGCACCGCTGAGACCAGCTGGGGGATTCGCGTCTGTAGCTGGGCCGTGTTCTGGCGAGCCTCAGCAAGCTGGGTACTCAGGTTGCGGGCCACACCGCTGGGCTGACCGGCCAGCGTCAAGTAGCCCGTCGTGATGGCCTGGAGCGTCTGCAGCGCGTCCGGCTGGGTGGAACCGTGCACCTCGACCTGGATGACGTTGCTGTTCTCCAGGACGGAGACATCGACATCCTTGTCGAGATCCTCATACCAGCGGCCTTGTTTCTGCGCGATCGGGCCCAGCACCGCCCGGCTCTTCAATAACACCAGTTGAGTGGATAGCTGCCGATCTTGCTGCAAGGGGTCGCCACCTTGCTGAGGCTGGCTGGCGGAGTAGAGGATCTCCGCGCGAGCCCCGTAGGTCTTCGGCAGCACCAGCGCGCCGGCCAGTCCTGCGGCAGCACCGAGCAGGATGATCGTCAGAGTCAGCACGACCAGTCGCGGCGTCAGCCAACCGCGCCGGTGCTCGTCAACGGGCGGCTCAATTCGGCTCACCGAACGCTGCGGCGGCACTCCGTCGGGTCGAATAGACCGCTGCTGTTGCTCTTCGTAGGCCATCAACCTCCGTCCGACGCCGGAGCTGCCGCTCTAGCGTATCCCGCCACCGTGTGCGATAGGTTTCCTGTAGATCACGATCATCCCCGACGGCCGTTACGGTCGCCGTATGGTCTTCGACGTTGCCCGGGCTCGGCGCGATACTCCCGGATCGACGCGGGTAGCGCACTTCAACAACGCAGGAGCGGCGTTACCGCCGTCACCTGTCACTGAAGCGGTCATCGCTCACCTGCGCCTCGAAGCTGAAATCGGCGGCTACGAAGCCGCGGCGGCAGCCGCCGAGCAGATTCAGGCGACGTACCGGGCGATAGCTCGCTTGATCGGTTGCGCGGTCGATGAGGTCGCGATCGTGGAGAACGCGACCCGGGCCTGGGATATGGCCTTCTATGGGATGCAGTTGCGACCCGGCGACCGGATTCTCACAGCCCATGCCGAATACGCCAGTAACGTCATCGCGTTCTTGCAAGTCGCGCGCCGCACCGGCGCCGTCGTCGAGGTTGTCGACGACGACGAGCACGGCCAGCTGTGCGTCGCCGACCTGCGGCGGCGTCTGGAGGCACCCCGCGGGGAGGTGAAGCTCATCGCCATCACCCACGTGCCGACGCAGGGCGGCCTGGTGAACCCCGCTGAGGAGATCGGGGCCCTGGCCCGCGAGGCGGCGGTACCGTTCCTGCTCGACGCCTGCCAGTCCGTCGGGCAGCTGCCCGTCGACGTCCAGCGCATCGGCTGTGACCTGCTCTCCGCGACCGGACGTAAGTTCTTGCGCGGCCCTCGGGGCACCGGCTTTCTGTACGTGCGTCGCTCGATTCTCGACCATGTCGAGCCGCCGTTTCTTGACCTGCGCGCCGCGACCTGGACCGCCCCGCAGCGCTACGAAATCCGATCCGACGCGCGCCGGTTCGAAAGCTGGGAGACCAACTACGCCGCCAAGATCGGCCTCGGGGTCGCCGCCGACTATGCGCTGTCGTGGGGACTAGAGGCCATCGAAGCCCGGATCACCGCGCTCGCCGCAGACCTGCGCGAGCGGCTGCAGGCTCTCGACGGGGTGCGCGTGCACGACCAGGGCCGGCGGCGCTGCGGCATCGTCACCTTCACCGTCGACGGGGTGCCCGCCGAACAGGTGCAGCGCCGCCTGGCCGAGTCGGGGGTGAACACCAGCGTCTCGTACGCCAGCTCCGCCCGCTTCGATTTACCCTGCCGGGGCCTGACCGAACTGGTGCGCGCGTCGGTGCACTACTACAACACCGAGGAGGAGCTGGATCGCCTCGTCAGTGCGCTCCCGACGGCCCGTTGAGCTTCTGCTAAGGGAAACCGCGGGCGTCGTCGGGTGCCTGGGCCAATCCCTCGAGAAGCTCTTGGACGGCGACAGGGACGGTGAAACCGGTAGGTCCAACGCCGACGCACGACCAGCGACCATCGCTGACCACGGGAACGCCGGCTTTGGCCATGCTCTCGACGAGGTCGCCGGCGAGGTAGCTGTGGCGTGCGTTCCACACCCGTTGCCGGTCGGTTTGATCGAGTGTGTCCCACCACTGATAGGCAAGTTGCAAGGGGCTACTCATCGCGGAACCACCTTCTAGCTAGTCGTCATTGAGTCCGCCGTCATGGGGGCGCCTTGGGCCGCGTAAGGACGGCAAGGTACGCGGGGAGGCGCCAGCTCGCGGCGCGGCACGCACGCGCGCACCGGCAAGGCCGGTTTTTTTCCGGGGCCGCTGCCGGCGGGCCGAATCAGCCGATGTGTATGCGGTATCTGCCAGCAGCGCTACCGGCGGACGGGGTGGTCGTCGACAGCGGCGCTGGCCTCGATGACCTGGTGAGTGAACTCCCGTTGAGTGGCGACGAGCTCGTCGACGATCTGACACTGAGCCACGAGCAACTTCTCGAACGGGTCGTGCGCGAGCGAGAACATCGTGGCCCCCGCGGCTGAGCTCGGCGCAGCGGTGCCGAAGTTGCGGGCCAGGTCAGCCCACACTTGCAACGATCGGAGCGCGGCGTCCTGCCCTTTGCGCGCAAGCTGAGCCATCGAATCCTGCGCATGCTGCGCGGTGACGTCCGCAGCGATGCGCGCGTCGTTGGCCCATCGGTCGCCAGTGATCTGAGTGGACATGCTGATTGCTCCCGGGTTCTCGGGGTGCTGGATATGCCGTCCGCCTACCACCGTGCCGAGCGTGAGTTCCGCGCGCAACCACCATCACGATAATTCGAGGTAACGACCTGATCGCCCAATGGCGCGCTGCGGTCAGCGGCGCGTGGCGGTGACGAACCAGGCCGCCGACGCATACGCCACTCCTTGTTCTCGATAACTCCGCGCGGGCGACGTGCGCTCGCCGCGTGGTTGCACGAACCAGGCGACGGTCCGGTCGTCGAGTTCGAGCAGCTCCTGAAGATTTTCTTGCTGAGCACGGCACCAAGGCCGATACCCTGTCGGCGCTGGCCGCCGCGCGCGGCTGGGCTGCTCAACGCAACGAGGGCTACCTCGCCGCCGCACGCGCCTACCTGGCGGGCGAGGGCCTTTCCAGCACCGGTTGGCGCAGCGCATGCTCGTCGGGGCCTTCCTCACCGACTTCTACGCCACGGTCGCGCGGTGGACCGAATGGGCGACCACCGTCGCTGACCCGAGCCACGATCACTGTGATCATGCGACCGTCACGTCCCCTACCGCGCGGACCCGCACTCGGCGGCGCGCGCCAGTAGCAGCGTGTGCTCCCGGCTATTGCGGGTCAGCGATGCCGCGCGCTCGAACTCCGCGCGTGCCTCCTCGACCCGGCCGAGTTTGGCCAGCAGATCGCCTCGCGCGGCAGGCAGCAAGTGGTAGCCGGCCAGCGACGGTGCCGAGGTCAGCGCATCGACCAAATCCAGACCGGCGGCCGCACCGAAAGCCATCCCCACCGCGACCGCGCGGTTGAGCTCCACCACGGGGGACGGTGCCAGCTGGGCCAGGATCGCGTACAGCGCCGCAATGCGCACCCAGTCGGTCTGCTCCGCGGTGGCCGCCCGCGCATGGCAGGCAGCGATCGCCGCCTGCAGCGCGTAAGGGCCCGGCGCAGCGCCCAGCGCCTCGGACCGCTGCACCGCCGCAAGACCACGACGGATGAGCAGCTGGTCCCAACGCGCCCGGTCCTGATCGAGCAGCAGCACCGGCTCTCCAGCGGGGCCGACCCGGGCGGCCAGGCGAGAGGCCTGGATCTCCATTAGACCGACCAAGCCGTGCACCTCCGGCTCCTGCGGCACGAGTTCGGCCAGCATCCGACCGAGGCGCAGCGCCTGCTCGCACAGCGGGGGACGGATCCAGTCATCGCCCGCGGTAGCCGAATAGCCCTCGTTGAAAATGAGGTAGATGACTTCCAGCACAGAGGACAGCCGGGCGGCACGCTCGTCACCCTCCGGTACTTCGAAGGGCACCTGGGCCCGCGCGAGAGCCCGCTTGGCCCGCACGATCCGCTGCGCCACGGTCGACTCCGAAACCAGGAACGCACGCGCGATCTCCTCGGTCCGCAACCCGCCGAGCGCCCGCAGCGTCAGGGCAACTCGCGCCTCGGTGAGCAACACCGGATGGCAGGCGGTGAACATCAGCCGCAGCAGGTCATCGTCGATGTCGTCGGCGAATGCCGCGTCGAAATCTGGCCCTTCGGCCTGGGTCGCCAGCTCGTGGCCCAGCTCGCTGAGCTTGCGATCCAGCCGTTCCAGCCGGCGGAAATGATCGATGGCACGGTGCTTCGCGGTGGCCATCAGCCACGCGCCTGGGTTGCGCGGCACACCAGCGCCGGGCCACTGCTCCAGCGCGGCGACCAGCGCATCCTGCGCGAGTTCCTCGGCAAGACCGACGTCGCCGACGATCCTGGCGAGACCGGCGATAACCTTTGCGGCCTCGATCCGCCAGACCGCATCAATCGCCGCGTGCACTTCAGAAGCCGCCACGACGATGAATTAGAGCGTCTTGCCCTGCAGCTCGTCACGCAGCGCCTGCTCGCGGGCGGCTTCCTCGGGCGGAAAGGTGTCCGCAGGAAAGTCCGACGCCTCGAACACCTGCCGAACTTCGATCTCCGTGCCGCCGTCGAAGGGTGCTCGCGAAACCCACTCGATGGCTTCTTCCTTCGACGCCGCCTGGATCAGCCAGAAGCCGGCAATCAGCTCCTTGGTCTCGGTGAACGGCCCATCGGTCACCGTTCGCTTGTTACCGTCGAACCTGACGCGCGCTCCCTTGGAGCTTGCCTGCAGTCCCTCGCCGGCAAGCATCACGCCCGCCTTGACCAGCTCTTCGTTATACCTGCCCATCGCGGCCAACATCTCTTTGCTGGGCAGCACACCTGCTTCGGAGTCCTCTGTCGCCTTGACCAACACCATGAACCGCATCGCCAGTGCCTCCTTCTACGTCATAAGACCGCCGGCCGGCAACCGGCGCTACCTACACGTCGAACGCAGGACCACCAGATCGACAGATCGCGAAATATTTTTCGCCCTGGGCACCAGGGCGCGACACGCCGGGAGGTCCGGTCAGGAGAAGTGGGTGACCGGGCGGGTTAGTGGTTGGCCGTTGAGGACGATGTCCACCTTTTCGTTGTAAAAGGCGATCAGGCCCGCGATGGGCAACAGCGCCGTGGTGGGGAAGTCGTAGCACCACGCTAGGTCCGGATACACCGTCTCGCCGATCCGCACCGACCAGTAGGCGCTGGTGGTGCCCTTGTAGGGACACTCGGTGACGGTGTCGCTGGGGACCAGGTGCGCCAGGTTGACCTCAGTCCGGTTTAGGTAGTAGCGGGTGGGCAAGCCAGTCTCGAACACCAGCACCGGCGAGGGCGACTCAGCCAGCACGACGCCGTCGCGCTCGATGCGCACCGAGCGCGTCGAACGCAGCGCATCCACCCGGGTGTAGGGATTGCGTGGATGGGCGAACACCCGGGTGTCCTCCTCGAACCAGGCGTCGAGCGCGGCCCACTCGAAGCGCATCGTGCCGCTGAGCCCGTCCACGGATGAGTCGGTCAGCAGCTTCGCGGCCCGGGGTCGATGGATATCCTTGACCTGCAGCCCGTACACCTCGACCGGGCCGCGGCTGCTGGACTGCGTGCCCTCGGCGACGAGCAGGTCACCGCGTACGTCACCGATCGGTATGTAGTACTGGGGGTAGAACGGCCATTCCCACACGTACCTGGCTGCAGTGGTATCAAAGACCGTTTCCCCACCCAGCAAAGCGCGGATGCGGCGCGGTACCGGTTCGACATGGTTCACCGGAGTGAGCATTTTCGGATAGTCGCGCATTCGGCTACTCCTTTACGCGCTCGGCTGCCCCGCCGAAGTCAGCCACTGCGGCAGCACTGGATTGGCTGCCTCACACACCGATTCCAGGGCGGTCAGGGTGGGATGACCAGCGGCGAGTAGGGCACTGTCGGTGCCAGGTTCCGGCGGGACGTCCAGCTCAACTTGGTCGAGGTGGAGCTGCCCGTCCTCCACCCGGTCGACCCTGGTCTGCACAATGCCGAACCGCGCGAGTGCGGCGAGGCGCAGTTCGCGCAGCGTCTCAACCGGCCTATCGGGAACGTTGAGCGACAGCGCCGTGCCGGCGGGAGCGCCAATGAGGATCTCCAAGACCTGCGACATCAGGTGCCCCGCGGTGTCCCAGTGCGGTGGGTGCACCGGGTGCAGGCCGACGTCGAGAGACACAGCCAGCCCGCGCACGCCATTCACCGCGGCCGTCAGCGCCGCGCCGACGGTGCCGGAGTGCAGGATTGCGCGTCCGACGTTCGCGCCATAGTTGATCCCGGACAGCACCAACTGGGGAACCGGGTCCAGCCAGCCGCGCACCGCGACACGCACGATGTAACCCGGCTGCGCCTCCACCGCGTACGCCTCCAGCCCAGGAAGGTCAGGCAGCTGGCGGCGGTCGATCAGTGGTCGGCCTTCCCGAGTCCTGGCGATGATCCCGGCGCTGGCGCCGCTGGACTGCCGCGCTGGTGCGGCCACCACGACGTCGAGACCGGCTCGCAACGCGGCGTCCGCCAATACGACCAGGCCCGGCGAGTCGATGCCGTCGTCATTGGTCACCAAGGCGTTGCGTCGCGGTACCAACTCAAGTGCCGTCCCCTCTGCCGCGTAGTTCAACCCGTGTCGTCGGCTTCCACGGCCGCGCGGCCGCCCGTGCCCAGGCCGCTGCGGAGCACGTTAAGCGCACCACACGTGGCAGCCACCCGCAGCGCGGCTCCAGCGGTGGTATGTGCGCTGCCACCGCCCCTTCGATCGTCACGGTCAGCAGTGGGGTCGGCGCGGACACCAGCACGCGGCAAGCCGTCACAACAAAGTGGCCTTCACGGCGTGCGCGACGACATCGGTCAGCTGACCGCATTGGTGGTAGATCCGGCGTTGTGCGGTGGCGCCAGTGCCGCGATCGAGTACCGCGGCGAGCAGGTCCTCGACGAGCTCGAGCTCGCCCTGCTCGGCCAGCGCCGGCTGAACGTGATCGAGCAGCGCGCGCAGCACACGCGGGGCCGGTACGGGCTTGCCGGCCGGCGTCAGGAGGTCACCGTCGAGTCCAGACCGCCCGGCTCGCCAGCCCGCGAGCCGGAGCAGTTCGGTGCGGACCGGCGCGGGGCCAACACCAGCGCGCCAGGCCCGTGCCGATGTTTCGACCAGCGCCCTGGCCAGCGCCGCGAGTAGCACAGCATCGTCGGCGAACAGGCAGACATCGGCGACGCGCACCTCTACCGTTGGCTGCTCGCGGGACAGGCGGGCATCGAAGTACACCATGCCCAGGTCAACTATCGTCTTGGACTCGACCATGGCCGCAGTCGTGGCGTGGTAGGTCTCCGGGGTACCGAACAGCTCGGTCGGCCCCGCTGACGGCCAGCGTCCCCAGACCTGCGACCGGAAGCTGGCGTACTCGGTGTCCTCACCCTGCCAAAACGGCGAGTTCGTGCTGAGAGCGAGCAGGCAGGGCAGCCATCCGCGGATGCGGTCGAGAACCGCCACCCCCTCTGCGTCCGACTCGATCTCCACGTGCACGTGGCAGCCACAAGTGAGTTGCTCCTCAGCGGTGAGCCCGAACTTGTCGACCATGTGCTT
>DATELN010000247.1:0-2426 GCA_035276605.1 Pseudonocardiaceae bacterium | reverse complement strand
CACTGGCCGTCAAGATGCTCACGCAGTCCAGCGATCGGCAGGCCGGCACCACACCAGCGGTGCTGACCAGGCCGCGAGTCGGCTTGCAGCCGACAATCCCGTTCATTGCAGCCGGCACGCGTCCCGAACCGGCGGTGTCGGTACCCAGCGCGAAGCTGACCAAACCGGCGGCCACCGCGACGGCTGACCCAGAACTCGAGCCGCCGGCGATCAGACCGCCGCCGAACACGCTATGGGTGACGCCGTACGGAGAGCGGGTGCCGGTCAGCCCGGTAGCGAACTGGTCCATGTTCGTCTTGCCGATCACCATTGCGCCCGCGTCGATAAGCCGCTGGACGCAGCTGGCGTTGCGGTCGGGCCAGTAGCGGTATGCCGGGCAGCCTGCCGTGGTGGCCAGCCCAGCCACGTCGATGTTGTCCTTGACCGCGCAGGGCACGCCGTACAGCGGCATCCCCGCAGTGCCGCGGTCTCGCCGGATCCGGTCGAGGTCCACGGCGCGCTGGCGCAGTTTCTGGTCGGACCAGCGAGAGATCCACACGGCGTCATCGCCGCGATCCGCAAGCCGCTCCAAGACAGCCTCGATGACCTCGGACGGCCGTAACTGCTCCGTTGCGTAGGCAACTTGAAGCGCGCGCACCCCAACGGGGTGAACTTCTGATGTCAGGACGGGTGAAAAGTGCCGCACTTCGTTGATTGTCGACTGGTTAATGTCACTCAATGGTCGGCTTTGTTACAGCAGCGTTACGGCGGTGGATCGCTTGTGCGCCAGCGAGCACCCACTTCATACTCGAAAGCCGCCGTCGATATTTCTGGAGTCCGGTCGAGTCGCCGTGAGGGCCCTTCGCGCTATCACCGTGATAGCTATCGCTGCTGTCGTCGCAGCTCTGACCGGGGTCCTGTCCGGGGCCCCATCGCAGGCGCAGTCGAGGGTGGCCGCCGCGCTATCCACTGGTGCCCTGGCTATTGGCTTTGGCGGTGCGGTGGCCACCGTCGATGCTGACGCCAGCCAGGCCGGTATCGACGTGCTTCGAGAGGGTGGCAACGCCATTGACGCGGCGGTCGCGGCAGCCGCGACCCTGGGGGTCACCGAGCCGTACTCGGCCGGCATTGGCGGTGGGGGATTTTTTGTCTACTTCCATGCCTTCACGCGCCGCGTATTCAGCCTGGATGGTCGGGAAACGGCGCCGGCTGCGATGCGTCCCACCTCGTTTATCGACCCGGGCAGCGGGCGGCCGATGCCCTTTGCCGAGGCTGTCACCAGCGGTTTGTCGGTGGGTGTTCCTGGGACGCCGGCCACCTGGGAGCAGGCACTGGACCGCTGGGGCACACGCAGCCTGGCGCAGGTGCTGCAGCCGGCAATCCGGGTGGCTAACCGCGGGTTTGTGGTGGACGAAACCTTCGCCAAGCAGACTCAGGATAACGCCGCCCGGTTCGGGCATTTCGGCTCCACAGCCGCGTTGTTCCTGCCGCACGGGCGCCCGCCGGTGGTCGGCAGCATGCTGCGCAACCCCGATCTGGCCCAGACCTACCGGCAGATCGCCCTCCATGGGGTCGACTGGTTATACCGTGGCCAACTTGCCGGCGAGGTCGTGGACGCGGCGCGGCACCCACCGGTGGTCCCCGGTGATCGCTACCACGCCCGCCCCGGGTTGCTGGCGGCATCCGACCTCAGTGCCTATCAGGTGATTGCCCGTGACCCGACGCACGTCCGGTACCGGGATTTGGATGTCTACGGCATGGGCCCCCCCTCGTCAGGTGGCTCGACGGTCGGCGAGGCGCTGAACATCCTGTCTCACAAGAAGGTCGCCGCCGACGATCCGGTGGCGGCGTTGCAGGCTTACCTGGAAGCCAGCCGGCTCGGTTTCGCCGATCGCAACCGTTACGTCGGAGATCCTGATCAAATTCGGGTGCCCCTGGATCGGCTGCTGGCGCCCGGATTCGGCGCGCAGCGGGCTTGCCTGCTTGACCCGCGGCACGCGGCGACCGGCCCGGTCCCGCTGGGTAATCCGCACGGTGACTTCCACGGTTGCCCGGTGCCGCGCGGCGCCACCGGTGGGGCGCCGAGCGAGGGCCCGAATACCACGAACCTGGTGACCAGCGACCGGTGGGGCAATGTGGTGGCCTACACGCTGACCATCGAACAGACCGGCGGCAGCGGGATCGTCGTGCCTGGCCGCGGTTTCCTGCTGAACAACGAGCTGACCGACTTCGACTTCGCCGCCACCCAAGGGGCCGAACCGGACCCGAACCTGCCCGCTGCCGGCAAGCGACCACGTAGCTCGCTGGCCCCGACGATCATTCTGCGCGACGGGACACCGATGCTCGCGGTAGGTTCGCCGGGCGGCGCGACGATCATCACCACCGTCTTGCAAATCCTGCTGAACCGGCTGGACCTAGGCATGACCCTGCCCGAGGCCATCGCTGCG
>DATELN010000246.1:0-5384 GCA_035276605.1 Pseudonocardiaceae bacterium | reverse complement strand
ACCGCCATCGCGACTACGCCCAGCGCGCTTAGCGCTATCAGCACTTTCTTGCCCATAATTCACACCTCTTTATCGACGTCTAACGCGGTTAGCCAGGTGGCAGGTTCGGCATGATTTTCAGGATCGCGTTGTGCCGCTTAGGGTGTATTCCCGTCGAACGCCGTGCGTCGGCCGTGCCGTCCTTGTGATGGCCAGGCTGCTTGTGGTATGGACCCTTGTTGCCCTCGTGGATTCCCTTGACATGGGTTGGCGTGTCGTGCGCCACATCCGGCTTCCCAACCCGAATCGTGCCCATCGCTCCTCCTTTAGCGCTTTAGCGTTGCTCTGTCAGTTCCGCGAAGAACCGCTCGATCTCCGGCCATACCTGGCTGCCGCCGGACAGGCCCTTCCAGTGCTCGCGTACTACGGCGACCAGCCGCCAGCAGTCGGCGATCGGCACCAGCCAGTGATGTTGCTGGTTACGTGCGGTGTTGACCAGCAGCGCTTCCACGTCGGGCGTTAGCGAGCGCAGCGGGGGATGGTTGCCGACCACGGAAGCCCAGGCTTGCGGGTCGACCTCCCACTGGGTTGCCCCTGCCGGGCTGGGGTAGTGCGCGATCACCGCGCCATCGCCCCGCAGCACGAAGTACGCCAAGCCCACGGGCACTCCGAGAGCCTTGGTCGGCACCGTGCCCAGCCGGATCCGCCGCTGCGGCACCAGCCGGTAGTGACCCTCGCTGGCCGCATCCCGAGAAAACAGCAATGAGCACGCCTGGCAGACGCACATCAGCACCGAGTCCTCGGTGTCGAGCAGGTGCCGGTGTCCCGCAGGCACCGGCACGTTGCACAACTCGCAGCGCGGCCCGGACTTCTGGCGCTGGTTGCTACCACGCTGGATCACCCGTTCCAACGCGCTGGTAGGCGCTGTCACGACTGCACCCCGCTAGCCCGGGATAGCAACGCGTCGAGCGGGACGAACGCCGCGTCGCGCTTTCCCGCCACCGGTGCGCGCTGCACGTCGGTCAGTTCCGGGGCGACGGTCAGCACCGCCTCGCGCACCGCGTCCTCCACCCCGGCCGACGAGCATCCCTTGATCGACAGCTGCACCGTCGCGACGCCCTGGTCATCGATCCCGGACAGCGCGACATCACCACCACGTTGTTGCAACGCCGGGCGTAGCTCGTCCAGCGCGTGGGCGACCCGGCGCTCGACCGGATCGGGGTGGATTCCGTGCAGCACGAGCAGGTGACCCAGCAGCTCGTCACCGGTGATCGCGGCCACCTGCCGTGGCCCCGCTTCAGAGGCGTACGCCACGGCTCGAGCCAGCGCCTCGCCGTAGACCTCCGCCAGCGCCGAGACCGCCTCCAGCGCGATCTCCCCGGAAGGGCCGGGGATTGCCTCCACCTGCTCCAGTAGCCCGTCGAGCCGGGTGAGCCGGTCCCGCACGGCGGCGTCGTCCAGCCGGACGCCTGCCGGGCCGGCCGGCTCAGCCATGGCTTGCTCCGAACATCGGCGAGTGCAGCTTCTTCAGCACGCGGCCCTTACCGAGATGCATGTGCACCCCGCACGGCAGGCACGGGTCAAAGCTGCGCACGGCGCGCATGATGTCCACGCCCTTGAAGTTGTCCGGCCCGTTCTCCTCGAAGATCGGCATGTCCTGGACCGCGTCCTCGTACGGACCGGGCGTGCCGTAGGAATCCCGCGGGCTGCCGTTCCACGGCGTCGGCGGGTACGGGTGGTAGTTCGCGATCTTCCCGTCCTTGATGACCACATGGTGCGACAGCACGCCGCGCACCGCCTCGTGGAAGCCGCAGCCGATCGCCTCATCGGGGACCGAGAAGTTGTTGAACACCTTGGTGTCGCCGCCCCGGATGAGATCCAGTGCCACATCCAGGAAGTGCACGGCCAGCGCTGCGGAGTACGCCACGAAGTACGTCCGGGCCCGGTTGCGTTCCAGTGCGTTGGACCACTTAGGGATCTTCCACTCTAGGGTCATCTCGGGCAGCTTCTCGCTGCGCGGCAACGAGATCAGCACGCTGGAACCGGTGGACTTGACGTACTCGGTGTCGACGAGCCCAGCCAGCGCGGTGGACCACAGCCGGGCCAGCGGGCCACCGCCGGTGTCAAGCGCGAGGTGCTCACCAGTGCGTTTGTCGAGCCAGCGGGGGCTCATCACCCAGCTGTACTTGTCGTCGAAGTTGCGCTTCTGCGGCACCGGGAGGGTGGTCTGGTTCCAGGGGTGGCGCATATCGACCGGGTTGCCCAGCGGGTCGTGGGTGACAAAGGGCTCCTCGTTCACCCAGTCCTCGTAGTAGGAGCTGCCCAGCAGAATCCGGATGCCCAGGTTGATGTCCACCAGGTCGGTGGTGACCAGCTGACCGTCGACGATGATCCCTGGGGTCACCTTCATGGCCCGGCCCCAGTCCGTCATGTGCTCATATTTGTAGTCACAGGCGATCGGGTCCTGGTATGCGCCCCAGCAGCCCATCAGAATGCGGCGGCGCCCCACTTCCTCGTAGCCGGGCAACGCCTCGTAGAAGAAGTCGAACACGTCGTCGTTCATCGCCACGGCCTGCTTGACGAAGTCCAGGATCGACAGCAGCCGGGTGAGGTAGTCGGTGAACAGCGTCGGCTCCGGCATGGTGCCGACCCCGCCCGGGTAGACGGTCGACGGGTGCACATGCCGGCCTTCCATCACGCAGAACATCTCCCGCGTGGTTCGGCTGACCTGCAACGCCTGCTTGTAGACCGCGCCCTCGAACGGGTTGTAGGCCCGCATGATGTCGGCGATGGTCCGGTAACCGTGGATCTTGGCGTTGCGCGCTTCGGTCTTTTCCGCCCGGGCCAGCACGCTGGGGTTGGTGTCCTTGACCATCGCCTCGCAGTAGTCCACGAACACCAGGTTGTCCTGGAACAGCGTGTGGTCGAACATGTACTCCGCGGCCTCGCCGAGGTTGATGATGTGCTCGGCCAGCGGGGGATTGTCGATCCCGTAGGCCATGTTCTGGGCGTAGACCGAGCAGGTGGTGTGGTTGTCACCGCAGATCCCGCAGATCCGGCTGGTGATGAAGCCCGCATCCCGCGGGTCCTTGCCCTTCATGAACACGGAGTAGCCGCGGAACAGCGACGACGTGCTGTGGCACTCCGTCACCTTCTGGTTGGCGAAGTCGATCTTGGTGTAGATGCCGAGGTTGCCGATGATGCGGGTGATCGGGTCCCAGGACATCTCCACGATCTGGGGGCGCTTGGTCCCGGCCGGGGCCTGCTCGGTTGCCGTCATGGCTGTCTTCCTTTCAGGTTCCGCTCAGCAGTTCCGCTCAGCCGCGCGCTTTGGTCTTGGTTGACCGGGAGCCGTTGGGACGCCAGCGTGGGTTGTAGCCGCTGGTCAACGCCGGTCCGTTGTGGTGCCACTTGGGTTCCTCGTTGAGCGCGATGTTGGTGATGGTGCGCATGCGCCGGATGAACGCGCCGTAGGGCTTGTTCAGCATCGAGGACAGGCTGCCGCCAGGCGGGGCGTCCATGAACGGCATGAACTTGTCCGGGAAGCCGGGCATCGTGCAGCCGATGCAGATGCCGCCGACATTGGGGCAGCCGCCGAGGCCGCCCATCCAGCCACGCTTGGGCACGTTGCAGTTGACCACCGGACCCCAGCAGCCGACTTTCACCTGGCACTTCGGTGAGTTGTAGTCCTTGGCGAAGTCCGCTTGCTCGTAGTAGGCCGCCCGGTCGCAGCCTTCGTGCACGGTCTTGCCGAAGATCCACTGCGGGCGCAGCATGTGGTCCAGTGGTGGCGGTGGTGCGGCGCCGGCGGCGTGGTAGAGCACCCAGGTCAGCGTCTCCATGAAGTTGTCCGGCTGGACCGGGCAGCCGGGGATGTTCACGATGGGCAGGGCGCCGGTGGACTTGAAGTCCCAGCCCAGGTAGTCGGCCAGTCCCATGGAGCCGGTGGGATTGCCCGCCATCGCGTGAATCCCGCCATAGGCCGCGCAGGTACCTACCGCGACCACGGCCCACGCTTTGGGTGCCAGCTGGTCGAGCCACCAGTTCAGGGTCAGCGGCTCCCCGGTTTCCAGGTCGTTGCCGAACGAGGTCCAGTACCCGTCCCCCTCGATGATGTTCTGGTTCGGTATCGAGCCCTCGATCACCAGGATGAACGGCTCCAGCTCGCCGCGGGCGGCCGCGCGGAACGGCGCGAGGAAGGCTTCCCCACCCAACGTCGGCGATAGCACCTTGTTGTGCAGGCTTATTTTCGGTAGCCCGGGGACTAGGCCGAGAATCACGTCCTCGATCGGTGGCTGGGATGCCGCGGTCACCGACACGGTGTCTCCGTCACAGCTCATGCCCTCGGAGATCCACAGGATGTCGATGTGTTCAAAGCCCTTCCTGCTCTGGTCAGTGCTCATGTCAGGGGCCTCCCTTGCAGGCGGTCACGGAGTCGGTCGTAGATCGCGGCCACCGGACCCGCCAGAGTCAGTCCTGGTGCCGTGTCCGGTGCGTGGGGGTGCGGCCGGGTCGGGGCCGTCTGCTTGGCCACGTCGAGCGCCTGCCCCAGCTCGTCGAGGGCCTTCTGATCGACCGCGTTACGCATCTGCGGCATCAGCTCCCCCTCCTCCTCGGCCACGTGGTGCTCGATCTCCTTTTGCAGCTCCGCCATCAGCTCGCCGGTCCGCTCGTCACCGTCGGACAGCTGGTCCAGGGCGGCGAGCGTCTTTTTCACGTCCGCGTGCTCGGAGAGGTGCTCGTCGATCTCCTTGTCGCCGTTCGGCAGGACCTTCCTGGCCAGCGGGTAGACCATCAGTTCTTCCAGCGCGGCGTGTTTGGACAGCTCACGCACGATGATCTCCACCACCCCCCGCCGCTGGGTGTCGCTGCCCGCTGCCTGGTAGTCGCGGAATAGCTGCTCGACCATGCGGTGGTCGTGACACAACAGCTCAATGGCATCCATCCGGTCCCTCCCTTCTGGGGTTGTATTGGTGCGTCACTGGGCGCAGCGAGCGGACTGCTCCATGCAGGCGCTCGAGCACGTCAGATGAAAATCCCTCGACCCGGTCGATGATCGCGGCCGCCCGTGGATCGGTAGCCCGCGCTTCGCGCTTCTCCTCATCGGTGAGCGTCAGGGTGCGCAGCGACAAGATCTCGTCGATCTCCGTTGCGTCGAACAGGTCGCCGGGGCTCTCCGGGCTGACCCGCGGATAGTCGTAGTCCATCAAGATCGGCGAGGACAGCATCACGTCGCGGCTTTTCGGATCGCCGGCCAGTACTGGGAAGGTGTGGACATTGCGGCATTGCGCCGCCGCTGCCGCGGCCCACACCGGGGGATCGAGTAGGGACAGGAAGGACCCACCCTCAACACCCAGCAGCGAATGCGTCGCGACCAGCGACCGTTGTAGCGCCTCGGCGCGCGG
>DATELN010000245.1:0-9219 GCA_035276605.1 Pseudonocardiaceae bacterium | reverse complement strand
GCCCACATGGTTCTTGATCAGTACATCCGCCATTTCAATAATCACCGGCCGCACCAGAGCCTGGGCCAACATCCACCCACACACGATTCCGCCACCGTCATCGCCTGCAACGCCCCGATCCGACGTCACCAAGTCCTCGGCGGACTGATCAACGAGTATCGGCGCGCAGCCTAAACAGTCAGAAAAACACCTGGTCAAGACCTCGCATCTAGTTTTGGCACGGCACAGGCAAAACGACGCGGCCGCGTTTCACGAGCGCTCGCTGGCTGAGGTGGACTACGTCTACCTGTGGGTCGATGGCATCCACCTCAAGGTCCGCCTCGCCCAGGACAAGGTGTGCCTGCTGGTGATGATCGGGGTGCGCGCCGATGGCCACAAGGAGCTCATCTCGCTGTCCGACGGGTTCCGCGAGTCCACTCCAGTCCTGGGCTGACCTGCTGCGCTCGTGCAAGCGCCGGGGGATGAGGGCCCCGGTCCTCGCGGTCGGCGACGGGGCGCTGGGGTTCTGGGCCGCGATGCGCGAGGTGTTCCCCGAGACCCACGAGCAGCGCTGCTGGTTCCAGTTAGCCGATCCTCAGATCGTGGCCCTCTTGTACCCGTAGGTGAACCCCGGAGGGTGTATTTAGCCCCGTTAGGGCCAAGCCAGGGATCGCCGTGCTTGCCACGGTGGACCTGTCGGCCCTGGGACTTGTCATGCCGGGTTGCTGGCGTGGAAATCGTCAAGAGCGCGAGAAGGTAACGGCTATGGCACTTATGCGTTTTGATCCGTTCCGTGAGCTCGATCGCCTCACCGAGCAGGTGATGGGCACTAGCAGGCCGAGGACGATGCCGATGGGAGCGTGGCGCCGGAAAGACGAGTTTTATGTCCATATCGATCTCCCAGGTGTGCATCGGGATGATGTTGAGCTGACGGTGGAACGCAACGTGGTGAGCATCCGGGCGGAGCGGCGGTCCGAGCATGAAGAAGGCGACGAGGTCATCGTCGACGAGCGGCCGCACGGCACCTTCACCCGGCAGCTGTTCCTGGGAGACAACCTCGATGCGAACAAGCTGTCGGCGGATTATGACCGCGGCGTCCTCATGCTGACGATCCCGATCGCTGAAGCGAGCAAACCGCGCCACATCTCGTTGAGTGGACAGCAACAGGAGTCGGGTGGGCAACAGCAGGAACTGGACGACAGTGGTTCTGCTCCTGGTGATGAAGCTCGAGCAAGCAGCCAGTGATCAACTGACAATGGCCGTCAACGTAATCGAGACGGACAGCAGGAGGCGAAAGTCATGAGCGGGCCGTGGCAGCACCCTGCCGTCAACCCACGGGCCGGCGGGGCCGCGGCATCGCGCCGTCGGCCCATCGGAGTATTCACCAACTACGCAGATGCCGAGCGTGCCGTGGATCGGCTATCCGATCTGGGGTTCCCGGTGGAAAGAACTGCCATCATCGGCCACGACCTTCAGATGGTCGAGCAGGTCACCGGTCGGCTGAACTATGGCGGCGCCGCGCTGAAGGGTGCCGTGTCGGGTGCGTTTCCCGGTGCCTTGATTGGCTGGGTCTTCGGCCTGTTCAACCTCATCAGCCCATTAGTAGCCAGCATCGTACTGGCGTTCTACGGACTGATCATTGGTGCGGTCATCGGTGCGGTACTGGGTCTGGTGATGCACGCTTTACAGGGCGGCCGCCGGGACTTTGACGCGGTCACGACGATGGTCCCCAGCCGCTTTGAGGTGGTCGTCGACGAGGACGTTGCCGACGAGGCGGCGCGCCTGCTCGCCGATGCTCCGCCGGCTGCAAACCAGCATACGACGCCCACAACCGGTTAACAGGAGCACTCAATTATGGCGAAGGCAGTGGGTATCGATCTGGGCACAACTAACTCGGTGATCGCTGCCTGGGAGGGCGGTCAGGCAGACGTGATCCCCAACGCCGAAGGAGCACGAACAACGCCGTCGGTGGTGGCGTTCACTGAGTCTGGGGAGCGGCTAGTAGGGCAGTTGGCACGGCGGCAGGCGATCCTCAACCCGAAAGGCACGATTTATTCGGCGAAGCGGTTCATCGGTCGGCGGTTCGAGGAGGTCTCCGAAGAAGCCAAAGCGGTGGCTTTCGATGTGGTGTCGGGACCGAATGGGGAAGCCCGTTTCAACGTCCGGGGTAAGCTATACGCGCCGGAGGAGATCAGCGCTCAAGTGTTGCGTAAGCTCGCCGACGATGCTGGGAAGTTCCTGGGAGAGCGGGTCACCGAGGCTGTGATCACGGTCCCGGCATATTTCAATGATGCGCAGCGCCAGGCCACCAAAGACGCCGGCAAGATCGCTGGACTTCAGGTACTGCGCATTATCAATGAGCCCACCGCAGCGGCGCTGGCTTATGGCTTGGACAAGCGAGCACACGAGACGGTGCTGGTATTCGACCTGGGCGGCGGCACGTTCGACGTCAGCATTCTCGACGTCGGTGATGGCGTGGTGGAGGTGCGCTCCACTGCCGGGGACACGCATTTGGGTGGCGATGACTTCGACCGGCGCCTGGTCGACCATCTGGCTGACGAGTTCGAGAAAGACAATGGCATTGATCTGCGCAAGGATCCGCAGGCGTTGCAGCGGCTGTTCGAGGCCGCGGAGAAAGCCAAGGTCGAGTTGAGCTCGGTCACCCAGACGCAGGTCAGCCTGCCGTTCGTCACCGCCGATGCCACCGGCCCCAAACACCTGCAGACCACGATCACCCGCTCGAAGTTCGAGCAACTCACCACCGACCTGGTGGAACGGACCATGGATCCGGTCAAGCAGGCCATGGGCGATGCCAAGATCAGTGCGAATGACATCGACGAGGTCATCCTGGTTGGAGGGTCAACCCGGATCCCTGCCGTGCAGCAGCTGGTCCGCCGGCTCACCGGCGGCAAGGACCCCAACATGAGCGTCAACCCAGACGAGGTTGTCGCGGTGGGTGCGGCGATCCAGGCCGGCGTTCTCAAGGGTGAGGTGTCGGATGTCCTGCTGCTGGATGTGACCCCGCTGTCGCTCGGGGTCGAGACCCGTGGTGGGCTGATGACGAAGATCATCGAGCGGAACACCACCATTCCGGCACGGCGTAGCGAGGTCTTCTCCACCGCCGAGGACAACCAGTCGGCAGTGGACGTGGTAGTGCTGCAGGGAGAACGGGAGCGCGCCGCGGACAACCGGGTGCTGGGCCGGTTCCGGCTGGAAAACATCCGCCCTGCTCCGCGTGGCGGGCCTCAGATCGAGGTCACCTTCGACATCGACGCCAACGGCATCGTCAATGTCACCGCTAAGGACCGGGACACAGGAGCACAGCAGAGCATCACGATCAGCGAAAGCTCCAATCTCGACTCCGCCGAGATCGACCGCATGGTGGCTGAAGCCGATCGCAACCGCGCCGCCGACCAGCAGTTGCGGCAGGAGATTGACGCTCGCAACGAGCTGGACGCCATTGCCTACCAGGTCCAGCGGCGCCTGGACGAACTCGGCGCGGACGCCCCAGCGCACGAGAAGGCCCGAGCCGAGCTGCTCGTCGGTGAGGCAAGGCAAGCGATCCAGGAGGAGGCACCGCTAGCGCGGGTACGTGAGCTGATCGGCGAGCTCCAGCAGGTTTTCCAGGCCCTGATGGCGCGCGTTGGCGCTGGTGTCGGTGCCGGGAGTCCACAGGGCGGCCCACCAGGAGACACCGGATCTAGTGCTGACGACGATGTCATCGACGCCGACTTCGACCGCAGCTGAGGCAGCCGGCGCAGATGCATCAAGACGCGGCTCATCAACAGGCGACGGTAGCAGACCAGAAGCACCAGGATCTGGGGACCGGGAGCGATACGAGCCCCGAAGACCAGGGTGCGGTCGAGGTTGCGGTGCCCGACCGGGACGCCGTTGCCGCTCTGGAGGATCGGCTGCGCCGGGCGCTGGCCGACCTGGAGAACCTACGCAAGCGGCATGCTCGGGAGCTGGAACGGCAGCGAGCGGCCGAGGCTAACCGGGTGGCGGGCGCCTGGCTGCCGGTGCTGGACAACCTGGACCTTGCACTCAGTCATGCCGACGCCGACCCGTCGACGATCATTGAGGGCGTGCGGGCGGTCCGCGACCAGGCGCTGGCTGTGCTGGCCAACCTGGGGTTCTCCCGCTACGACGAGGTGGGCGTACCGTTCGACCCGGCCCGGCATGAGGTCATCAACGTGATCGATGACTCTGACGCTGAGCCTGGCACGGTGGTCCGGGTGCTGCGCCCGGGTTACGGCACGCCTGAGAGGCAGCTGCGGCCGGGCGCGGTGACCGTCGCAGGCCACCGGGGTTGATGACCGATGGCGCGCGATCACTACGACGCCCTCGGGGTCTCCCGCACCGCCAGCACCGAGGAAATACAGCGTGCCTACCGCAAACTCGCCCGGCAGTACCACCCCGACGTGAACCGCGACCCCGGGGCCGAGGAGCGCTTCAAGGAGGTCAGCGAGGCTTACAGCGTCCTGTCCGACCCCGACACCCGGAGGCGTTACGACCGGTTCGGGCCCGACTTCCGCCAGATTCCAGAGGGCTACGAGTCTTACGCCGACGCTGCCCGGACCGGGAGACCGGGATCGCGGGTGTGGGTGGACTCTAATATCGGTGGCGGGGACCGCGGCGGGGGATTCGGCGCTGGCGGAATCAACATCGACGACTTGTTCAGTGATCTTTTCGGTTCGCGTGGCGCATCGGGCCCAATTTCGGGCGCTGATCAGGAGGCCGAGCTCGAGCTGTCGGTGGAGGACACCTACCGCGGCGGCACTCGCCGCATCACCCTATCTGGTGGAGCAGGCGAGCCTGCCAGTTTTGAGGTGGTCATTCCCCCTGGAATTACTGACGGGCAGCGCATCCGCCTGGCCGGCCTGGGTGGACAGGGCTCAGGCGGCGGCACGACGGGGGATCTGTATCTGGTAGTACGGATCGCGCCACACCCGCGTTACCGGGTCAATGGTCGCGATATCTCGGTGGATCTGCCGTTGGCACCGTGGGAGGCGGCGCTGGGAGCCAGCGTGCCGGTGCTCACCCCCGGTGGGGAGGCCAAGGTGCGCGTGCCGGCGGGGTCATCGACGGGTCGTCGGTTGCGATTGCGCGGAGAAGGGATGCCCAATCCGCGTGGAACACCGGGGGATCTTTATGCCGAGGTGAAGATCATGGTGCCGCGGACGTTGACGCCGCGGGAGCGGGACCTCTTCGAGGCGCTGCGGAGGGATTCGACCTTCGATCCGAGGAGGGGAACATGACCGCCGACTTATTTAACTGCGCTATCTCGACCCCAAGGGCGGAGGCGGCAGTATGACTGCCTTTGCGCTGGTGCGCGTGTCCCGGCTCAGTTTGGATAGCTTCGCGGCCCGGGCCGGGATGCATCCTGACCTGGTCCGCCGGCTGGTGGCGTTGGGCCTGCTGGAGCCGACCCGGGATGCCGCCGGTCGGTTGTGGTTCGCCGCGCCGCAGCTGCAGGTCGCGGCCCGGATCCAGCGGCTGCGGGCTGGTCTGTCGCTGAATTACGCCGCGCTCGGGCTGGTGATGGACCTGCTTGATCGTGTTGAAACGCTTGAGGCCGCGCTGCGTGCCGCCGGTAGCCGCCCACCACGAAATGCTGCCCGTGGGCCGTCAGTGACGGCCCGGTGCGAGGAGTAATCCAACATGGACATGAACCGGCTGACCCAGAAGTCGCAGGAAGCGGTGCAGCAGGCTCAGAGTGTGGCGTTGCGCTACGGGCACACGGAGGTGGATGGCGAACATTTGCTGCTGGCCCTGCTCGACCAGCCCGAGGGGCTGATACCGCGGCTGTTACGGCAGTTCAACACTGACGTCGACGCGTTACGGGCCGCCGTCGACAGCGACCTCCAGCGCCGACCGCGGGTGACCGGGCCCGGTGCTGCTCCTGGGCAGGTGTTCGTCACCCAGCGGTTGGCCCGGGTGCTGGAGGCCGCCGAGCGGGAGGCCAAGCGGCTCAAGGACGAGTACGTGTCCGTGGAGCATCTGTTGCTCGCCCTGGCAGACGAGGGTGCTTCCAGTGCTGCCGGTCGCCGACTCAAAGAGTTTGGCGTGACCCGGGAGGCGTTCCTCGCTGCGCTGACCCAGATTCGCGGTAACCAGCGGGTCACCTCGGCCACCCCGGAGGGGGCGTACGAGGCGCTGGTCAAGTACGGGATGGATCTGGTTGATGCGGCCCGTTCGGGCAAGCTGGACCCGGTGATCGGCCGCGACGCCGAGATCCGGCGGGTGATCCAGATCCTGAGCCGGAAGTCGAAGAACAACCCGGTCCTCATTGGTGACCCCGGCGTGGGCAAGACCGCGATCGTGGAGGGGTTGGCCCAGCGGATCGTGCGCGGTGACGTTCCGGAGGGCTTGCGGGACAAGACGATCTTCGCGCTGGACATGGGGTCCCTGGTCGCCGGGGCGAAGTACCGCGGGGAGTTCGAGGAGCGGCTCAAGGCGGTGCTGGCCGAGGTCAAAGCCGCTGAAGGACGCATTCTGCTGTTCGTCGACGAGCTGCATACCGTGGTCGGCGCCGGTGCCGCCGAAGGTGCCATGGATGCCGGCAACATGCTCAAGCCGATGCTGGCCCGCGGTGAGTTGCACATGATCGGCGCCACCACGCTGACCGAGTACCGCAAATATGTGGAAAAGGACGCTGCGCTGGAGCGCCGGTTCCAACCGGTGCTGGTGGATGAGCCCAGCGTCGAGGACACCATTTCCATCCTGCGTGGGCTGCGGGAACGTCTGGAAATCTTCCACGGGGTACGGATCCAGGACAGCGCGCTGGTCGCCGCCGCGACGTTGAGCTATCGGTATCTGACCGACCGGTTCTTGCCTGATAAGGCGATCGATCTGGTTGATGAGGCGTGCGCCCGGTTGCGTACCGAGATCGACTCGATGCCCGCCGAGTTGGACGAGGTGACCCGGCGGGTGATGCGCTTAGAGATCGAAGAGGCCGCGCTGGCCAAGGAGACCGACCCGGCCAGTCAGGCCCGCCTGGACCAGCTCCGTCGGGAGTTGGCCGATCTGCGGGCCGAGGCCGACGCGATGCGCGCGCAGTGGGACGCCGAGCGCCAGGCGATCCGGCGGGTTCAGGAGCTGCGTGCTGAGCTGGAGCAGGGCCGCCGGGAGGTTGAAGAGGCCGAGCGGGCCTATGACCTCAACCGGGCCGCCGAACTGCGCTACGGCAAGCTCACCGAGCTGGAGCGCCGGCTGGCCGCGGAGGAGGAGCAGCTCGCGGCCAAGCAGGGTGAACGCCGGCTGCTGCGCGAGGTGGTCACCGAGGACGAGATTGCCGAGATCGTCTCAGCCTGGACCGGGATCCCGATCACCCGGCTGAAGGAGGGCGAACGGGAGAAGCTGCTGCGTCTCGACGAGGTCCTGCACGAGCGGGTGGTCGGCCAGGACGAGGCGGTCCGGGTGGTGTCCGACGCGATCATCCGGGCTCGTTCGGGCATCAAGGATCCGCGCCGCCCGATTGGTTCGTTCATCTTCCTCGGCCCCACCGGGGTGGGAAAGACCGAACTGGCCAAGACGCTGGCCGCGGCGTTGTTCGACTCCGAGGACAACATGGTCCGCATTGACATGAGCGAGTACCAGGAGCGGCACACGGTCAGCCGCCTGGTCGGGGCCCCGCCCGGCTATGTGGGCTACGAGGAGGGCGGTCAGCTCACCGAAGCGGTGCGCCGCAAGCCGTATTCGGTGGTGCTTTTCGACGAGATCGAAAAGGCGCACCACGACGTGTTCAACACGCTGCTGCAGGTGCTGGACGACGGCCGGCTCACCGATGCGCAGGGCCGCACGGTCAACTTCCGGAACACTGTGCTGATCATGACGTCCAATATCGGGTCGCAGTACCTGCTGGAGGGAGTGACGGCCGAGGCAGAGATCAAACCGGAGGCCCGCGAGCTGGTCATGAGTGAACTGCGCCACCATTTCCGTCCGGAGTTCCTCAACCGCATCGACGACATCGTGTTGTTCAGCCCGCTCACCCAGGCTCAGATCGAGCAGATCGTCGAGCTGATGTTCAACGAGCTGCGCGCCCGGCTAGTGGAACGCCGGATGAGCCTGGAGATCTCCGATGAGGCACGCCGGTTCATCGCCGCGCAGGGCTTCGATCCGGTCTACGGTGCCCGGCCGCTGCGCCGGTTCATCGCCCGTGAAGTCGAGACCCGCATCGGCCGAGCGCTGCTCACCGATGCCATCCCGGATGAGGCCACCATTCGCGTCGATCTCAAGGGCGACGAGCTCATCGTGACCCACGATAATCCGCAGCCCGCAACAACCACCGCGGCGTGACCGGCGATGGCGACCAAGACAGCGACCCGAACGGTCAAGTGCCCCAACTGCGGGCGGCTCAACCACGTCCCCGCGGCCGCGCACGGCAAGCCGCGCTGCGGTCACTGTAAGGCGTTGTTGCCGTGGATCGCCGACGCCGGCGATGAGGACTTCGCCGAGATCGCCGAGCGGGCCACCATCCCGGTTCTGGTGGACTTCTGGGCGGCTTGGTGCGGGCCGTGCCGGATGGTCAGCCCCGCACTGGAGCAGCTGGCCAGACAGATGGCCGGCCAGCTCAAGCTGGTCAAGGTCGACATCGAGCGCGCGCCGAAACTCGCGCAACGCTTCGCCGTGCAGGCGGTCCCGACCCTGATGGTGCTGTACCAGGGTGAGGTGATCGCGCGCCAACCCGGCGCCGCGCCGGTGGACGCACTTCGACGCTGGCTAGACGGCGCGATCGCCCGCATCCCTTCCGACTCCCGACCTGGAGGCAACCGGTGAACTTGCGCAAGAAAATCCGGCAGCTGCCGCTGCGACTGTCCGCCGGAGGCTATGTGCTCAACTCGGGGGTGTCGAAGTGGAACGCCGACGAGGTGACCGCCAAGGAGTTGCAGGGCTTCGCCGCGGGCACGTACCCGTTCGTAGCCAAGCTCGACCCGCAGATGTTCGTCAAGGCGCTATCCGCAACCGAGATGGCCGTTGGAGCTGCGGTGTTTTTGCCCTTCGTGCCTTCCCTGGTCGCCGGAGCAGCCTTGACCGCATTCTCCGGAGCCCTCCTTGGGCTTTATCTCCGTACTCCGGGCATGCACGAGGAGGGAAGCCTGCGACCGACGCAGCAGGGCATCCCGCTGGCCAAGGACATCTGGCTGGCCGGTATCGGCGCCTCTTTACTTATCGACGGTCTGGTCAAATGACGCGCCGGGTCATGGCCGCCCAGGATCTGACCGAAGCGGCTGCGCTGCC
>DATELN010000244.1:0-6566 GCA_035276605.1 Pseudonocardiaceae bacterium | reverse complement strand
GGTCAACTCGCCGGTTGCAAGCGTGAACCCAGCATGAGGAGGATGGCGTGGCGCGGGAGAAGCCCGGGCTTTCCATCGGGTTGTGCATCGTGGTGTTCTACCCGCTCAGCCGCCTACTGGGGCGGCGGCGGTTCGAGGGTCTCGAGCACATTCCCGCCATGGGGCCGGTGCTGGTCGCGTGCAACCACGTCTCCTACCTGGACCCGCTGTACACCGCAGTGTTCGTACACCGCAAAGGCCGGATCCCGCGATTTCTGGCCAAGCAAAGTCTGTTCCAGCTCCCGATCCTCGGCCGGGTGATGACCGCAGCGGAGCAGATTCAGGTGCGCCGCGGCAGCGCCGAGGCCGGCGACAGCCTGCGGCACGCCGAGCAGGCCCTCGCCGCGGGCAAAGCAGTGTTGATCTATCCCGAGGGCACCATCACCCGCGACCCGGATCATTGGCCGATGGTGGCGCACACCGGGGTAGCCCGGCTGGCCCTGCGCGCCGATGTGCCGGTGGTGCCGGTTGTGCATTGGGGCACGCACCGGATTTACGACCACTATGGGAAGCGGTTTCGCCCGCTACCGCGAACCGAGGTCATCGTGCGAGCCGGCGCGCCGGTGGATCTTTCCGAGTTCCGGCTGCGACCTGTAGATGGGCCTCTGCTGCGGGAGGCCACTGACCGGGTGATGGATCGGGTCCGCGGGCTGCTTGCCGAGGTACGCAAGCGGCCGGCTCCCACCGTCTTCTTCGATCCTCTGCAACCCGGACGGCATCGGGAGCACCCGTTATGACTGTTGCAGTACAGCGAATCGCGGTGATGGGCGCGGGCTCCTGGGGCACCACCTTCGCCAAGGTGCTCGCCGACGCCGGTCGGGACGTGGTGCTCTGGGCGCGCCGGGTGGAAGTGGCCGACGCGGTGCGGTGCCAGCACGGCAACCCGGATTACCTACCCGGGGTGACCCTGCCGGCGTCACTGCAGGCGACGGCCTGTGCGAAGCAGGCGCTCGACGGCGTGGACACCGTCGTGTTCGCGGTGCCCAGCCAGACGCTGCGCGACAACCTCGGCGACTGGCACCAGTCGATGCCGCCGGAGGCCACCCTGATCAGCCTGGCCAAGGGCGTCGAACTGACCAGCCTTAAGCGGATGAGCGAGGTGGTGATAGAAGTCACTGCTGTTACGTCCGACCAAGTCGTCGTGATTTCGGGCCCTAATCTGGCGCGGGAGATCGCGGCCGAACAGCCCACCGCGAGCGTCGTGGCGTGCACCGATCACGACCGTGCGGTCGCCGTGCAGCGTGCTTGCGGAACCCGCTACTTCCGTCCCTATACCAACACCGATGTCATCGGCTGCGAACTTGGCGGCGCCTGCAAAAACGTCATCGCGCTGGCGTGCGGGGTGGCTGCCGGACTGGGTTACGGGGACAACACGCTCGCCACTCTGATCACTCGCGGCCTGGCTGAGATGGGACGGCTTGGCGCCGCGCTGGGCGCCGACCCGATGACCTTCGCCGGCCTGGCCGGTCTCGGCGACCTGGTCGCCACCTGCTCTTCACCGCTGTCGCGCAACCGCTCCTTCGGCTACCGGTTGGGCCTGGGTGACACCGTGGAGCAAGCCCAGCAGTCCGCCCACGGCCAGGTGGCCGAGGGCGTGAAGTCCTGCCTGTCTATCCAAGGGCTGGCCACGCGCTGCGGCGTTGAGGTGCCTATCACTGACGGCGTACGCCGGGTCTGCTACGGCGGCCAGTCACCTCAGCAGATGGCCGCTGAACTTCTCGGCCGGGCACACAAGCCAGAGTGACCTTGACGGGATGCCATACCGGCTGGTTTGATCATTCATTGTGAGTAGCACGTTCGCCCTGGTTCGGCGGTCCCCGGTGGATCTGCGCCGGGTGGCGAGCGCGCTCTGTCCCGCGCGGTGAGCCTTCAGTCTTAGTGACTCTGTCCGCTGACCGCGTCTCCCTGACGGCCGCCCTACCCGGGTGGTGATCTTTGCGCGGTTGGCTCACCGACCTCGCGAGGAGCCCTTCCGTGCATGCTGTGCCCTATCTCACTGTCCCTGCCCCCGACATGGCGCGTCCAGGCAGCCCGACCAGCCTGGTGATGGCGCTGGCCGCGCACCCCGAACGGTGGCGCTCACTGGTCGACTACCGCACTGACACCCGCTGGTACCGGCTACTCGAACGAAACCCGCACCACGAGGTGTGGTTGCTGTCCTGGCTGCCTGGCCAAGGCACCGATCTGCACGATCACGGCCCTGCCTCGGGTGCCTTCGCGGTCGCGGCGGGCACGCTGACCGAACGGGTGGTGGCAGCCAAGCCCGGCCGACCACCGGTGGAAGTCACCCGGACTTTGGAGGCGGGACGCTGCCGCGTCTTCGGTCCGCGTTACGTTCACCAGGTGACCAACAGCGGCACGGTCCCCGCGGTGAGCGTCCACGTCTACACGCCGAGCCTCACGGTGATGAACCGATTCCGGCTAGAACCGCCCGGATTGCATCACGTCGCGGTGGAACAGGCCGGAGTGGATTGGTGATCCGCCCACCCGGGGCGTTCAGCGTTGAGCAAATGCTGGCGGCGGCCCGTTCCGGGTTGCAGCGCTTGACACCGGCGCAGGCGCATGACGCAGTGGTCGCCGGGGCCCTGCTGGTGGACATCCGGCCTGGCTGGCAGCGTGAGGAGGAAGGTGAGGTGCCCGGCGCCCTCGTCGTCGAGCGCAATCACCTGGAGTGGCGCTTCGACCCCGAGTCCGATTCCCGGTTGCCCGAGGTGACCGGCTACGACCAGCAGGTGATAGTGCTCTGCTCGGAGGGCTACACGTCCAGCCTGGCGGCTGCCGCCCTGCAAAATCTCGGTTTGCGCAACGCCACCGACGTCATCGGCGGTTTCCGCTCCTGGCGCGCCCAACGCCTCCCGCACCACTGACTCCACAGAGCCCGACATGCAGACACATCGGACGTAAAGGGTTGTTTTCACCCCGATATGTCTCCATGTCGGTGGCCAGTAGGGTGCGGACATGACGGGTGGCGGGAAGCTGCGGGTGGCGGTGGTGTTCGGTGGCCGCAGCAGCGAACACGCGATCTCTTGCGTGTCGGCCGGAAGCGTGCTGACTCACCTGGACCGGACGCGATTCGAGGTCATCCCGGTGGGCATCAGTCCGGATGGGGCTTGGGTGCTGGGCAGCGCAGAACCGTCCGACCTGGCGATCCGGGACCGCGCGTTGCCCGCCGTGGACGGCGCTGGCGCGCCGTTGACCCTGCCTGGAGACCCGACCCGCAAGGAACTGGTGCGGCTGGCCGGCGAGGCGCCCGGAGAGGTGCTTTCCGGAGTGGATGTCGTGTTCCCGGTCCTGCATGGGGCCTTCGGTGAGGATGGCACGATCCAGGGGCTGCTGGAGCTGGCGGAGCTGCCCTATGTCGGCTCCGGGGTGTTGGCCAGCGCGGCGGCCATGGACAAGGACTTCGCCCGCAAGGTGTTGCGGGCCGACGGCTTCCCGGTCACCGACACCGTGGTGTTGCGTGATGCCGGCGCCACCCTCACCGCAGAGCAATGCGACCGGCTGGGCCTGCCGGTCTTTGTCAAACCCGCCAGAGCAGGCTCATCGCTGGGAATCACCAAAGTGATGGACTGGTCACAGCTGCCCTCGGCGATCGATACGGCGCGCGGTATCGACCCCAAGGTCCTGGTCGAGGCGGCGGTGACTGGGCGTGAGGTGGAATGCGGGGTGCTGGAGTTCCCCGACGGCCGGATCGAGGCATCGCTGCCCGCAGAGATCCGTATGGTGGCCGAGAACTCGCCGGGTTGGTACGACTTCGCGGCTAAGTATCTCGATGACGCGTGCGAGTTCGACATACCAGCCAAACTGGACGACGACCTCACTGGTGAGCTGCAAGCGATGGCCGTTGCCGCGTTCCGCTCACTGGGCTGCCAAGGACTTGCTCGGGTGGATTTCTTCGTGGGGCCCGAAGGCTCGCTGACCGTCAATGAGATCAACACCATGCCAGGCTTCACGCCGATCTCGATGTTCCCCCGGATGTGGGCGGTGACCGGGATGGACTACCCCAACTTGCTCTCGATCTTGATCGACACCGCGGTCGCCCGCGGTACCGGATTGCGCTGAAACGCTGGATCAAACGGGTGAACACCAGCGACTTACTTCCGGCACGCTAGTTAGGCACGTAGGGCGCCCCGGTTAGTGCTCGTGCCCTGGCCGTGGGTGCCGTTGGCTGAGTGTGTTGGCGAGTTGGGATGGAGGTCACGCGATTGTTTCGGTCATTCGGCAGCAGCAGTGCCGATAATCCCGCTCGTGATCACCACGCGACCTTGATCAACGAGGCCGAGCAGATGACACTGGGTCCAGTCCGCGAGCAATATCGCGCGCGTCATGCACAACCGGACGATGATGCCGATGCTGGTGCCCCGCCCGCCCCTACCCCCCAGGCTCCGGCTGATACCGCAGTGAGCGAAGTAGCCGACGAATGGGCTATCGACGACTGGGATGCGCCGGACGATAACTTCCGGTTCGTGGTCCGGCCCTACAGCTGGACGCGGGGCCGTACCCGACCGGTGCAGGATCTTGCCATTGAGACGCTGGTGTCCACCAGCGACGAAGGTCGAGACATGACGTCGATCTGCTCAGCAGAGCATGCCGCGATTGCCGAGCTGTGCACGGAGATGCGCTCCGTCGCGGAGGTCGCGGCGCTGCTGTCGCTCCCTTTGGGGGTGGCCCGGGTATTGCTCGCCGACATGATCGATACCGGTTTGGTGCACGTCCACCGCAATCCGATGGGCTGGGGTGACGCGCCGGATCTCGCGTTGCTGGAGCGGGTGCTGGACGGCTTGTACCGGCTTTAGCTCCGTCAGCGGGGTATATCTAGGCCGCGTTGCGGCAAGGTGTGTGCGATCACGGCGGCGAGTTGCTGTAGGGGTCCGCTGCCGCTTGTTGGTGGCAATCCCACGGTGACATAGACCGGGCGATCGACGGCTACCCAGGTGCTCATGCCACCGCTGGGTATTTCGAGAAACTGCACTCCCGAGACACCGATCAGCCGGGAGGAGGCGGTCAGATCGGCGGGTCGGTCAAGCCCGCAACGCAGCACCACCGGCGGTTCACCCCAGCCGGCCGCGCCCGCTGGGGCGGGAGCGCGCAGTTGTCGACGGTCCAGCGTGCCGAGCCCGCCGCCGTCCAGCTGCGCGGGTAGCGCGGTCAGCAGCCGCACACACTCCGCGGAATCGGCTGCCGGCGCCGGTACCGCGGCCAACGCCAGCGACCCCAGAGGCTGGTTGCGCACCAGCGAGGCGGCGATGAGCACACCCACCACTAAGGCCGCTACCAGGGCCAGTGCCAGTGCCAGCGGCCAACGCGGGGTGCCGGCCGGCGGTGCATCGCTATCGGGCAACACGGTGACCAAATCGTCAGGACAGGTGGACAACGGGGCAGGTCAGTGTGCGGGTGATGCCCTGCACGTTCTGCACCCGGGCCACGACGAGCTGACCGAGCTGGTCTACGTCGCTAGCCTCGGCCCGGACGATCACGTCGTAGGGGCCGGTGACGTCCTCCGCGCTCGCCACGCCGGGCAGGCTCGACACCTCCGCGGCCACCGCGGCAGCCTTGCCCACCTCGGTCTGGATGAGGATGTATGCCTGAACCACGGCCCTGGCCTTCCATCTTGTTCGGATGTCTGGGGATTGAAAGAAGGGGTAGGAACGAAACCTACCGCCTGGATGGGGGTATGAGGTGGGTGTAGCCGCTGGTAGTCCGCCACCACCGCCGCCGTCTGACGCCCCTGTGGTCGCTGAAGTGGGCGAATTCGGTCTGATTGCCCGGGTCACTGCAGGTAGGAGGCTGCCGCAGGGCACCCTGCTCGGCCCGGGGGACGACGCTGCGGTGCTGGCAGCCACGGACGGCCGAGTCGTCGTTACCACCGACGTCCTCGTCGAGGGCGTGCATTTCCGGCTGGACTGGTCCACGCCGTGCCAGGTTGGCCGCAAAGCGGTGGCGGCTAGCCTGGCCGATGTTGCGGCCATGGGCGCGGTGCCCACCGCCCTGGTCGTCGGGTTGGCCCTGCCGGGCAAGACTCCGGTGCTGACGGTGGATGGCTTGGTTGCCGGGATGTGGGAGGAGGCCGCGCAAGTTGGTGCCGGCATCGTCGGCGGCGATGTGGTCACGTCCGCTCAGATTGTCATCTCGGTGACTGCTCTGGGGAACCTTCAGGGCCGGGCTCCGACTACCCGTGCGGGGGCGCGGTCCAGTGACGTGCTCGCGGCCTGCGGCCGGCTGGGTTGGTCTGCCGCCGGTCTTGCCGTCCTGCGCAGCGGTGTGCGATCGCCACCGGCGGTGGTAGCCGCGGTCGTGGGCGCTCACCAGGTGCCGGAACCTCCGTACGCTGCGGGCCCGCAAGCCGCTGCGGGCGGAGCCACCGCGATGATCGATATCTCCGACGGGTTGCTCGCTGATGCCGGACACCTCGCCGAGGCATCCGGTGTTGCAATCGATATCGATGCAGCGGCGGTGCCGGTGGCCGGCGAGCTGGTCGAGGTAGCCGCCACGCTCGGTGCCGACCCGCGGCACTGGGTGCTCACCGG
>DATELN010000243.1:0-10164 GCA_035276605.1 Pseudonocardiaceae bacterium | reverse complement strand
CTCGCAGTGACCGGAACTCAAGTGACCGACAACTCCGCCGCCACGACGCCCGAAGCGCCATGGCCGGTCCGGACCGTCGCTCGCAAGATCGCGGCATGGATCGATCGGTTAGGTGCGGTGTGGGTCGAGGGTCAGGTCACGCAGATCAGCGCCAAACCAGGCACCGGCACTGCGTTTCTCACCCTGCGCGACCCGGTGGCCGACGTATCGGTGACACTGACCTGCGCCACCGCGCTGGTGCGGGACCAGCAACCGCCGCTGACGGACGGCTGCCGGGTGGTGGTGCACGGCAAGCCGTCATTACATCTGGGTCGCAGCACGCTGAGTCTGCGCGTCGATGAGATCCGGACGGTGGGGATCGGCGAGTTGCTGGCCCGCATCGAGCGGCTCCGGCGCATTCTGGACGCCGAAGGCCTGTTCGATCCCCGGCGCAAGCGGGCACTGCCATTGCTGCCCGGCTGCGTCGGGCTGGTCACCGGCCGGGGCAGTGCAGCCGAGCGTGACGTGCTCAGCAACGCCACCGCCCGCTGGCCCGCGGTTCGATTCCGGGTGTGCAACGTAGCGGTGCAAGGCCCGCTCGCGGTGAACCAGATCATTGACGCACTAGCCGCACTCGACGCCGATCCCGCCGTAGAGGTGATCGTGCTGGCTCGTGGCGGGGGCAGCGTGGAGGATCTGTTGCCGTTCTCCGACGAGGAGCTATGCCGCGCGGTGTCGCGCTGCACCACCCCGGTGGTCTCGGCGATCGGCCATGAGCCGGACACCCCGCTGGTCGACTACATCGCCGACAAGCGCTGCTCCACTCCCACCGATGCCGGCAAATGCGTGGTGCCGGACGTCGCCGAGGAAACCGCGGCCCTCGATCAACTGCGCAATCGCTGCCGGCGCGCCCTGCACGGTTGGGTCGATCGGGAGCGCCGGCTGCTCGACGCACTGTGCACTCGTCCGGTATTAGCCGCCCCGCTGCGCCCGCTGGCCGAACACGGCCGGGTGGTGACTGAACTGCGCACCCGCGCCGACCGGGCAGTGCTCGGCGGGCTACGAGCGGCACACGACACCTTGACGCACACCGCGGCACGCTTGACGGCGCTGGGACCGGCAGCCACTCTTGCCCGCGGATACGCGGTGGTTCAGCGCGTCAGTACCGGCCCCGCGACGCCGGTACTTCGATCGGTGGCTGATGCCCCGGAGGGCGCCAAGTTACGAATCCGGCTATGCGATGGAGCCATAGGTGCGGTGGTGACCGGTGAACGATGACGGCAGGGGCGCAACCAATCCGGCTACGCTGGGCTACGAAGCCGCCCGTGACGAGCTGGCCGAGGTAGTGCGCAGGCTGGAAGCCGGTGGGCTCAGCCTCGAGGACTCGCTGGCGCTGTGGGAGCGCGGCGAGCAACTTGCCGAAACCTGCCAGCGGCACCTCGCGGGTGCCCGGGAGCGGATCGAGTCGGTGATCGCCGCTCGGGAGCAGCGAGACGATACCCACCCGCTCTCGAACTAAAATCTGGGAGGATTTGCGAGGGTTTTAAATCTGTGGTGATTATTTGGCGCGCCGCACCTTCCGGGAGGGTTTATGAGTAGTTTGTCGGCTCCACGCCAGCGCCCCACGCCGGAGGAACCCGACCGTAACCTCGCCATGGAGCTCGTTCGGGTGACCGAGGCGGCCGCGATGGCCGCCGGCCGCTGGGTTGGTCGCGGTGACAAAAACGGCGGTGACCAGGCCGCCGTGGACGCCATGCGCAAGCTGATCGGCTCAGTGTCGATGCGCGGCATCGTGGTGATCGGTGAAGGAGAAAAAGACGAAGCACCGATGCTGTTCAACGGCGAGGAGGTCGGCAATGGGGAAGGACCGGAATGCGATGTCGCGGTCGACCCGATTGACGGCACCACGCTGATGAGCAAGGGCATGCCTAACGCGCTCGCCGTACTTGCGGTATCGGAGCGGGGCACCATGTTCGATCCCTCTGCGGTGTTCTACATGGAGAAAATCGCCACCGGACCGGAAGCGGCCGAGGCCATCGACCTGTCCGCGCCGGTGGCCGAGAACATCAACCGCGTGGCCAAGGCCAAGCGGATGAACATCTCCGACATCACGGTGTGCATTCTGGATCGGCCCCGGCACAACGACCTGGTGCGCCAGGTCCGCGAGGCCGGCGCCCGGATCACGTTCATCACCGATGGCGACGTCGCCGGCGCGATCGCGGCCGCGCGGCCGGACACCGGCGTGGACCTACTGATCGGCATCGGTGGCACCCCGGAAGGCATCATCAGCGCGGCCGCGCTGCGCTGCATGGGAGGTGCGATCCAAGGCCGGCTATGGCCCCGAGACGACGCCGAACGGCAGAAGGCGCTGGACGCCGGGCACGACTTGGACCGGATCCTCACCACCGAAGATCTGGTGTGCGGCGACAACGTGTTCTTCTGCGCCACCGGCATCACCGACGGCGAGTTGCTGCGCGGGGTGACGTATCACACCGGAGGATGCCGCACTCATTCCATCGTCATGCGATCCAGGTCCGGCACCGTGCGGATGATCGACAGCGTGCACCGGCTGGACAAGCTGCGCCAGTACGCGGCCGTGGACTTCGACCAGATGCCCCAGGCATGACACAGGTATGAGCCACCAGTACCGGACTGAACGAGACACCATGGGGTCGGTACAGGTGCCCGCCGATGCCCTGTACCGCGCGCAGACCCAGCGCGCAGTGGACAACTTCCCGATCTCCGGGCGGGGCCTGGAACGGACGCAGATCCGCGCCCTGGGGCTAGTGAAAGCCGCCTGCGCGCGGGTGAACGCGCAGCTGGGGGTGTTGGAGCCGACGCTGGCCGAGGCGATCGCCGCAGCGGCCGATCAGGTGGCAGCCGGGGAGCATGACGCGCAGTTCCCCGTCGACGTGTTCCAGACCGGCTCAGGTACCAGTTCCAACATGAACGCCAACGAGGTGATCGCGACCCTGGCGAGCCGGGTCACCGGGATCGATGTGCACCCTAACGACCACGTCAACGCCTCGCAGTCGTCCAACGACGTGTTCCCGACCACGATTCACCTGGCCGCCACCGAGGCCGTCGCTCATGAGGTGATGCCCGCGCTGGTGCATCTGGCTTCGGCACTGACCCGCCGCTCCCGGGACTGGGCCACCGTGGTCAAGGCGGGCCGCACTCACCTGATGGACGCGGTACCGATCACGCTTGGCCAGGAGGCCGGTGGGTGGGCCGCTCAGGCGCGGTACGGCGTCGAGCGGTTGGCCAGCTGCTTGCCGCGGTTAGCAGAGCTGCCCATCGGGGGCACCGCGGTGGGCACCCGCCTGAACGCTCCGGCCGGCTTCGGTGCCGCCGTCGTGGAGGAACTCCGCCGGACTACCGGCTTAGACGTGCTCACCGAAGCACGCGACCACATCGAGGCACAAGCCGCCCGAGACGGTCTGGTCGAGTGCTCTGGCGCCCTACGCACCGTCGCCGTGTCCCTGTTCAAGATCGCCAACGATCTCCGATGGCTGGGTTCAGGGCCTCGCGCCGGCCTGGCCGAGCTGCGGCTACCCGACCTACAGCCCGGATCGTCGATCATGCCAGGCAAGGTGAACCCGGTGATCTGCGAGGCGACGATGATGGTGGCCGCGCAAGTAATCGGTAATGACGCGTGCATCGCCTTCGCCGGCTCACAGGGCAACCTGGAGATCAACGTGATGATGCCGGTGATGGCACGCAACGTCTTGGAGTCGGCCCGGCTGCTTGCCGCGGTCGCCCGGTTGCTCGCCGACCGAGTCGTTGAGGGCGCCCAGGCCGACGCCGCGCGCTGCCGGGAATACGCCGAATCCTCACCGGCGATCGTCACCGCGCTGAACCGCTACGTCGGGTACGAGGAGGCCGCCTCCATCGCCAAACAGGCGCTGCTCGAAAAGCGCACCATTTATGACGTGGTCCGCGCCCGCGGCCACCTCACCAACGGAACCCTCACCCCCGACCAACTCGACGCCGCCCTCGACGTCCTCAACATGGCCCAACAGGACCCTCGTTAGCTGCTTACGCCGGCCTGACGGTCGCCGGTGGTGGGTTGTCTTCGCAGGGCACATTGCTGCCGTACTTGGGCAGTAGGTCATCGCGCACCCAACCCTGATCTCCGGTGGCAGTGTTGCGCAGATAGGTCCAGGTACCACCGTCACCTGGGGTGTAGCACAGATATTGGGCACGCTGATCATGCAGGCCTTGGCCGGTCTGGATGCAGGAATTGCTGGGGCCGCTACGCATAGTGACCGTGTTGGGCGGGAAGTTCACCCACGGCTGGTTGTCTCTAGCCGGGTAGCTCAGCCCGCAAGACACCATCGCGGAGGCTCCCACCCCGGGCTCCTTGTGTGTGCCCGCATAGGCAGGTGCCGTGATGCCCAGTGTTGCGGTGGCCGCGGCGAGTAACGAGCCGGCCACCCGTGCGGAGGTCCAAGACATCTCCGAAGTCCCCTCTCCCGATCATCGTCATGGACATCCCAGGTCCCCCGCCCGATTCGACTCCTGGGATACGTTGCGAGATCCACGCTAAGTGTCGCCGCTTTCAGAGCACTTTCCGTCCGCTTGCTGTGATCACCCACCCTTGCATCATCTGCCTCGTCGGGTGACTGCCAGGAACCGATGCAGGGATGAAAGAGGTCGTTCGTCCCGATTGGGGGAAAGCCCAGTTACGTGCTGGCATCGTGTGGCTACACTCGGTACCGACCAGCTAGGCGACAGCTGAGCGGGGGTGACGGGGTGGAGTTCGAGGTTCTCGGCCCGCTGCGGGTGCGACTCGGCGACGCGTCGGTCCAGCTTTCCGCCCCGATGCCGCGGATGCTACTCGGTGTGTTGCTCACCCGCCCGAACACGCCGGTGGGCGTGGACGTCCTCGTTGACGCGTTGTGGGCCGGCCAACGAGACCCACGCGCGGCCAAGAAACTTCAGCTCCACGTGCATCGGCTGCGTCGGGCGCTGGGCGACCCGGATCGGATCCAGTACGAGAACGGCGGCTACACGCTGCGAGTTCACCCCGGTGAACTCGATGCCGAGCGCTTCGAGTCGGCGCTCGCGCAGAGCACTGACGCCGCGCAACCGGCCTGCGCGGTGGCTCTGCTGCGTAGGGCGCTGCGCCTGTGGCGCGGGGACGCCTTCAGCGACCTCATCGACCTGCCGCTGCTGCGCGCCGAAGCCGACCGGTTGGCCGAGCGCCGGCTGGCCGGGCTAGCCCAGCTGTACACCGCCGAGCTGGCTTGCGGTCATGCTGGCGCGATCGTTGGTGAACTCGTCGAGTTGGCAGCACGGCACCCGATGCGGGAACAGCTTCAGGGACTGCTGATGACCGCGCTGTACCAAGCGGGTCGCCAAGCCGAGGCGCTGGAGGTCTACCAGCGCACCCGGGGTGCCTTGGTCGAGCAGCTCGGATTGGAACCGAGCAACGAGCTGCAGAGGCTGGAGCGCGCAATCCTGACCGGCGACCCGCTGCTGGAAGCTCCGATCACACCGTCCATCGTGCCGGCCCAGTTGCCTGCGGACATCACCGACTTCACCGGCCGCAAAGCCGAACTCGCCATGGTCACCCACCTGGCCGCCGCGGCGGATCGATCGGCAACCGTGCTGATCGCCATCGCCGGCAAGGCCGGGATCGGCAAGACGGCCCTGGCCGTGCACGCCGCGCACCGGTTACGTGCCCAGTACCCAGATGGGCAGCTGTTTGTGAACCTGCGGGGCATGCAGCACAACCCCCTGGCGGCATCCGACGTGCTGGCCCGGTTCCTGCGGGCGCTCGGGGTGGACCGCGCAGCGATCCCGGACGACGCCGAGGAGCGCGCCGCCTTGTATCGCAGCCGGCTGGCCGATCGTCGACTGCTCATCCTGCTCGATGATGCGGCGTGCGAGGCCCAACTGCGACCGCTGCTGCCAGGCACCTCAGGCTGCGCGGTGCTGGTCACCAGCCGGGCTCGGCTATCCGGCCTTGGCGGTGCCCAGCTGGTCGACCTGGACACATTTGCACCCGATCAGGCCGTCGAGCTGCTCGCCCGAGTCGCGGGGCGGCAAAGGGTCGCCGCAGAGCCGGGCGCGGCGCGGGAGATTGCCCGGCTCTGCGGCTTCTTGCCGCTGGCTATCCGGGTGGCCGGCGCGCGGCTGGGCGCCCGACCGCACTGGCCGCTGTCCCGGCTCGAAGCTGATCTGGCCGACGAGGACACTCGACTGGACGCACTGCGGCTCGGAGATCTCGAGGTCCGTGCCAGCCTGGCCCGCAGCTACGACACGCTCGACGTGATGGCTCGACGCGCCTTCCGCCTTCTCGGGCTGGTCAGAACTCGAGATTTCGCCCCGTGGGTCACTGCGGCGCTGCTGGACGTCTCGCAGGTCCAGGCGGAGGAGCTGATGGACACCCTCGTTGACCAGCATCTGCTTGAGGTGGCAGGGCGCGATGTGTCGGGACGGTTGCGTTACCGCTTCCATGACCTGCTGCGCGCCTATGCCCGCGAAGTAGTCGCTGCCCAGGAGTCTCACGCTGGTCGCGTTGCCGCGCTGGACCGGATGTTCGGGGGATGGCTGGCGTTGGCCGAGGAAGCCGGACGATCCATGGCCAGCTCCGCCTTCACCCGGCGCTTCGAAGCCGCGACGTGCTGGCGTCCCGCCGAATCGATGATCAGCTCCGTGGTCGCCGACCCCGCCGGCTGGTTGTCCACGGAATACGCAGCCCTGCTAGGCACCGTCGACCAGGCCTACGCGGTCGGGTCCGATCAGCTCGGTTGGGCGCTGGGGGTACGGCTGGCGCGGATCTTGCTTGTTCGGGGCCACTACGACGACTGGCGCGGAGTCTGCGAGCTGATGCTCGCGGGTGCTCGGCGCGCGGTGAACGGCGAGCGGGACACCATGGCGGTTCGCAGTGCCGAACAGCTACACCGGCTCCAACACCGCCTCGATGGCGCGCTGGATGCCTTCGACCAGGCCCTCACCGCATGCGAAGCGGGGCGTCAGCGGGCCGTGAGCGCCTTGGTTGCCGCACGCGTCATCGGCAGTGGTAACGACGGTGGTTTCGGCGCAGCCCTGCCCCGCTTGGAGCACGCCTTGACTCGCCTGCAGGAGTTGGCTGATCGCCATAACGCTGCCTGCGCGGTCCGCCGGATTCGCACGGTGCACCGGCTGCAACGGTGTCACGAGAAGGCGGCGTGGTGCTTCCAGCAGGTGCTCGACGCACTCGACGCCTTCTCCGATCCCCCTGCCGAGGTGGCGTTTGTACCGTCCGGATCCGGCGGCGCTGTGAGGTTGGCGGCTGTTCACGGCAGCCCACCCTCGGGTTGGTAGCTCTTCAAGAGCTACCAACTTTCGCTCAGTGCGCGTGACCCTCCAGCATTTCGGTGACTAGTGCCGCGATCGGCGAGCGCTCCGACCGGGTGAGGGTGACGTGCGCGAACAGCGGGTGGCCCTTCAGCTTCTCGATCACCGCCGCTACCCCGTCATGGCGGCCAACACGCAGGTTGTCCCGCTGCGCGACGTCATGGGTGAGCACCACCCGCGACCCGGTGCCCAGCCTCGACAGCACCGTGAGCAGCACGTTGCGCTCCAGGGACTGTGCCTCGTCGACGATCACGAAGGCGTCGTGCAGGGACCGGCCGCGAACGTGGGTCAGCGGCATCACCTCGAGCATCCCCCGGTCGATCACCTCCTCGATGACGTTTGGTGAGGCGATTGCGCCGAGCGTGTCGAACACCGCCTGCGCCCAGGGCTGCATCTTCTCGTTTTCACTGCCCGGTAGATAGCCCAAGTCCTGGCCACCCACGGCGTACAGCGGCCGGAACACGATGACCCGGCGGTGCGCGCCGCGTTCCATCACGGCCTCCAGGCCCGCGCATAGCGCAAGCGCCGACTTGCCGGTTCCAGCCCGGCCACCGAGGGAGACGATGCCGATATCGGGGTCAAGCAGCAGGTCCAGCGCGATGCGCTGCTCGGCTGACCGGCCGCGCAGGCCAAACGCCTCGCGGTCCCCGCGGACCAACCGAACCCGCTTGTCTGCGGTGATCCGGCCCAGCGCGGTCGCTGTCCCGGCGATCAGTCGCAGACCGGTATTGCACGGCAGGCCAGCGGCCTCAGGGTGGCCCCCGAGATCGGCAATGCCTTCTTTATAGATTTCGTCGAGCACCGAAGGCGTGACCTCGACATCGCTCATCCCGTTCCACCCCGAGGGCACCACGTCTTGAGCGCGGTACTCGTCGGCGGCCAATCCGACCGCGCCCGCCTTGACCCGCAACGGCATGTCCTTGGTGACCAGGATGACGTCGCGGCCATCGGCGATCAGGTTCAGCGCGCAAGCCAGGATGCGGGAGTCGTTGCTGTCGGTGCGGAACCCGGACGGCAGCACGGCCGGATCACAGTGGTTGAGCTCGACCCGCAGGGTGCCGCCCAGCTCACCGATCGGAACCGGTGCGTCCAGCCGGCCGTGCGTCCGCCGCATGTCGTCCAGCAGCCGCAGTGCTTCCCGGGCGAACCAGCCGAGCTCGGAGTGATGCCGCTTGCCTTCCAGTTCCCCGATGACCACAAGTGGCAACACCACTTCGTGCTCGTCGAATCGGGTGAGTGCCCAGGGGTCGGACAGCAGGACCGACGTGTCCAACACGTAAGTGCGGATGCCGGGGGCGGTGGAGTGTGGCGAGCGAGAGGCGATCACGGCAGCTCCCTGGCGTGCGCGGCACCCGCGCCCGCGTGTCGGTGGGCCGGCCGGCCTCTAGTTGGTCACTTCCGCAGCGCCCGGTAGGGCTCAGCGGGACCGACCACGAGGGCCGGGTGCCGACCCTCCCGTGCTTGCCGTGAGCGGATTACCCGCCCGATCGACATCAGCCACGACCAGGGCCTCCCGTAGCGAAACGCGTCGAGCACGTCCCACTGCCACCGCACGGTACCGGTCCGTGAGGCCTTGGCCAAGGCTCGTGAGTGCGTAACAGTGTTAGAACACTGTTACGCACTCACGAGCCGTTGATTCCCTCGGCGCGCAGCGCAGAGGGAATCAACGGCTCGTCGAGCAGCCGCAGGTAGCGCTGGCCCAGTGACTGCCTGGGCGGGCGAGCATCCAGCCAGCTGCGCAGCAACCGGTATCCCTCGACGTAGGTGGTGGTGTAGGCGCGCCACAACGGGTCGGCCAGAAAGCGCACCATCTGCCTGGCCCGCGGCTCGGGGACAAGCAACCACCGCTGCAGGTAGGTCTGCACGTCCGCCTGGTCTACGCCCCGGTCGTGCAGCATCAGCGCGGCGTCCTGACGGACGCCGAGCAGACCCGCCGCCGCCACCTCGAGGCGCTCGGCGAGCTCGCCATCCATCCGCAGTCCCAGATCGCCAAGGATCTCAGCGGCCCAGGGACCCCACCCGGGACCCACTGCAGCTGGTAGGCCGAGGTCGGCCAACCCCTCGGCCATCAGGCACTGCGGCGTGTTGACCAGGAAGATGGTGTGCTCGGCCTGCCGCTGCCGGCGCACCAGGCCGGCCTCCTTGCGGCAATGCTCGGTGTGGTGCCCGGGGTAGGACTCGTGCGCGACCAGGTGCGGCAGTTGACCCATCCGGTGCCCGAGATCGGCGTTGATCGCCACCCGGGAGCGGAAGTCCCCGAGGTAGTAGTTGAACCCGCTCCACGGCTTGTCGGTGACCACCTCATAGTGCACGGTCTCTTCCGCAGGAAGCCCGAACTCGGCGCGCACCCGGTCGCGCAGGGCACTGGACAGCGCCTGCACGGCGACCTCCAGCCGCTGCGGAGGGACCTCGTCGCGGGCCCGGTAAGCGGCCAACCGATCAGCCAGCGGTTCGCCGCCTGGCAGCAATCGGTCGATCTGGGCATGCGCCCGGTGGTAGGTCTCGGGATCACCCGGCTCGATGACGACATCAAAGTACGCCTGTACTTCGGCCACGAACCCGACCTGCTGTCCGGCGAGGACCCGCCCGCTGCACTCCATCGCGGTCAGATGCGCAGCCAGGAACTGCGCCCGTGGCTCGGGCAGGCCGGACGTGGGCAACTCGGCGCGTAGCTCCCCCGCCCGCCGGGCCAGCGCCGCCGGATCCGGTTTGGGCTCGTCATCGACCTGGCGGCGCAGTGCCGGATCGCCGGTGTAGGCGTCCACGAAACCCTCCACCAGGCGGTCGAACCGCAAACCGAGCAGCAGGTACTCACGCACCACGTCCATGGGTGGGCAG
>DATELN010000242.1:0-4138 GCA_035276605.1 Pseudonocardiaceae bacterium | reverse complement strand
GGTAGATATTGCCGTGGGCCAGGCGGCGTCGCAGAGCTTCGGGAGTGATGTCGACAAGCTCGATCTGTTCGGCACGGCGCACGACCTCGTCGGGGACGGTTTCGCGCTGGGTGGTGCCAGTGATGCGCTGAATGACGTCGTTGAGGCTGTCCAGGTGCTGGATGTTGACTGTGGACAGCACGTCGATGCCGGCGTCGAGTAGCTCGTCGATGTCTTGCCAGCGTTTGGTGTTGCGGCTGCCGGGCACGTTGGTGTGTGCCAGCTCATCGACCAGGGCGACTAGGGGTCGGCGGGCCAGCACCGCGTCGAGGTCCATCTCGGTGAACTCGGCGTCACGGTAGATCAGGGTGCGGCGGGGAATGACTTCTAGGCCGGTGAGCATTTGCTCGGTCTTGGGCCGCCCGTAGGTCTCCACGTAACCGACGACGACGTCGGTGCCCCGCTCGGCCCGTCGCTGGGCCTCGCCGAGCATGGCGTAGGTCTTGCCCACGCCCGGCGCGGCGCCGAGGTAGATGCGCAAGCGGCCCCGGCGTGGCTTGGCCGATTCCCCGTCCCTACGTGGTGCTTGGTTGCCGTCTTGGGTTGTCACTGTGGTGCCTGTCCTCTTGGTGGTGTGGCCTGGTCCTTCGGCGACACGGCGCACACCACGCGGTTTTTAGTGTTGGGTTGCTTGGCGCAGGGCCAGGTTGAGGTCCAGCACGTTGACAGTGGGTTGGCCGAGCACGCCAAGCGCCCTGCCGTGCAGCTGTTGGTCGACGAGGTGGCGGACTTGTTGGTCGGTGAGGTGGTTTTCCCGTGCCACGCGGGGCACCTGAAGGTAGGCGTAGGCCGGGCTGATGTCCGGGTCTAGCCCGGAGGCCGACGCGGTGACCGCATCGGCGGGCACCTGCTGTTCGGGTACGTCCTCGCGCTGAGCGATCGCCGTTTTGCGCTGATGGACCAGCGCGATGAGTTTCGGGTTGTCGGCAGCGAGGTTGGAGCCGCCAGAGGTGGAGGGATCACCGGGACCGAGCGGGTCGCTGGCGCTGGCTGAGGGGCGGGTGTGGAACCAGGGGTCATGCTGGGGATCGGTGGCGGTGAGGTCGGTGCCGATCAGCTCGGATCCGACCGGATGACCGCCGACTTGCACGAGGGATCCTTCGGCCTGATCGTGCAGGCCAGGTGCCCGGCTGATGCCCCAGACTGCCAGTGGGTACAGCACGCCGGTGAGGATGGTGAACACCAGCATGAGCCGCAGGCCGGCGCTGGCCTGGCGCAGCAGCGAAGCCAACCACCGCACCGCACTCACCCCAGTCCCGGAATGAGACGCACTACCAGGTCAACGAGCCAGATTCCGACAAACGGGGTGACGATCCCGCCTACGCCGTAGATCAACAGATTGCGGCGGAGCAACGCTTGGGCGCTGGAGGGTCGGTAGCGCACGCCGCGCAGGGCCAACGGGATTAACACCACAATGATCAGCGCGTTGAAGACCACCGCGGACAGGATCGCCGATTGCGGGCTGTGCAGGTGCATGATGTTCAGCGCCCCCAGTTGAGGATAGATCGCCACGAACATCGCCGGCAGGATCGCGAAGTACTTCGCTAAATCGTTGGCGATGCTAAACGTGGTCAGCGCGCCGCGGGTGATCAGTAACTGCTTGCCGATCTCCACGACCTCGATCAGCTTGGTCGGGTCGGAGTCGAGGTCGACCATGTTGCCGGCTTCTTTGGCGGCCATGGTTCCGGTGTTCATCGCCACCCCCACGTCGGCTTGGGCCAGCGCGGGCGCATCGTTGGTGCCATCGCCGGTCATCGCGACTAGCTTGCCGCCCTCTTGTTCCTTGCGGATCAGGGCCATCTTGTCCTCGGGGGTGGCCTCGGCCAAAAAGTCGTCAACTCCCGCCTCGGTGGCAATGGCCTTGGCGGTCAGCGGATTGTCCCCGGTGATCATGATGGTGGTGATGCCCATGGCGCGCAGCTGCGCAAAACGGTCCCGCATGCCCTTTTTCACCACGTCGGATAGCCGGATCACGCCGCGGACCACGGGGGTGCCGTTGGTTGCCTCGGCGACCACCAGGGGGGTGGCGCCTTGCTGGCCGATTGTGTCCACGATGCGCTGGACCTCATCGGGCATCACACCGCCGTGTTCGGCCACCCAGGCCCTCACGGCGCTGGCCGCGCCCTTGCGGACTTCGCTGCCATTGAGGTTGATGCCACTCATCCGGGTCTGCGCGGTGAAGGGCACGAACTGCCCGGTCAACTCGGTCTTCGTGGGCTGCGCGGCCAGCTGGTGCTCGCGGGAGCACAGCTCCAGGATGCTGCGCCCTTCCGGGGTGCCGTCGGCCAGACTGGACAATCGCGCGGCCCTAGCGAGGTCGTCCAGGGTGGAGGCGCCGATCGCGATGAGCTCGGTGGCTTGGCGGTTGCCGTAGGTGATGGTGCCGGTTTTGTCCAGCAGTAATGTGTCCACGTCTCCCGCGGCCTCCACCGCCCGCCCGGACATGGCCAGCACGTTGCGCTGCACCAGCCGGTCCATGCCCGCGATGCCGATCGCGGACAGCAGCGCCCCGATCGTGGTCGGGATGAGGCAGACCAGCAGCGCGGTCAGCACGATCACCGACTGCTCCTTGCCGGAATAGCCGGCCATGGGCTGCAGCGCGACCACGGCGAGCAGGAAAATGATGGTCAGCACGGCCAGCAGGATGGTCAGCGCGATCTCGTTGGGCGTTTTTTGTCGTTGTGCGCCCTCGACCAGGGCGATCATTCGGTCGACGAAGGATTCACCCGGCTTGGTGGTGATCTGCACCACGATCCGGTCGGAGAGCACCGTGGTGCCTCCGGTGACTGCCGAGCGGTCCCCCCCGGATTCGCGGATCACTGGCGCGGATTCGCCGGTGATCGCTGACTCATCTACCGTGGCGATGCCCTGGATGACATCACCGTCACCCGGGATCACCTCACCGGCCTCAACGACCACCTGGTCCCCGACGCGCAGCTGGATGCCCGGCACCCGTTCCTCGGAGCCGTCCGGGCGCAGGCGACGGGCGATCGTTTCGGTTTTGGTGCGCCGCAGCGTCTCGGCCTGGGCCTTGCCGCGGCCCTCGGCCACCGCCTCGGCCAGGTTGGCGAACACCACGGTGAACCACAGCCAGGCGGCTACCCCGATGGTGAACACGTTGGGCTGGCCCAGGGCGAACACGCTGACCAGCAGCGCGCCTACCCAGACCACGAACATCACTGGGTTTTTCAGCTGGTGGCGGGGGTTGAGCTTGCCTAGAGCGTCGGGCACGGAGATCAGCAACTGGCGGGGGCTAAACACCCCGGCCGACACCCGGCCCAGGTTTTGCGCGTGGCGCTGGCGTGTTTCGTCGACCGTGCGCTGCGGACGGTTCGGGTCGTGCAGGGTGGTGCCGGTCATGCCAGTGCCTCCGCAATCGGGCCTAATGCCAACGCCGGCACGAACGTCAGCGCGGCCACCAGCAGCGCCGTGCCACCGAGCATGGAGGCGAACAAAGCCCCGGTCGTGGGCAGCGTGCCTGCCGTGGCGGGGATCTTTTTCTGCTTGGCCAGCGCCCCGGCCAGCGCCAGCGCGGCCAGGATCGGGATAAACCGACCTAACACCATCGCAACGCCTAGCGTGGATTCGTAGAAATTGTTGGTAACCGTCAGACCGGCAAACGCGCTGCCGTTATTGTTCGACGCCGAGGTGTAGGCATACAACACCTCAGACAATCCGTGCGGACCCGGGTTGGCCAGGGAGCTACCGGTCACCGACGGCAGGGCCAGGGCCAGCCCGGTACCCAAAAGCACCAGCGCCGGCATCGCCAGGATGGAAATCGACGCAAACGTGACTTCCCGCCGACCCAGCTTTTTGCCCAGGTACTCTGGTGTGCGGCCGACCATCAATCCGGCCAAAAACACCGCGATGATCGCCAGCACCAAAATCCCGTAGATCCCGGTACCGACCCCACCAGGGGAGATTTCGCCGAGCATCATGTGAAACAGCGGACCGGCCCCACCCAACCCGCTGTAGCTGTCGTGCATCGAGTTCACCGCACCGGTTGACGTGCCGGTGGTGCTCGTGGCGAACAGGGTCGAGGCGGGGATACCGAAGCGCTGCTCCTTGCCTTCCAAGGATGCCCCCGCCAGCAGCGCAG
>DATELN010000241.1:0-21402 GCA_035276605.1 Pseudonocardiaceae bacterium | reverse complement strand
CATTCCTCCTGCATCCAGTGCCGCCCGCGGTGGCCCATCGCCGAAGCCCGCTCGGGGTCGGCGAGAAGCGTCGCGGTGGTCCGGCTCACCGCCGCCAGGTCACGACCGTCTACCAGCTCACCGGTGTCCCCAGGGCGGACGGTTTCGCGCGCCCCGCCAGCGTCACCCACCACGACCGGCAGCCCGGTCGCCGCGGCTTCGAGATACACCAGACCGAGTCCTTCGACGTCCAAGCCGCGGCCTCGGGTCCGGCAGGGCATCGCGAAGACGTCGCCCGCCGCGTAGTAGGCGGGCAGCTCAGACCATGGCACGGAGCCTGCCCACACCACTGCATCAGCGACGCCGCACGACTCGGCCAGCCGGCGCAACATCGCCCGGCCGGGCCCATCGCCGACGAGGAGCAGCGTCGCTCCTGGTACCTGACGGCGGATCGCGGGTAGTGCGCGTACCAACATGTCCTGGCCTTTGCGAGCCACCAGCCGACCCACGCACAGCACCACCGGGGCGTCACCTAGCCGGTGACGTCGTCGGACTTCGATGCGCGCACCTGGGTCCGGATGAAAGGCGTCACAGTCCACGCCGGGTGGCAGTAGTTCCAGCGCGGCCCGCGGACCGAAAGCCGAGGCGATCCGGCGGCGGGTGTACTGGCTGACGGCGGTGACCACGTCGGCGTCACCGCCGATCCGGCGCAGCGCGAGACGGCCAGGGGGAAGCATCGACCAGCCCACTTCATGCCCGTGGCTACTGGCCACCACGCGTCGTATCCCGACGCGGCGCAAGGCCGGACCGAGCAGGGCGAGCGGCGCAGCGGCGCCGAACCAAGCAGTCTCACAGCGCAACTCGCGCAGCACCCCGATGGCTCGCCGCAGGACTGCGGGGGTGGGAAGCATGAGTGTGCCGGGATGCCGGACGACCGGGAACGGTAAACTTGCGTCGAAGGCCGCCGCACCGGGCCAGTCCGGTGCGTAGACAGCGATCGCGCCGGCGGGCAACGCCATAGCCAGTTGATATAGGTATGCCTGGATTCCACCGGGGCGTGGTGGGAAGTCGTTGCTCACCAGCAGGACCCGCGGCATCGATCGCACAGTACCGGCCGTGCCACTATGGGCACGCGGCTGGAAGGCTGAGCAGACCGGGTAGTCGGTGGGTTCAGTCAATCCGGCTCATTGCGGTGACTTGGCTCCACGGTACCGGCACGACCTTCACTACGTCTCCGGCCTGCGGTGCGTTGACATAAAGCCCGCTACCGACGTAGATCCCGATGTGGCTGATCGGCGAATACAGCGCAATGAGATCGCCGGGTTGTAGCTGGGCTTGGCTGACACTGCGGCCCATTCGTGCCTGTTCCTCGGCTGAGTGCGGCAGTCCCGGCATACCGGCCTGCTCGAACGCCCATTTGACTAGGCCCGAACAATCGAAGGTGATCGGGCCGTCGCCGCCCCAGACGTAGGACGAACCCTGTTTGCTCAGCGCGATACGTGCGGCTTGCACCGCAATACCGGTCCCTGGCAGGTTGACCGGAAAGTGGGTGGTGCCGCCGGCGAGGTATGAGGTCCGTGCCTGGCGGGTTAGCTCTGCGAGGCGCTTGGTGACCACCTGAATCTGCTGGTCCATTTCGGCGCGGGAACGCGCCAGATCACCCTCGAGTCGGGCCGCATCCTGTTCGGCCTGGCCCGCGCGGGCGGCCGCATCGTTGGCCAAGTGCTCGGCCTGTTGAGCTTGCGTGACAGCGCCAGTAAGGCGGTCCAGCGCCTGCTTGCTGTCGGCTGCGAGCATGTCCAGCGCGGACATCTGGTCAAGGAAGTCCTGAGGTGAGTCACTGACCAGCAGAGCTGACAACCGGGAAAGCCGCACGCCCTGGAAGGACGCATTGGTCAGCCTGTCGACTTGCACACGGTATTGACCCTGGACGTCCCGGGCGCGGTTAGCGGCCGCGGCCGCACCGCTGGCGTCTGCTCTGGCTCGCTCGAGATCAGCATGACGGGATTTGAGCTGGTCACGGGCGTAGTGCCACTTTTCGGTGAGGACCTCCGCCTGATGGTTCAGCTCAGCGAGCTGCTGCACGGCAGTGAGACCGTCTCCGGGCAGTGCGGGATCGGCAGCAGCCGGCGTGGGCGTCAGCGTCACCAGAAGACCTACTGTTGCGGCGGTCATCGTCGCTGAGGTGCTGCGGGTGAGCACACCGGGACTCAGAACACTGGGCTTCCGATGATGCGACGACACGTCGCGGCTGTCTCCTCTCCCCTGGGACCACCTACCGGTGCTGATGGGTTCGGGCCGGACGGCGGGTGAACCATGCGGGGTGGGCACGAAGGCCCATCCGGATTCACCCAAAGAAAGCTGGATCTCCGGTTCGACTCATCAAGGCAGCCGATTCGGCGGTGACCTGCGGTGCCGCCCGTCTGGGAGGCACCTACCGCAAGTCTCGGGAAGATTACGAAAGGTAACCGATACTGTCATCACCGACGCGCCGGCAATGGGTCAAGTTGGCCCTTGGACACGACGGACGTCATCACCCTCGACGCAACGTTCGGCTCAACCGATCAGCCCACGTCCCGTCGAGACCGCTCACCGTCAGTTGCTGACCACTCAGCCCGGTCGCGCTGGTGGACGCCGGTGGCGGGCCGTGTCCGCCCGGTGCGCTGAGACTCGTAACGGCTCACCAGTTTCAGGCTGGGCACGATGCCGGCCTCGGCGAGGGAGTGCAGAGCTAAGCGTTCCGTGCGATCCAAGTCGACACCTCGCGGAGGCCCGAGCAGCACGGTGATGACGCAGTCCTGGCAGGCGTCACCGCGCACTGCGCAGCAGTCACAATCCACGATCATGTCGGCTCCCTCTGGCTGGTGATCTCGTCACCGCAGACGGTAGACCACGGCACCGACAATCTCGGCCAACCGACTACTCGCGCGGTTAGTTCGCCGCTGCCCGCAGACAGTTCAGCCGATCCGCCGGATCGCCGTGACATCACGCCATGGGACCCTGGCGACCTTGACGACGTCGCCACTTTGCGGCGCGTTGATGTAGAGGCCGTTACCTACGTAGATACCGATGTGACTGACGGGCCAATACAGCGCGATCAGGTCACCGGGCAGCAAGCCCGAGGTAACCGGAGTGCCAACCCTGGCCTGGTCGAAAGCCACTCTGGGCAGGTTCACACCGGCTTGGTGGTACGCCCACATCACCAGGCCCGAGCAGTCGAAGGTGCCCGGCCCTTCAGCGCCCCAGATGTAGGGTGCTCCCTGGCGAGTCAGCGCGGCGCGCAGGGCCCTGATCCCGATCGTGTCACCAACCAGCTCGAGGGGATAGTCGGTGAAGCCTTCGGATGCGTAGTGAGCGAATTCGTCAGCGGTGAGCTTGCCGAGGCGCTCCTGCACCAGATTGATCTGACGGCCCATCTCAAGCCGGGACTTGGCCACGTCGCCCGCAATTCGAGCGGCATCGAGTTCGGCGACTGCGGCCCGGGTCTCGGCATCAGTGGTAGCAGTCTCCGCCTGCTCGGTGCGGGCCACCGCGGCGGCGAGCTTGTCCATCGCCGTCCGGTTACTGATTGCGAGCACGTCGAGCGCCGACATCTGGTCCATGAATTGCTGCGGCGAATCGCTGATCAGCATCGCGGTCAGGCTGCTGACTCGGACGCCCTCAAAGGTGGCGCTGGTCAACCGATCTACTTGAGCGCGGAACTCGTTTTGGGCAGCTCGAGCCTGGTCAGCTATGGCCGTCGCAGCTGCCGCATCGCGATGGGCCTTCTCCGCATCGGCCTGCCGGGCCAGCAGCCGGTCGCTGGCCAACTTCCACTGCTCGGTGATCACTTCAGCTTGCCGGCTCAGCGCACGAGCTTGCGCAACTGCATCGCCTGGGCCTGGCGCGGGAGCAGGGGTTGGATCGGCAACTGCAGTTGCTGGTGGCATGCTCAGCGCGGCAGCAAAGGCTAGGCCCGCCGCCGCGCTACGAAGCACACGCTTCCGAGGATGGGACGCCACCCGCGGTTATCTCCTGTTCTCGGACGTACCGTTCGATACTCGGTCTCGGGGGCGGGAGATGATCCCGCTTTATTGGGCGTAACGGGCCTCTGTGCCATATGGACGCGAATACTCACCCCAACGAAGTACCAACCCCACACCTCAGCGGCATAACAAATGCTGTGATTACGCAGTGTTACAACAAATATCCAACGTTGGCCGCTCTTCAAGTACCGCCAACCCCATGCTGGCCGGCTCCTAACAGCAGCCAACCCGCTCACTCGGTTACCGCGATGGCATGCGAGTTGGCGGGTGGGTGGCACGAAAGTTGGCCGCGGTTAACGACTTTCCCCACCGGAGTTGGTAGTCCTTGAAGAGCCGCCGACTTCCCTTAGGGCGAGGTAGTGGACAGCTCGCGCGTCAAGTTCGTCCAGCGCTCCAGCAGGGCGGCTGCCGCGCCAGAGTCAACCGCGTGGGCGGCACGCTGTGTCATCTCCGCGAGATCTTCCGTCAGACTGCCGCTCAGGCCGCGATAAGTCGCCAACGCCGCAGCAGCATTGAGCAACACGGCATCACGAATCGGGCCGGGCTCTCCGGCTAGCAAGCGTCGCACCGCAACGGCATTGGCCGCCGCATTTCCGCCGCGCAGGTCGTCGCGGCGGCCGACCGGAATACCCAACTCAGCCGGGTCCAAATGATCACGGCGCATCACTCCCGCGTCGACTATCCACAGCGAGGTCGTAGTCGTCGTGGTGATCTCGTCGAGTCCGTCATCACCCCGAACGACCAGTGCACTGACCCCTCGGTCGGCGAAGACCTGGGCGAGCACTGGCGCCATCCGCAGGTTCGCGCACCCCACCAGCGCGGCCCCTGGCTGAGCGGGGTTGGTCAGGGGCCCCAAGAAGTTGAATGCGGTGGAGATCCCAATCTCCCGGCGAACCGCGGCCGCGTGTCGCATGGCCGGATGAAACAGCGGCGCGAAGCAAAAGCCGATGCCGGCTTCGGCGACGCACTGCGCAACCTGCTCCGGACCGAGGTCGATCGCCACACCAAGTGCCTCGAGGACGTCTGCCGCGCCGCATTGGGATGACGCCGCCCGGTTGCCGTGCTTGATCACTGGCGCGCCCGCGGCGGCAGTCACCAACGCGGCCATCGTGGAGATATTGACGGTGTGCGCTTGGTCCCCGCCCGTGCCGACCACGTCGACCGCTCGCTGAGGCAAGTGGATCCGGCGTGCGTGCCGCAGCATGCCCGCCGCCAGGCCGGCGATCTCTGCGGGAGTCTCCCGCTTAGCCCGCAATGCGACGACAAAGGCGGCGACCTGGGCCGGCGTGGCCGCTCCGGACATCACCTGGTCCATCGCCCAGGTGGCATCTTGGCTATCCAGGTCGGTGCCGGCGATCAGCTGGGTAAGCAAGGCCGGCCAGCTGCTGGCCCGGGTAGGCGCCACCATGCTGCCGGCCTCAACCGCGCGCTGCGTGCGGCCGGTGCGAGCGCAGCACTTCAGCCACCGTCTCGGCGGCGGCCAACGGGTCCAGTGGGTGCACGATCACCGCGTCGGCCTGCGACCAGACCGCCAACCACCGGTCATCCCGGCGCTGCACCGACACGATGATCGGGGGGCAGTGCGCAATCTCGTTCTTGAGCTGGCGAGACAACCCCATCCCGCCGGTGGGCTGCGCCTCACCGTCCAAGATGGCCAGATCCACGCGTCCCGCATCGACCTCGGCAAGTACTTCATCGATCGTGCCCGCCTCGACATAGCGCAACCGACCCACGTCCGCTGCGGGACGCCGCCCGACCGCATTGATGATGGCCTCACGCACCTGTGGCCGGTGGCTGAATACCAGCACCGTCGTGGCGTCACTCGCAACGTTCATCTGGGCTTCGAGGCCTCGCTGTCTGAGTAGCGGCTGCTGACCTGGCAGTAGGTCGACCACATATCGGCCGCGTGCAGGATTCTTGCGGTGGCAGACGATGGTATACCGGGATATACGAACCATAACGTCCTGCGTAAGGCGTGGTCCTTGCCGCCACATGCTAGGATGCGGCCCTCGCGTCACCGATTGAGCAAACACCAGGACCGAATCATCATTCCTGGCGGTCTCGGTCGCCCCCGGTCCTGCCCGTGTCGGGGGCTTTCGTCATAATGCTCAGCGTGACCTCGTCTAGCCTGGCAGGGCCCTCCATCAGCCAGCGGGTGCACTCGCTTAACCGACCCAACATGGTCAGCGTCGGCACCATCGTGTGGCTGTCGAGCGAGCTGATGTTCTTCGCCGGCTTGTTCGCGATGTTCTTCACGGTAAAGGCCCAGCATGATGGGCCATGGCCACCGATCAACGTGGTCACCGGGGAGCCCATCCACCTTGACATCCCCTACGCATTGGTGATCACGATCGTGCTGGTCGCGTCGTCTTTTACCTGTCAGTGGGGTGTCTTCAAAGCTGAACAGGGTGATGTCTTCGGACTCAGACTCTGGTACACCATCACCTTCTTCATGGGTTTGTTCTTTGTCCTCGGTGCCGCCAATGAGTACCGCAACCTCATCACCGAAGACCACCTCACGATCCCTTCCCAGGCTTACGGCACCGTGTTCTACCTCCTCACCGGTTTCCACGCCTTACACGTGAGCGGCGGACTGATCGCGTTCATCGTGCTGATGATCCGGACAACGCTGAGCAAGTTCACGCCGGCGCAAGCTACCGCCGCCATCGTCGTGTCGTACTACTGGCACTTCGTTGACGTGGTATGGATCGGTCTATTCGCCGTCATCTACTTCTTGCCCTAGGACTGTGCCGAGGGCCGAAACGCAGACCCGTAGCCGGCCAGAGCACCCAACGCCGACCAGACCAGACAGCGCCGACCAGACCAGACAGCAGGGGTAGCCAGGACCGATGACCAACGCCACACCCGACGTCCCATCGGGCGTCAGCGGATCGATTCCACCCCGGTCATCAGGCTCAGGGGGGCAGCCTGGCCATCGCAAGGCCGTACGTCGCCGGCTGTCCCGAGTACTGGCCCTGGCCGTGGCGTTACTGGGTGCCGGCGGCCTGTACGTGATGTTCGCGCCGCAACCGCAGACCGCGCACGCCCAGGTGGACCCCGCACTGGTGCGTCAAGGTGAGCAGCTCTACAACAACGCCTGCATCAGCTGTCATGGCGTGAACCTGCAGGGTGTCCAGGGCCGTGGACCGAGCCTGATCGGTGTCGGCGAGGCCGCAGTGTATTTCCAAGTCTCCACCGGACGAATGCCCGCAGCCCGTCAGGAAGCACAGATCGCGGAGAAGCCAGTCAAGTTCACCCCTGAAGAGATCGATGCTCTGGGCGCCTTCGTGCAGGCCAACGGTGGTGGGCCGCAGGTGCCCAAGGAAAGTCTCGCCGGCGGTGACACCGCCCGCGGAGGCGAATTGTTCCGACTCAACTGCGCGTCGTGCCACAACTTCACCGGCCGCGGTATCTCGCTGTCCTCCGGTAAGTACGCACCCGCGATCAAGGATGTGAATGCCCAGCAGATTTACACCGCCATGGTCAGCGGGCCGCAGAGCATGCCCCGGTTCTCCGATCGGCAGCTCAGCCCCCAGGAGAAGCGCGACATCATCGCCTATGTGGAGTCCATCACAGAAGAACGCAACAATCCGGGGGGTTACTCCCTCGGCGGGTACGGGCCGGTCCCCGAGGGTCTGATCGCGTGGATCGTCGGGATCGCGGCGCTTGTGGGAGTCACTCTGTGGATCGGAGCGAAGGCATGAGCGCCAAGCGAGGACCTGCCGACGGGCCACAGACGCCAGATGACGCCGATCTCTCGAAAGCAAGCCGCGACGACCTGGTCACGCTGGGCACATCACTAGACGGGGTGACCATCGCGCACCGGGAGGATCCGTTCCCGGTACCCGGTACCCGCGCGGAGAAGCGCACCGAACGCGCCGTCGCACGGTGGTTTTTCATCGCGGCGCTGGCCGGACTGGGCTTCCTCCTCGCCTACCTGTTCTGGCCTTTTCAGTATGCCCCGCCCAGCAGTCCAGGCAACCGGCACCTGCTTTACCAGCTCTACACGCCGGTCATCGGAGTGCTGCTCGGATTGGCGGTCTTCGCCGTCGGTGCCGGCACGATCTCTTATGCCAGAAACCTGCTACCGCACGAGATGGCGGTGCAGGAGCGTCACATGGGTGGCTCAGCGGAGGTTGACCGGGCAACAGTGAGCGCGATCCTGGTCGACTCCGGGGTCAGCAGCGGCTTCGCACGGCGATCACTCATCAAGCGAGCGGCCGGGCTCGGCGGTCTGGTCCTCGGCGCCGGACTGGGCGTCTTCGCCCTCGGCGGTCTGGTGCGCAACCCGTGGAAGGGCGGAGCTGAGGCCGCGCTGTGGGTGACGCCGTGGCATTCAAACAACGGCGAGCCGGTATTCCTGCGCTATGACTCCGAACAACTCACCCTGGCACGACCGGAAGACCTCGCTGCCGGCGCCATCGCAACCGTCTTCCCGTACAAACGCTCCTGGACTGAAGAAGAGGCGCACAAAGCGCTGCGGGCATCCGACAGTCCGGTCATGCTCATCCGGTTACATCCCGAGCAGGCGGCGCATGTGGTCCAGCGCAAGGGCCAGGTCAACTTCCATTACGGCGACTACTACGCATACTCCAAAATCTGCACCCATCTGGGCTGCCCCGCTTCGCTCTACGAGTCCCAGACCGCCCGGCTGCTGTGCCCCTGCCATCAGTCCCAGTTCAACATGTTGGAGTACGCCAAGCCAATCTTCGGCCCGGCTACCAGAGCCTTGCCTCAGCTGCATATCGATGTGAACGATGAGGGATACTTCTACGCCAAGGGCGACTTCATCGAGCCCGTAGGGCCAGCGTTCTGGGAACGGAGGTCATGAGCACGATGTCCCCAACGTCTGGGCCGACCACTCCGGCCAGCTCCAATGGACTCACCGCCCGGGCGGGCAAGGCAGCCGACGAGCTGGATCAGCGGTTTCATCTAGCCGCCGGTATGCGCCGGCAGATCAACAAGGTTTTCCCGACGCACTGGTCGTTCATGCTCGGCGAGATCGCGCTGAACACCTTCATCGTGCTGCTGCTGTCCGGGACATACCTGACCCTGTTCTTCGACCCCTCCATGGAGGAGGTCAAATACCACGGCATCTACGAGAACTTGCGCGGGATCGAGATGTCCCGGGCATATGCATCGACCCTGGAGCTCTCCTTCGACGTCCGTGGTGGGCTGTTCATCCGGCAAGTGCACCACTGGGCTGCGTTGCTGTTCGTCGCGGCCATCGTCGCCCACATGTTCCGGACGTTCTTCACGGGTGCCTTCCGCAAGCCGCGGGAGACGAACTGGGCGATCGGCGTGGCCATCGCGGTGCTGGCCGGGCTCGAGGGCCTCACCGGTTACTCATTGCCTGATGACCTGCTTTCCGGAACGGGACTGCGAATCATCTCCGCGATCACAATGTCGCCACCGGTTATCGGCACGTGGGCACACTGGGCGATATTCGGCGGCGAGTTCCCCGGGACCCTGATCATTCCGCGATTTTTCATCGTCCACGTGCTGCTCATTCCTGGGATCTTGGTGGCGCTGATCGGTGTGCATCTCGGGTTGGTCTGGTACCAGAAGCACACCCAGTTCCCCGGACCGGGACGGACCGAGAGCAATGTGGTCGGGGTCCGTATCTTGCCGATCTTCGCAACCAAGGCCGGCGGCTTTGCCATGACGAACATCGGTGTGATCTGCATCATGGCTGGGCTGTTCCAGATCAACCCGATCTGGAACTTCGGTCCCTACAACCCTTCCCAAGTTTCGGCCGCCTCGCAGCCCGACTGGTATGTGGGTTGGCTCGATGGCTCCACCCGGCTATGGCCGGCCTGGGAGATCTACCTAGGCAACTACATGATCCCCGCGTCGTTCTGGCCGACGATGGTGATTCCCGGCATCATGTTCACCTTGGCGTTCGCCTACCCGGCGATCGAGCGGAAGCTGACGAAGGACAACGCCTCGCACAACCTGCTGCAGCGGCCCCGAGACGTTCCGGTGCGAACCAGCCTAGGCATGATGGCGATCTCATTCATGTTCATCCTGCTGCTCTCCGGCGGCAACGACGTCATCGCCTACACCTTCGACATCTCCCTGAATGCCACCACCTGGGCAGGCCGCATCGGCATGCTTTTGCTGCCGCCCATCGCCTACTACGTCACCTACCGGATCTGCCTGGGTCTGCAGCGCGCTGACCGGTCGATCCTTGAGCACGGGATCGAGACGGGCATCATCAAGCGGCTGCCTCATGGTGAGTTCATCGAGGTGCACCAGCCCCTGGGTGGTGTCGATGACCACGGTCACGCCATCCCGCTCGAATACCAGGGCGCGCGGGTGCCCAAGCGGATGAATCAGCTGGGCTCAGCAGGATCCCCAGTCCCCGGGTCGATGTACCGACCGGATCCTGCAGAGGAGACCAGGGCGCTGGAACAAGCCCACCACAATGGCGACGGCATCAGGTCCAACGGTTCGCGCCAAAGCTTGACGGGTCGCCCGCAACATCCCACCGACTGATCCCCACCAACAACTACTCGGCGGCGGTACCCCGACATGGAGACATGTCGGGTATCCAGCCGACCCGTAACCCCGACGTGGACACATACCGGGGTTATGGTGTTCTCGCCGCCCCATACATCGGTGCCGGCGTTTCCTCCGCGGTGTGAGAGCTTGATTACGACGGGCACGTTGTCGCCGAGTTGACCACAAAGCTGTTCGGCAATCTCACGATAGTCGTGTTGTCGACCTCGGCGACAGCAACGCTTGCACAACCAGGAACGGTGACGGAAGGACGGATTGCCGGCGGCGGGCTACTCCGGCTTCGGACCGACGTGGTACTCGAATACGAGCCCGGAGACCGTGCCGATCACGAGCAGGACGCCGATCGCTACCATCCACCACTGGTCAAGGGCCAAGGCGTAACCAAGCACACTCGCACCCAGCGCCATCGCGAACGGCCAGTAACTGCCAGGCGAGAAAAAACCAAGTTCCCCGGCACCATCAGAAATCTCAGCTTCGGTGTTGTCCTCAGGTCGCATCCGGACGCGGCGAGAGACGAACCGGAAATAAGTGCCGACGATGAAGGTCAGTCCACCGGTCAGGGTGATCCCTACCGACCCGACGGGCTCACCATGCGACCACAGCCCATAGATCGCGGCGGAGATAAAGAAAAAGCCGGTAAGAATCTCGAAGATTCGCGCCTCGACCCTCATGGTGCTGCCTCGCTCTCGAACCTGTCAAAGACCGTCGTCATCCTGAAGGTTAGTGGCCTCCCCGCGCCTGACGGATTTCGCGGGCCGTGCGGTCGGTCTCAAACGGCGCCGTGGTCACCGCCTCGGGCGCGCACAGCTCGCCGCAGTTCAGCTGCGCCAGAGCTTCACCGGCGGTGTACGCACGATGAGTCTGCGGGTTCGTCTGCGCCCGCAAGGCCAGATACCGGTCGAACAGCTCCGGGGACAACGCTCTCATCTCGAAGTTCATCATCGAGTGGTACGTACCGCACAACTCGGCACAGCGACCGACAAACGCGCCTTCCCGCTGAACCGTCGTTTGAAACACGTTGTCGGTATCGTTTTTCTCCGGGTACGGGAAGACATCACGCTTGAAGAGGAAGTCTGGAATGTAGAACGAATGCACAACGTCTGTGGACTCGATGTGATACTCGACCACCCGATTGGTCGGCACCACCAGCAATGGGATGGTGGTGGACGAGCCAACCGTGGACAAGGGTTCCCCGATATCGGTCCGACGTACCTGGTAGTCGCCATTTCTGTTAGGCCGATCCTGGAGGTACTGGAACTCCCAGTTCCACTGGAAAGCGACCACACGTACCCGTAGGTTGGGATTATCGACCTTGGCGTTGACGAAGTTCTGCGCGGTGACGGTGTAGTAAAAAAGCACACATACGATCACAAACGGGATCACCGTGTAGATAATTTCCAGCGGCAGATTGTACTGGAACTGCCGGGGCATCTCGTCGGACCGTTTACGGTGCCGGGCGACTGTCCACATGATCAATCCCGCGACGACCGCACCAACGGCCAACGCAGCTAACGTCGCCCAGATCCACAGTGAGCGCATCCGCTCGGCCTGCGGAGTAACCCCCTGCGGCCAGCCGAACGACAGGGCCTGATATACCGAGCACCCGGTAGAGACCAAGGCGACCATTGCGGCCACCCCTGCTACCTTCAGCAGCCGCACCACACGAGAACGGACCACGCCGATCACGCCTGTTCCTCCTCGTTGACCCGACACACGCTCGTTCACCGACGCGGCCAGCCAGCCCACCAAGCTCTGAGCCTAACCCAGCGCGACGAGCGCAGCTCGCCCGGGGCGCGAGTGGCATGGCATGCCTGGGGTCATACTGAGCCGCCATGGGATTGCGGCAACTGGTCTAGTGGCAAGCGTTGATGGGAGGGCAAGCGGGTGTGCGGGTTGCTGGGGCTACTGACCGCGCAGCAGGACGCGGCACTGCGGGTGTCGGACGTCATGGCGGCGCTGCGCTGCCAGCGGCATCGCGGACCCGACGAGACCGGAACCTGGCACGACAGCGATGTGGTGCTCGGCTTCAACCGGCTATCCATTATTGATTTGGAGCACTCACATCAGCCACTGCGCTGGGGGCCTCCCGACGCTCCTGAGCGCTACACCATCCTGTTCAACGGGGAGATCTACAACTACATCGAGCTGCGCGAATTACTGCGGCGCGAACCGTATGACGTGAACTTTCTCACAGCAGGCGATACCGAGGTAGTACTCGCGGCCTACCACCATTTCGGACCCGCCGCCGTGCAGCGGCTTCGGGGAATGTTCGCGTTCGTCATCTGGGATGCCCAACGTCGGGTCGTCTTCGGCGCCCGGGATCCTTTCGGTATCAAGCCGCTGTTCAGCTGCGCCGGGCCGGGCGGGGTCGCCTTTGCCAGCGAGAAGAAGAGCCTGCTGGAGCTGGCACCTTCGCTGGGAGTCTCGACGGCGATCGACCGGCGCGCGCTGCAGCATTACCTGACCTTGCAGTACGTGCCCGAACCGGCATCGCTGCACACCGGCATCACGCGCATCGAATCCGGCACGTCGTTCACCCTCTCCCCCGGCGGCAAGCTGATCACCGAACGGTACTTCCATCCCGATTTTCGCCCCCGTCAGGTTCGCTCCGAAGCCCAGGCCAAAGCGCTGCATGACGAGATCACCGCGGCGATGCGTGACTCGGTGGCCAAGCACATGCGCGCCGACGTCACCGTCGGCGCGTTCCTGTCCGGCGGGATCGACTCCACCGCGATCGCCGCGCTGGCGCGCGAACACAACCCGGATCTGATTACCTTCACCACCGGCTTCAAGCAGAAGGGCTACTCCGAGGTTGACGTGGCCGCGGAGTCGGCCGCAGCGATCGGCGTTCGGCACGTCATCCGCACCGTCTCAGCTGACGAGTTGGCCGAGGCGCTGCCGTTGATCGTGTGGTATCTCGATGACCCGGTGGCCGACCCCGCGCTGGTGCCGCTGTGGTTCATCGCCCGGCAGGCCCGGGAGCACGTCAAGGTGGTGCTGTCCGGGGAAGGCGCTGACGAGCTGTTCGGCGGCTACACCATCTACCGAGAACCTCTGTCGCTGGCCGCGTTCGAGAAGGTGCCCGGCGGCCTGCGCCGCACACTCGGCCGAATCTCCACCCGGATCCCGGAGGGCGTGCGCGGTAAGGACCTGCTTCGTCGCGGCGCACTGACCTTGGAGCAGCGTTACTACGGCAACGCGCGGATCTTCCGCGATGACCAGCTCCGCGAGGTGCTGCGTGGCTACGACCCGGGCGTGTCACATACCGATGTCACCGCGTCTCCCTACGCCGCTTCCGCCGGCTGGGACCCGGTGGCGCGCATGCAGCACGTGGACTTGTTCACCTGGCTACGCGGCGACATCCTCGTCAAGGCCGACAAGATGACCATGGCGAACTCGCTTGAGCTGCGAGTGCCGTTCCTCGATCCCGAGGTGTTCCGAGTGGCATCCACCATCCCGCAGCAGGAGAAGATCACCCGCGAGACCACCAAGCACGCCCTGCGACGGGCACTGCGCGACATCGTGCCCGCGCACGTGCTGAACCGACCGAAACTGGGATTTCCGGTGCCGATTCGGCACTGGCTGCGTAAGGACCTGCACGACTGGGCACGGAGCATTGTCGACGACTCGGGTACCGCCGAGTTCGTCGATGTCGCCGCGGTGCACCGGATGCTCGATGAGCACCGCGCGGGCCCACGGGATTACAGCCGGCGAATCTGGGCCGTATTGGTGTTCATGCTGTGGCACGGAATCTTCGTCGAGCAGCGGATCGTCCCCGCGGTGCCCGAGCCCCGCTACCCCGTGCAGGTGTAGCGGGGCGCTCGGGTCTTAGGTCCTAGTTGAACGAGTCCCCACACGCACAGGAGCCGCCCGCGTTCGGGTTGTCGATCGTAAAGCCCTGTTTTTCGATGGTGTCCACGAAGTCGATCACGGCTCCTTGCAGGTAGGGAGCGCTCATCCGATCGACCACCACACCAAGGCCGTTGAAGTCCCGCGTCGCATCACCGTCGAGCGTGCGCTCATCGAAGAACAGCTGGTAGCGCAGCCCAGCACAACCACCCGGCTGCACGGCGATGCGCAGGGCCATGTCGTTGCGGCCCTCTTGGTCGAGCAACGCCTTCGCCTTGGCGGCGGCGGCGTCGGTAAGCTCGACACCGTGCGTGGGCACCTGGGTGCCGGCGACGTTCTCGACGGTCATGATTCTCCCCTGAAGGTCTGTGCTGGGCCCGGACGGCCTTTTCTACCTTACGCGAACGCCCGCGGCCAACTAGTGATTCCGCACCTCCCATGGTGACACATTGCCGTGCAACCGTTCGATGCGCGGCCAGTTACCTTTAGGCTGGTCGTGTGAGGTTTTTGCGCGGCAACACCGGCTCCGGCGCCACCGACCCTGAGCCGGCGCCAGCCGTGGAGAGCAATCCCAACTCGCATGAGGCGAGTCCACCGGCCCGTAGCTCCGGCAAGGGCAGGCCCACACCTACCCGCCGGGAAGCGGAAGGTCGCAAGCGCGGTCCGGCCCCACCGCCGCCTCGCACCCAGCGGGAGGCCCTGACCCGGACGCGTGGGTCGAAGGAAGAACGCCGCAGTGCCGCAGTCCAGCGCCGGGAACGGATGCTCGCTGGGGACGAGAAATACCTGCTGCCCCGGGATCGCGGGCCGGTGAAGGCCTACGTGCGCGACTTGGTGGACTCGCGGCGCCACCTGGCCGGTGCATTCATGCCGCTGGCCCTGCTGGTGATTCTGGTGATTCTGGTGCCATCGCCGGTCGTGCAGTCGTATGTCTCGCTCCTGTCGATGGTGATGCTTGTGGCGATCGTCGTCGAGGGTGTGGTGCTGGGCCGCGGCATTACCCGCCGGGTCCGCGAACGATTCCCCAAAGCGTCGGAGTCCGCGACTGCCTTGGCCTTCTACGCCATGACCCGGGCCACCCAGATGCGCCGGTTGCGGGTGCCCAAGCCACGTGTCGGTGTCGGCGACCCGGTCCGGTGACGCGCGGCTGGCTACGGCTGCAAGTCCATCGGGCCATACATCACCGAGTCCCCGGCTAGTAGGCTCACCGCTTCCACGCCGCGGTCGAGCAGGGTCTCCCACTCACGGCCGAGCCACTGCTCTGCGTCGGCCTGGTCGGAGAATGTGACGTCCGGGCCAGGTGTCGGCGCGCCGCCAGAATTCAGGTAGCGCCACCGATAGGTCATCGACATGCTCCCGTCTACTGTTCGGCGCATCCGACGGTAGCGTCTGGCTGATGAGGACGCTGGTCCTCGGCGGTGCGCGCTCGGGCAAATCGGCGCACGCCGAAGGATTACTGCGCGAGCCAGTGGTGTGCTACCTGGCAACCGCCCGCCGCCGGCCCGATGACGATGACTGGGAGGCGCGGATTGCCGCACATGTGGCGCGCCGACCCGCAGGCTGGTGCACGGTTGAGCCGCTCGATCTACCTAATGCGCTACGCAACGCCGGTCCGGTGCCAGTGCTAGTTGATGACATCGGCACTTGGTTGGCTGGGGAGCTGGACGACGCCGGAGCATGGAGCGGTCGCGAGGCGGTGGCGGCCTGCCGCGCTCGGTGCGCCGAGCTGGTGTCGGCGGTGGAGTCCTGCCCAGCTCGGTTGGTGTTGGTCAGCGCCGAAGTCGGGTTTGGCGTGGTACCGGAGACCCATGCGGGGCGGCTATTTCGCGACGAGCTGGGCGCGCTCAACGCCCAGCTTGCCGCGGTGTGCCAAGAGGTACTGCTGCTGGTCGCAGGTCTGCCTATCAAGCTGCGCTGAGGTGCGTCGCCGTGGTCACTCAGACGGGGCGAAGATGGGCCAGGCGATGGACACCGAGCACCAGGAGGGCCGCGTGGAGTTTCCGACGATCACGCCACCCGACCAGCAAGCACACCGGCAGGCGGTGGCCCGCCATCAGCAGCTGACTAAACCGGCCGGTTCGCTGGGTCGGTTGGAGGAACTGGGTGTGTGGGCAACCGCTTGCCAGGGGACCTGCCCACCGCACGCGTTTGTTCGCCCGCAGGTAGTCGTCTTTGCCGCAGACCACGGCGTGGCGGCATACGGTGTGTCCGCTTATCCCAGTGAGGTCACCCAACAGATGGTGGCCAACTTCCTCAGCGGTGGGGCGGCGGTGAACGTGCTCGCCGCGGCAGCCGGGGCCACCGTGCGCGTGGTGGACGTGGCTGTCGACTGCGATCCCGCCACCGCTACCACCCCGCCGATGGTCACCCGGCACAAAGTCCGTCGCGGCAGCGGCGCGATCCAGCTGCAGGACGCGCTGACCGACGTGGAAGTCACCCAGGCGCTGCACGCCGGAGTGACCATCGCCGACGAGGAGATCGATCGCGGCGCCGATCTGCTGGTCGCGGGCGATATGGGAATCGGCAACACCACACCCGCCGCGGTGCTCGTCGCCGCGCTCACCGGCGCCGAGCCCGTCGCTGTCGTGGGCCGTGGCACCGGCATAGACGATGCCGGCTGGATGCGCAAGACGGCCGCGATCCGCGATGCGTTACGCCGAGCCCGCCCGGTGGTGGCTGATCCCATCGCACTGGTGCGCACCGCCGGAGGTGCCGACATCGCCGCGATGGCCGCCTTCCTGGCGCAGGCCGCCGTCCGGCGGACCCCGGTGATTCTCGACGGGGTAGTGGCCGGGGCAGCGGCAATGCTCGCCGAGGAGCTCGCGCCCGGCGCGCGGCAATGGTGGGTGGCTGGGCACCGTTCGGTGGAGCCCGCGCACACCCTGGCCCTGCAGCACCTGGAGTTGGTGCCTGTCCTCGACTTGGGCATGCGGCTGGGCGAGGGCTCCGGGGCGGTGGCGGCCCTGCCGCTGGTACAGATGGCCGTCCGGGTACTGGCCGAGATGGCGACTTTCGCCGAAGCCGGCGTGTCCGGGCCAGCAGGTGCACCGTTGTCCACCTCGTGAGCCTCCGCATGAGCGGGGGCCTGCGGTTGGCAGTGTCCTGGCTGACGATCCTCCCGGTCGGGACGCTCATCGACGTGGATCGCGGTACTGCCCGACGGGCGCTGTACTGGGCACCCGTGATCGGGGCGGGGTTGGGTCTGCTGGCCGTTGCGCTGTTGACCGCGTTGCACACGCTGGGTGCACCAGCGCTGCTTAACGGGCTGATTGTAGTCGCCGCACTGGCTGGGTGTACCCGGGCGATCCATTTGGACGGGCTCGCCGATACCGCTGACGGGCTGGGGTGTTACGGCGGAGCACAGCGGGCGCTAGAGGTGATGCGGGATGGCTCGTGCGGCCCGTTCGGCGTGGTCGCTGTGGTGTTGGTGTTGGCCACGCAGGCTGCTGCGTTCGGTGTTCTTGTACAGACTGACCGGTTGATCCCCGTGGTGCTGGCGGTGACCGCAGGGCGAGCCGCCTTCAGCTGGTGTGCCCGCCAGGGGATGCCCGCCGCCCGGACCACGGGGTTAGGCGCGCTGGTCGCCGGTAGCCAGCCTGTCGCGGTGGCCGTGGCCTGGCTGGCCATCCTGCTGGCCGGCGGGCTGGCGGCGGTACCCGGCCGCCCCTGGCACGGCACGCTAGCCGTCGCCGTCGCCGCCCTCGCCGTGGTAGCGCTTTCCGCACATACCCGCCGCCGCCTCGGTGGCGTCACCGGCGATGTACTAGGTGCCACCAGCGAGCTGACCACCACCATCGTCCTCGCCGCCTGCGCCATCGCATGATCCCCAGCCAACCCGATGAATCTCCCTATGCGGGAAACGGGTCCGGTCCTGGTCAGGTGAGCGGGGTCATCCAGTGGTAGGGGTCGGGGGCGGCGCCACGTTGGATGGCCGTCAGGGATGCGCGCAACTGGGCAGTGATGGGGCCCGGATCGCCGGTGCCGATGGTGAACTCCCCACCGGAGTGGGCCACCCGGCCGACCGGGGTGATCACCGCGGCGGTGCCGCAGGCGAAGACCTCCGAGATATCGCCGGTCTGGACGCCTTTTTCCCACTCGTCGGTAGAGATCCGCCGTTCTTCGACGCTCAGGCCGTGGTCCCGGGCCAGGGTAAGCAGGGAGTCGCGCGTGATACCGGGCAGCAACGCCCCGGTGAGCTCCGGAGTCACCAGCCGAGCCTGCGATCCCGCACCGAAGACGAAGTAGAGGTTCATCCCGCCCATTTCCTCCACCCAGCGCCGCTCCACCGCGTCGAGCCAGACCACCTGGTCGCAGCCCTTGTCGGCGGCTTGCTGCTGGGCCAACAGCGAGGCGGCGTAGTTCCCGGCGAACTTGGCCGCCCCAGTACCACCAGGAGCTGCCCGGACGTACTCAGTGCACAGCCACACGGCGACCGGTTGTAACCCGTCGCGGAAGTACGGACCTGCGGGGGAACCGATGAGTAGGTAACGGTAGGTCTTGGCGGGACGCACGCCCAAACCGACCTCGGTGGCGAATAGCATCGGCCGCAGATACAGGGAATCTTCGCCGCCCGCGGCGGGCACCCAGCCAAGATCGGCGCGCACCAGCTCCCGCAGCGAGCCAAGGAACAGCTCGTCGGGTAGTTCCGGCATGGCTATCCGGCGGGCCGAGGCGCGCAGCCGGGCAGCGTTGGCTAACGGCCGGAACGAGGAGACCGTGCCATCTGGCTGCCGGTAGGCCTTGAGTCCTTCGAACACCGCCTGCCCGTAGTGCAGCACCATGCTGGCCGGGTCCATCACGAGCTGCCGGTAGGGACCGATCTGGGCGTCATGCCAGCCCCGGCCGGCCGTCCAGCAGATTTCCACCATGTGATCGGTGAAATACCGGCCAAAGCCAGGCGCGGCCAGGATCTCCGCCCGCCGTTGCGGCGGCACCGGACAGGGGTGTGACTGACGGGTGAAGGGTGGCGCGGCGCTCATGATCTGCACGGTATCCCGTCGGGTGGCGAAATGGTAGGACGTCCCACTACTTTACCCGTGCGCCATGCTGACTCGCGTGCCCGAGCCGCGCGCCCAGATTCGGATCACCCGCACTCGCCTGGCCGATGGTCGCACGTTGGCGTACTACGACGACCGTGAGCCCTACGTGTCAGGCAAGGTCACTCGAGCCCTCCACGACCCCCGCAAGTTGCTCTCGGATCAGCCGCATCCCACGATGCGCCGTGACGTGCTCACTGGCGAGTGGGTCATCCTCGCTCCGCACCGGATGGTCCGCACGCACCTGCCCGCGGCGGCGCGATGCCCGCTGTGCCCCAGCCGGCCCGGTGCGATGACTGAGATCCCCGCTGACGACTACGACGTGGTGGTCTTCGACAACCGGTTTCCCTCCCTCGTCGCAACCGGGCATCCGGTACCAGCCTTGGTCGACGAGGATCCACTGTGGCCGCAGCAGCCCGCGCTAGGGCGTTGCGAGGTGATCTGTTTCACCAGCGAGCACGGCGCGTCGTTCGCTGACCTCACCCCACGCCGGACCGCGACGGTGATCGAGGCGTGGGCCGACCGAACCCGCGCACTGTCCGCGATGAGCGCGACCAGGCAGGTGTTCTGCTTCGAAAATCGCGGCCCGGAGACTGGGGTGACACTGCAACATCCGCACGGCCAGATCTACGCCTACCCCTTCCTGCCGCCACGCACTGAGCAGTTGCTGGCGCAGGCAGCGACGCACCGCGACCGCACAGGTCGCGACCTGCAGGCCGATGTGCTCATCGCCGAACTGCGGGCTGGCCGACGGGTCGTGCATGCGGGCACGGCATGGACGGCCTACGTACCGGCCGCCGCCCGGTGGCCGGTGGAGCTGCACCTCGTGCCGCACCGTGCAGTGCCCGACCTCGCAGCCCTAGATGCTGCGGAACGCTCGGAGCTGGCCAGTCTCTACCCGGCGCTGCTGCGGCGGGTAGACAACTTTTTCGCCGACCAGGGCGACTATGGATCGGTGCCGTACGTCGCAGGCTGGCATCAGGCTCCGATCGGTCCCGGACGTGACTTGACGCGGCTGCACCTGCAACTTTTCTCGGTGCGCCGCGCCGCCGGGAAGCTCAAGTACCTCGCTGGGTCAGAGTCCGGTATGGGCGTCTGGCTTAACGACACCACGCCCGAACGGATCGCAAGCAGGCTGCGGGAGTTGGGGTGAGCACCACGTTGCGCGTCGCCTTCCGCGCCATGTTCGACCGGGATCCGGACGGCGTGTGGGCCGCCCCTGGTCGGCTCAATCTCATCGGCGAGCATGTGGATTACGCAGGAGGGCTGTGCTTGCCCCTGGCGTTGCCGCAGCACACCGTGGTGGCCGCGGCGACTCGAGACGACGGTTGGCTGCGGCTACGTTCATGGCACCGCGCTGCCCAACCTTGGGATGGTCCGCTCGACACGGTCGGTCCGGCCCATCCGCCCGGCTGGGCGGCCTACCCGGCGGGCGTGATTTGGGCGCTGGGGCATCCAGCCGGCGGGCTTGACTTGCTCGTCGGCGACTCAGTACCGCCCGGAGCGGGGCTGGCCTCGTCCGCCGCTCTGGAATGCGCTGTCGCGCTGGCCATCGATGAGCTGTGCGGGCTCGGGCTGGGCGCGACCACCGCTGGGCGGGCGCGGTTAGCTGCGGCGTGTCGCCGCGCCGAGAACGAGATCGTCGGTGCGCCGACCGGGGGGATGGATCAGCTGGCCTCGCTGTGCTGCACCGCGGGGCACGCCTTGCTGCTGGATTGCCGGGACCAGACGATGCGGCAGCTGCCGCTGGATGTCCCGGCCGCAGGACTGCATCTGCTTGTGGTCGATACCGGGGCACCGCATCAGATCGTCGATAGTCAGTACGCCGAGCGCCGCCGCAGCGCCGAGCTGGCCGCGGCGGCTCTCGGGGTCGCCAGCTTGCGGGAAGCATCGCCGCACCGGGTGGAGCAGCTCACCGATGTGGTGCTGCGCCGGCGGGCGCGGCACGTAGTCAGCGAGATCGCCCGGGTGCGGGCCGTCGTGGCGCTGCT
>DATELN010000240.1:0-3317 GCA_035276605.1 Pseudonocardiaceae bacterium | reverse complement strand
CCGGCTCAGCCGTTCGGTGTCCAATTCGCTCAGCCGCTGTGTCAATTCGCCGGTTCAGCCGGCGGGCGGTTGCTCGTCGGATGGGTTGTCCTGCGACGGTCCCGCAACCGGTGGTCCGGGTCGCCAGGACGGGGCGGGCGGCTCGGTGGCTGGGCGCCATCCGGGCGGCGCACCGTAGTTCGGCGGACCGGAGCTGGCGCGCGGGTACTGGTCCGCCGGCTGTCCGGTCGATCCACCGTTGATCATGCCCGCGGGGTAGCCCGGGTGCGGCCCGGCGCCGTTGGGACCGGGGTGACCGGGTGGCCCGTGCGGTGGACCGCCGGGCAGGTCGTCGGCGCCTGGCGCCACTCCCACAGGCGTGGGCTCGCGTCTCGGCGGCCACGGGTCGCCACGCTCCTTGGCCAGCTCACCAGCTGTCTTGATCGGTGGTTTGTCCGAAGGGGTGCGCCCACCGAAGTCGTTGAACGCGGTGATCCGCGGCCGCTTCTCCACCTTGCTAAAGACCCGTTCAAGATCCTTACGTTGCAGAGTTTCGCGATCCAGCAACTCCACGACCAGCTCGTCAAGGATGTCCCGATACGTGTTGAGGATCTCCCACGCCTCGGTGTGCGCAGCCTCGATGAGCGCCCGCACCTCCTCGTCGATCTCGTGCGCGACCTCCAGCGAGTAGTCCGGCTGCCGGCCCGCCGACCGGCCGAGGAACGGGTCGCCCTGCTCCTGGCCGTAGCGCACCGCGCCCAGCCGCGCGCTCATGCCGTATTCGGTGACCATCGCACGAGCGATCTTGGTGGCCTGATCGATGTCCGACGACGCCCCGGTGGTCGGCTCGTGGAAGACCAGCTCTTCTGCTGAGCGGCCGCCCAGCGCAAACACCAACCGGGCGATCATCTCCGACCGGGTCATCATTTGCTTGTCGTCCTCGGGCACCACCAGCGCGTGCCCGCCGGTGCGCCCTCGGGGCAGGATCGTCAGCTTGTACACCGGGTCAATGTCCGGCATTGCCCAGGCCGCCAGCGCGTGACCACCCTCGTGGTATGCGGTGATCTTCTTCTCCTGCTCGGAGATAATCCGGTTCTTGCGCCGCGGACCGCCTATCACCCGGTCGACCGCCTCTTCCAACGCAGCGCCGTTGATTTGCTGACCGCCTTCCCGTGCGGTGAGCAGCGCGGACTCGTTGATCACGTTGGCCAGGTCGGCTCCGGAGAAGCCGACGGTGCGCTTGGCCAGCCCGTCGAGGTCGACGTCGGTGGACAGCGGCTTGCCCTTGGAGTGCACGTCCAGGATGGCGCGGCGGCCGCGGATGTCCGGCGCAGACACCGGGATCTGCCGGTCGAAGCGACCGGGCCGCAGCAACGCCGGGTCCAAAATGTCGGGCCGGTTGGTGGCGGCGATGAGGATGATGCCGCCGCGGGCGTCGAAGCCGTCCATCTCGACCAGCAGCTGGTTCAGGGTCTGCTCGCGCTCGTCGTGCCCGCCGCCGAGGCCGGCACCACGCTGGCGGCCCACCGCGTCGATCTCATCGACGAAGATGATGCACGGCGCGTTCTGCTTGGCTTGCTCGAACAGGTCCCGGACGCGGCTGGCACCGACGCCGACGAACATCTCTACGAAATCCGAGCCGGAGATCGAGTAGAACGGCACGCCGGCCTCCCCGGCCACCGCGCGCGCTAGCAGGGTCTTGCCGGTGCCGGGCGGACCGTAAAGCAGCACGCCCTTGGGGATCTTGGCGCCGAGCGCCTGGTAGCGGCTCGGGTTGGCGAGGAAGTCTTTGATCTCCTCGAGTTCCTCGACGGCCTCGTCGACGCCCGCGACGTCGGTGAAGGTCGTCTTGGGCATGTCCTTGGACAGCTGTTTGGCTTTGGACTTGCCGAAGTTGAGGACCCGGTTACCGCCGCCCTGGACGTTGTTCATCATCCACAGCAGCAGGAGAAGTAGCAGGCCCAGCGGGATCAGGTAGATCAGGACCTGGAACAGCAGAGACTGCTGGGTCACCTTGGTGTCCCAGCCGTTGGGGATCTGGGCGTCGCGCAGTGCCTGGGTGACCTGGTCGGTGCTCTGCTCCGGGTACTGCGTCATCACCTTGGTGCCCTGGACCCCCTGGATCGGGTGGTCCAGGGTGATCCGCAGCCGCTGTTCCTTGTCCTCCAACGTCGCCTGCTTGACGTTGTGGTCGGCGAGCTGCGTCAACGCCTGCGAGGTAGTGACCTGGCTGTACCCCCGGGTGTCGTCGAGCAGGAAGCCGAAGGCGTAGTAGAGCAGCAACCCGGCTACCACCCACAACAGCGGGTTGCGGAGTATTTTCTTGCGGTCCATTCGGCTACGGCCCTCGGTGGCCTCGACCCTCCTGAGCTGACTGTGCTACGTGTGCGCTGTGATGCGGTGCTAGCAGACCGTCGCAGGACAGCAGAGCACTTCCGTTGCCCCCACCCTACCCGGCGGGCCGGGTTCTCGGTTGGTGGATGATGACCTCAGTTGACCCCCTGAGTAGACGCTGCGCCAGCGGCGTAAACCTCCCCCATTCTCGGTGCCCGTCACGGCACGGCATTAGCGTCTCGGCATACACCACGTCGAGATGCTCGCGGAACCGCTAATCGGCGTAGACCTCGGGTGCCAGGGTGCCGATGTAAGGCAGGTCACGGTAGCGCTCGCCATAGTCCAGACCGTAGCCGACGACGAACTCCTGGGGGATGTCGAAGCCGATGTAGCGCACCGGGACGTCAATCTGGATGGCGTCCGGTTTGCGCAACAGCGTGCACACCTCCAACGTGGCTGGTCGGCGGGTCATCAGGTTGCGCAGCAACCACGATAACGTCAGCCCCGAGTCGATGATGTCCTCTACGACGAGGACGTGGCGCCCCGCGATGTCGCGGTCCAGGTCTTTAAGGATGCGCACCACCCCCGATGACGAGGTCGCCGACCCGTAGGAGGCCACCGCCATAAACTCCAGCTGGACCGGGATGGGCAACGCTCGCGCGAAGTCGGTCATGAACATGACGGCGCCCTTGAGCACCCCAACAAGCAGCAGGTCACCGTCTGAGTGTTCAGCCTGGAAGTCGGCGGCCACCTGCTGCGCGAGCTCGGTGATGCGGCGCTGAATCTGCGTTTCCGTCACCAGCACCGACGCGATCTCCCCCTGGTACAAACCGTCCCCGCCTCCCCCACCAGCACCACGACATGGAGACATATCGGGGTTACCGGGGTGGTTGGGCGGGTTAGCAGACATGGAGGGTTCCGTGCGTTCGGGACAGGTCGAAAGCGCCGGGTAGGCGGACCGCACCCTGGCCGGACCAGCGGCCAATGAGGTCGTCTGCAGCGCG
>DATELN010000239.1:0-8998 GCA_035276605.1 Pseudonocardiaceae bacterium | reverse complement strand
AAGCTCAACGCCAAGCCGGGCGAGAAGGGCCGGCTGATCGGCCACACCCAGCCGCGCCGCATCGCCGCGTCCAGCGTGGCCAAGCGCATCGCCGAGGAGCTGAAGACGCCGCTCGGCGAGGTGGTCGGCTACAAGGTGCGTTTCCAGGACCGGCTGCAGCGCGATGCGTCGGTCAAGCTGATGACCGACGGCATCCTGCTCGCCGAGATCCAGACCGACAAGACGCTGAGCCGGTACGACACGATCATCATCGACGAGGCGCACGAACGCAGCCTCAACGTCGACTTCCTGCTCGGCTACCTCAAGCAGCTGCTGCCCCGCCGGCCCGATCTCAAGGTGATCATCACGTCGGCGACCATCGACCCGGAGAGATTCTCCCGGCATTTCGACGGTGCCCCGGTGATCGAGGTCTCCGGCCGCAGCTACCCGGTGGAGATCCGGTACCGGCCCTTTGGGTCGGGCGCCGATGAGCCTGACGATCGAGATCAGGTTCAGGCGATCTGCGACGCGGTGGCCGAACTGCGCCGCGTGGGCCGTGGCGACATCCTGGTGTTCCTGTCCGGTGAACGGGAGATCCGTGACACCCGTGACGCGCTGCACGCGCTGAAGCTCACCGATACCGAGATCCTGCCGTTGTACGCGCGGCTGTCGGCGGCCGAGCAGCACCGGGTCTTCAAGCCACCGGGCACCAGGGTGCGACACACCGAACACCAGGACGCGACACGCCAGGGAGGGGGGCCAACGCGGCGGATCGTGCTGGCGACGAACGTCGCTGAGACGTCGTTGACGGTGCCGGGGATCCGGTATGTGATCGATCCCGGAACGGCCCGGATCTCCCGGTACAGCCGCCGGCTCAAGGTGCAGCGGCTGCCAATTGAAGTTATCTCGCAGGCATCGGCAATCCAGCGCGCTGGGCGCTGCGGCCGCACCGCCGACGGCATCTGCATCCGGCTGTACTCGGAACCGGACTTCCAGTCCCGACCGGAGTTCACCGACCCGGAGATCCTGCGCACTCACCTCGCGTCGGTGATCTTGCGGATGGCCGCGTTGCACCTCGGTGACGTGGCGGCGTTCCCGTTCATCGACGCGCCGGATCGCCGGCAGATCTCTGACGGCCTGGCGGTGTTGCGGGAGTTGGGTGGCCTTGAAGACCACCTAACCCCACAGCTCACCCGAATCGGGCGCCTTCTCGCGCAGCTGCCGCTGGACCCCCGGTTGGCGCGAATGGTGGTGGCCGCTGCCCACAACGGTTGCCTGAACGACGTGCTGGTGATCGTGGCGGCACTATCCATCCAAGATCCACGGGAGCGCCCCACCGACGCCCAAGCCGCCGCCGACGCGCAGCATGCCCGCTTCGCCGACCGCACCTCCGACTTCGTCAGCTTGCTCAACCTCTGGCGTTATCTCGACGCACAGCAGCAGGCGCTGTCGTCCACCCAGTTCCGCAAGCTGTGCAAGCGGGAGTACCTGCACTACCTGCGGGTGCGGGAGTGGCAGGACCTGTACAGCCAACTGCGCCGCATCGCCCGCAGCCTCAAAATGACGGCGAATACTGCGCCTCCCGACACCCAGCAGGTGCACATCTCGTTGCTGGCCGGGCTGCTGTCGCACATCGGGCTGTTCGACGCCGAAACCCGGGACTACCTGGGCGCTCGAGGAGCCCGCTTCGCGGTATTCCCGGGATCGGCGCTGTTCGGCAAGCCGCCGCGCTGGGTAATGGCCGCCGAGCTGGTGGAAACTTCCCGGCTGTGGGGCCGGACCGTGGCGCGGATCGAGCCGCAGTGGGTGGAACCGCTGGCGGAACACCTGGTCCACCGCAGCTACAGCGAGCCGCACTGGGAACGTCACCGCGGCGCGGTGGTGGCCTACGAGAAGGTCACCCTCTACGGCATCCCGATCGTGACCGACCGCAAGATCGACTACGCCAGGATCGATCCCGAGCTGTCCCGCGAGCTGTTTATCCGCCACGCGCTGGTCGAGGGCCACTGGGACACCCGGCATGCCTTCTTCCACGCCAACCGTGCCCTGCTCGACGACGTCGAGGAACTCGAAACGCGGGCCCGCCGGCGCGACCTCGCCGTCGACGACGACACCCTGTTCGATTTCTACGACCAGCGCATCCCAGCCGAGGTCGTCTCGGCCCGGCATTTCGACAGCTGGTGGCGCAAGGTTCGCAAGACCCAGCCCGACCTGCTCACCTTCGACCCTGCGATGCTGACCACCGGCGCGGCCGTCAGCGAGCGCGACTACCCCGACACCTGGACATCCGGTTCTCAGTTGCCGTTACAGCTGTCTTACCGGTTTGAACCGGGCGCCGACGCCGACGGCGTAACCGTGCACGTGCCGCTGCAGGTGCTCAACCAGATCGACCCGGCGCCATTCACCTGGCAGGTCCCTGGCCTGCGCCACGAACTGGTCGTCGCGCTGCTCAGGTCGTTGCCCAAGCCATTGCGCCGCCAGCTGGTGCCCCTTCCCGACCAGGCCCGGGCCCTGCTGGCCGGGATGACGCCCTACCAGCAGCCCCTGCTGGACGCCCTGGAACGTGAACTCACCCAAGCAGGCGTGCCGGTGCGCCGGGCCGACTGGCGGCTTGATCAGGTCCCAGCCCACTTGACGATCACGTTCCAGGTTCACGATCGCCAGGCCGTGCTCGCCCAAGGCAAGGACCTGACGGCACTAACTCATCAGCTGCAGCACCAGCTGCAGGCCACGCTATCGGCGGCCGGTGGCGGCCTGGAACGGCGGGGACTGCGCAGCTGGGATGTCGGCACCCTGCCGCGGACCTACCAGTACGAGCAGGGCGGTCACCTGGTCACCGGCTACCCCGCGCTGGTGGACGAGGGTGACAGCGTTGCCGTCGCCCTGCTGCCCACCGAGGCGCAGCAGCGCCACGCCATGTGGTCGGGCACCCGGCGGCTGCTGTTGCTGGCGATGCCCGGACTGACCAAATCGGTGCAGCGCAGCCTCGACCGGCACGCCAGACTGCTACTGGCCCGCAATCCCGACGGTGACCTGGAAGCGCTGCTGGTGGACTGCATCACCTGCGCTGCCGACGTGCTGATCGCCGCCTGCGGTGGCCCACCTCAAGACGAGGAAGGCTTCACCGCGTTGCGCGATCGTGCCGGCGGCGAGCTGGCCGGCGTGGCGCAGGCCGTGCTCGCGCATGTCCAGCAGATCGTCAGCGCTGTGCACACCGCGGAGACCAAGCTGGCCGAGCTCACCGCCCCGGTGCTGGCGCACGCGGTCGCCGACGTTCGGGCTCAGCTGGCGGGCTTGCTTGGACCTGGCTTCGTCACCGCGACAGGCGCGCAGCGGCTACCCGATCTAGTGCGGTACGTGCGGGCCGTCGTGCGCCGGCTGGACACGCTGCCGCGCGACCCGGATCGCGACGCCGGCTGGATGCACCGCATCGACGCCGTCGCGCGGGCGTACCAGCAGCTTCGCCATGACCTCGGCGACGTGCCGCAGGTCCAGCAGATCCGCTGGATGATCGAGGAGCTGCGGGTCAGTTATTTCGCCCAACAGCTGCGCACCGCGTACCCGATATCCGACCAGCGCATCTACCAGGCCGTCGACGCCGCACGCCGGAGTCCTCACCAACACTTGGGATGACAGCGGCTGCGGCTGCCTCGCCTGACTTTCGCTGGGGATCCATGTTGAGTGCCTAGCCCGGCAGGCGGCACTGCGTGGGCTGCTGGATACCTGGGACCGCGAGGCCGGACCCGTTCCCGAGCCGGAGCAGGTGGCCGCGCGAGCGGCATTCGACGAGCTGGACGCCTGACGAATAGCCGCCATTTCAGCATGACGCTGCCTGCCGTACTGGACGCGGACAGGCTTAGCGCCCTCGCCTTACGGCTGTCGTTCCGACGGCGAGAGGTCACTGGTTACGCCCACTCTTCCCGCGCGAGAGGGTGCACAAGGATCCATAAGACCGCGCGAGACCGGGTCAGGGAGTGCACAAGCATCCATGAGTCCGGCTGGACAACGGTTGGTGACTTTCGGCCCCTGCCAGTTGGCTGCCAGGGCACTGAGCCATGCTGAACAGCGTGGAAGACCCGCATCGAGCCAATGTGCTCGTCGTTGATGACGAGCCGAACATCTTGGCGTTGCTGTCGGCTTCGCTGCGTCTGTCCGGCTTCGAGGTGCACGCGGCGGACAGCGCTGCCGGCGCCCTCAGTACTGCCGCGCAGGTCCGTCCGGACATCGTGGTGCTGGACGTGATGTTGCCGGACTGCGACGGATTTACCCTCGCTCGACGGTTACGCGCGCAGTATGAGCAGCTGCCGGTGTTGTTTTTGACTGCCCGCGACGGCGTCGATGACCGGATCGCTGGACTCACCGCGGGCGGCGACGACTATGTGACCAAGCCGTTCAGCCTGGAAGAGCTGGTGCTGCGGCTGCGGGCGATCCTGCGCCGCACCCAACCGACCCGAAACGGCGAACAAGACGCCACCACCATCAGCTACGCCGACCTGGTATTAGACGAGGATGCGCACGAAGTGCGCCGCGCCGGCCAGCTGGTGCAGCTGTCGCCAACCGAATTCAACCTGCTGCGCTACCTGATGATTAACGCGGGGAAGGTGGTCAGCAAGGCTCAGATCCTGGAGCGGGTGTGGAACTACGACTTCGGCGGCGATAGCCGGATCGTCGAGTCCTACATCAGCTACCTGCGCCGCAAGATCGACCGGACGAGCCTGCCGCTGATCCACACGATCCGGGGCGTTGGGTACACGCTGCGACTGCCCCGGGACGCGCTCGGTACCGGTGTGTCGTGAGAAGGCCGCTGACCCTGCGCGGCCGGTTGATCGCCGCGCTGCTGGTGTTCTCCGCGGTCGGTCTGGCGCTGTTTGGCGGGGCGAGCGTGCTGCTGTTGCGCCACTACCTGCTCAGCCGGGTGGACCAGCAGCTAGCGCACTTCTCCGTCCACCGGGTCTTCGAGACCCCACCACGGGTGCCCAGCGACTACCGCATCACCGTCTTCAGGCCTGACGGCACGACTGACTTACAGATCGGTCAGCAGCCGGGTCAGCCGGCTGGTCCCCGGCTACCCACCTGGGAGCCGGGCCGCTTGAACAACCCATTCACGGTGCCCGACCTGGCCGGCGGCAGCGGCTGGCAGGTCCGCGCCGTGCAGCTGCCGGACCGCCGGATCGTCGCCATCGCCGTGCCGCTGGCTTCGGTGGAGGCGACGCTGGGACGGCTACTGATCATCGAGTGCATCGTCGGCGGCATCGTGCTCGCCCTGATCGGGGTGGTTGCCACGGTTGTGGTCGCGCTCGGACTGCGGCCGCTGACCCGCATTGAGCGCACCGCGGAAGCCATCGCCGGCGGTGATCTGGAGCGTCGGGTACCAGCCAGCGACCCGCGTACCGAGACCGGCCGGCTCGCCGCCGCGCTGAACGTCATGCTGGGCCGGCTCGCCACCGCCATTCACGAACGGGAGCGCTCCGAGCAACGGCTGCGCCAGTTCGTCGCCGACGCCTCACACGAGCTGCGCACCCCGTTGACGTCCATCCGTGGCTTCGCCGAGCTGTACCGCCGTGGTGGTGCCCGTACGCCCGCCGAGATCGAGCTGCTCACCGGAAGGATCGAGGCGGAAGCCACCCGGATGGGTGTGCTCGTCGAGGACTTGTTGCTGCTGGCCCGGTTGAACCAGGAGCGGGCGCTAGACATCACCGACGTCGACCTGCTCGTGCTGGCCGCCGACGCGGTGCACGACGCGCAAGCTCGGGAACCGGGCCGCCCGGTGACGCTGACGCCAGGTAGTGACCCCGTGCACGTGCTGGGCGACGAGGACAAACTCCGGCAGGTGGTCAGCAACCTGGTCACCAACGCGCTGACGCACACCCCGGCCGGCACTCCGGTGCGGCTGGCGGTGCGCTCGCACGACGCGTCCATTACCGGACCGCCGCCGGTGGCCCAGGCTGGGCAGCTGAACCACAACACACCGCCGGCGTTGGGCGTGCTGGAGGTGCACGACGACGGTCCGGGCATCCCGGCGGAGGAGGCCACCCAGGTCTTTGACCGGTTCTACCGCTGCCTTTCCGGTGCTCGCCGGGACCGTGGTGGCTCGGGGCTCGGTCTGGCGATCACCGCGGCAATCCTGGAAGCCCACAACGGCCGGATCGAGTTGCACACCGCCGCCCGGCACGGCACCACCTTCCGCGTCTTGCTGCCGCTGGCCTGAGGGCACGTGCGGGTGCAATCGGCTGACCGCTCGGCGTGTCTTTCCGGCGCGGCGCGAAACGCAACAACCAGACCGTCGTTACTCCTTGTGGCGTCGCCCTGCTTCGGCAACCAAGGGGAGAGAGCAGTATGACGATCCGCTCCGCAGGCAGGCATCGGAAGAGCAAGCCAGCCCGCCGGACCCGACCTGGGTCCCGGCGTTGGGTGGCGATGCTCGTCCCGATGCTGGCGGTGGTTACCGCCACCACGGTGGTGGGCGCGGTGAGTACTGCTATTGCGGCGGACAACCCGAACGCGACCGTGATCATCGGCGGTGACCCGCAAGGGATTGCCGTCGATCCCGATGGCAAGCACGCCTACGTCGCTGGCTACGCCGACAACGCTCTCCGGGTGATCGACACCAAGACCGAGCGCGTGGTCGGTAGCATCCACGTCGGTGCCAACCCGCTTGGGGTGGCGGTGGATCCCGATAGCCGGCACGCGTTTGTGACCAACTTCTCGGAAAACTCCGTCAGCGTGATCGACACCGCCAGCGGCAAGTTGATCAAAAATGTGCCAGTCGGCCAGAACCCGGCCAGCGTCGCCGTCTTTCCCCGTGATCATTACGCCCTGGTGACCAACTACTACGGCGGCACCGTCAGTGTGATCAACAGCGCCACTCTCAAGGTGATCGGCGCGGTGCCCGTCGGAATCCAGCCCGATGGCGTGGCCATCGATCCCCGCGGCGAGTTTGCCTATGTGGCCAACACGGGTAGCAACACCGTCAGCGTGATCGACGTTAAGAACCAGAAGCTGGTGCGCACCATCCTCGTTGGCCGCGCTCCGCAGAAGGTGGCCATCGATCCCGACGGCAAGCACATTTATGTGACCAACTACGGCGACAACACCGTCAGCGTGATCGACGCGCCCAGGCAGCTCGACCTCAGCTACGTTCAGTCCCTGCTCAAGCTCAAGGTCAACAATGTCATCCCGGTGGGCCTCAACCCGCGCGGGCTGGCGGTTGCCCCGGACAGCCACCACGCATTCGTGGTCAATGTCGGCGAAGACACCATGAGCGTCATCGACACCGAGAACTCGACAGTGCTCAGCACCTCATATGTCGGCTTCACGCCGGATCAGGTCGCGGTTGCCCCCGACAGCACCGCCTACATCACCTCCCGCGGCGACGGCACCGTCACCGTGATCCGCCCGTCCTGAGGTCCTAGGTCGCCCAAAGCAGTATTAAATCTAGCCGTCCTTGTAACGCATCTTGCGAATGCCGTTACGCGGAGTGCTGAGACGGTCGGTGTTCTTCCTTTGACGTGATGTAACGACTTCCCGAGTATTTGCCGCCCCTGTAACTATGGCGTGTCGTGTTCCGATGGGTTGGTGAGAAGCTGACCCGAGAGAGCACGGTGATGTACCCCTTGTGCCAGGTATTGCTAGCGGCCCGGTCGTCGATGTGAAAATCATTTTCTTTACGGCCTACGTCTCGATAATGCGGCACGAGCAGCAGGGCATACAAAAACGTTGGGGGTCTCCGGCTCGGGTTGAGGGCAATATAATCCGCTTGCCGATTGGCACGGACGTGCAGGCAGGAGACTACTTAGAGCACCGGCTTTCTAACGATAAGCCACAAATGATGGTCGCGATTGACGTCGTCCATCCGCACATGCCCGGTGCAAGTAACATGGCCGATCACATCGAAGTTACCTGCGTGCCGGCTGAGCGGGCAGCCTTCCCGGAGGTTATGGCGCCGCAGTTGCATCCCGCGTTGTCCGTCGCTCTTGCGTTGGCGGAGGACGGACGGATGTCCGAAGCGGTCTTCGAGGCAGTGCAGCTGGTTCAGGATCGGGTCCGGTTTCTGACGGCTAGCAACGAGTCCGGGCGCACCTTGATGGAGTTTGCCTTCGACATGCGACACCCGCGACTTGATATCACCACGACGACGGGGGAATCAGCGCGGGACGAGCGGGAGGGCTTCCGTCTCTTGTTCATTGGTGCCGTCCTCGGACTGGGGTCCCTGCGCAGTGCAGCCAGTGCTGTCCCACTCACATTGGACGAGACTTTGGAGTACCTGGCACTGGCGAGCATGCTTATGCGTCGGCTGGGCCGTGCCGAGAGCAGGATGGACTGATACCGCTGTAACAGTCATGCTGAGGCGAAGAATTCCACGAGGAGCTTGTTGACCTCAGCAGGGCGCTCGAGATAACCAAAATGTCCGCAACTGTCGATCTGTTCATATCGAGCTCCCGGGATCGCCTCAGCTACCTCGCGGGCTAGATACGGCGGGATCATCAGGTCATCGGCGAAACCGATCACCAGGCTCGGCACCCGGATCCTGCTGTAGGAGGCAAGCCGGTCAGGCAGGTCCTCCGCTTCCAACTGGGCTCGCACTCCTGCGCTGATGCGAGAGCCGCGGAACTCGAATAAATCGAGCCATTCCTGCACCGCCGACTGATCGTTGCGGGTACGCGGGGAAAGATTCAGCAAGGCAGTGATCGCTGCATGATAGTTCGGCGGCAGCTCAATGCCCGCGTCGTGCAGGGCACGTTGGCCCGCTGACAGCATGGACTGCACGCATTCGGGCCTTCCGTACGCGGTCATCATCACGGCCTGCGAGACCAGGTCTGGACGCATCAACGCCAACTCTTGCACGACGCGGGAGCCCAACGAAGTGCCCACCACCCGCGTTGGCCCGCCACCCAGATGCTCGATCAACGCCGCGGTATCACCCACCAGATCGTCGATGGTCATCCCGGCGGCGCATGCGTCTGAAGGCGGAATGCCACGGTTATCGATGGTGGCCACCTGGTAGCCCGCGGCAACTAGC
>DATELN010000238.1:0-2984 GCA_035276605.1 Pseudonocardiaceae bacterium | reverse complement strand
CCAAAGGGCCGGTACCGGATCTCCACCGGGTAGCTGCGGCCGGAGACCTCGATCACCGGGGCACCGTCGAAATGCCGGGAGAATCTCTCCGGGTCGATGGTCGCCGACGTGATGATCACCTTGAGATCGGGCCGGCGGGGTAGCAGCTGCTTAAGGTAGCCCAGCACAAAATCGATGTTGAGGGATCGTTCGTGCGCCTCGTCGATGATCAGCGTGTCGTACTGGTGCAGATCAGGGTCCGACTGGATCTCGGCGAGCAGAATGCCGTCGGTCATCAGCTTGACCAGGGTGTCCTCGCGGGCCCGATCGGTGAAGCGCACCTTCCAGCCAACCACACCACCGACTTCGACGCCGAGTTCCTCGGCGATGCGTTCGGCCACCGTGCGCGCCGCCAGCCGGCGCGGCTGGGTGTGCCCGATGGTGGCGCGGATCCCGCGACCCAGCTCCAGGCAAATCTTGGGCAGCTGGGTCGTCTTGCCGGACCCGGTCTCCCCGGCAACCACCACCACCTGGTGGTCCCGGATCGCCTCGGCGATCTCGCTGGCGTGCTGGCTGATCGGCAGCACTGGCGGATAGGAGATGCGCGGTGTCGCGGCCTGCCGGCGCGCAATCTGGGCCTCGGTCAACGATAAGCCCACGAGCAGCGATCTCCTTGTCGCCCGAATGAGCACAGAACAACGTCAGCCGCCTTTGAGCAGCTGGCGACCATCAGCCGGCCCAATCACCCACCCTAGAGCACTAGTTACCGGAGAGTCACAACCGATACAGTGGTCGCTGTGCAGCTGGCTTATGACCGATGTGGCAGCGGGCCGCCGCTGGTCCTGTTGCACGGAGCGGGTCACCGACGGCAGGGCTGGCTTCCAGTCGTACATCGGTTAGCCCAGTACCGCGACGTGATTTGCCTCGATCTTCCGGGATTCGGCGAGTCACCGCCGCTGCCGGAGCACCTGCCCTACGAGCTGGACACCGCGATCATCATTCTCAAGGAGTTCTTCGCCGACTTGGGGCTGGACCGGCCGCACGTGGCGGGCAACTCAATGGGTGGCTTGATCTCCCTGGCGTTGGCCCACCACGGGATGGTTAGCACCGCCACCGCGTTGTCCCCGGCGGGACTCTGGACCCCGATGGGGCGGCGAGTCTCGCTCGCCATGGTGCGCCAGGTGCGCCGCACCGCGTGCCACATGCCGCCGAAGCTGGCGCATCGGCTGTCCCAGACTCCGGCGGGGCGAACCCTGATGTGCGGCCTCCTGTTCGGCCGTCCGGACCTGATCGAGCCACGGGTGCTGCTTGAGGACATGCAGGCGATGATCCACTCGGTGGGCTTTCGCCCCACCCTGGCCGCTGGTGACCGGATCATTTTCGCCAGCCAGGTCAATAGTGACGTGCCGGTGACCATCGCCTGGGGTTCCCGTGACCTGCTGTTCCGGCGGCCCCGCGCGGAGGCGATCATGCGGCTGATCCCGCACGCGCGGCTGCTGCGGCTGCCCGGGTGCGGGCACGTGCCGATGAACGACAATCCTGAACTGGTGGCCCACGTCCTGCTCACCGGCAGCGAATCAGCGGGTGTCGAGTAGGAGGTAACCCTCGGCCAGCCGGCCCTCTGGGAACCCGGCGGCCTGGGCCTGCCGAGTACCCCAGTCCCGCAACCGCCCATCCAGATCGGTCATGTGCGCGGTCTGGCTGGTGTGCGCTCGCAACGCCGCTATCTTGCGGTCGAACGTGTCGGTGATGTCGACGTAGTGGTCAGCCTTCTCATGAGCGACTGCCACCCAGACCTCGCGGACGGTATGCGCTTCCAGTCCCTCCTCGGCGAGTAGCTCCGGATGCGCGAACGGGTTGCGCGCATCGGGATAGATCGCGCACAGGGCGGCCTCCCCGGCCGCCAGGTGGTCGGGGTGGCTGACGTAGACGTTGCGCAAGTCACGTTGCGGGGGCGGGACCACCACCCGATCCGGGCGTGCCCGGCGGATGACCCGGGTGATGTCGCGGCGCAACTCGATGCTCACCACCAGCCGGCCGTCGGGGTAGCCGAGAAACTCGACGTCGGTGACGCCCAGCACGGCGGCCGCCTTGCGCTGCTCGTCTTGCCGGATACCGGCGATCGCCGAGCGGGGCACCTTCGGGTCGAAACCACCCGCGTCACCGTCGGTGAGAATGCAGTACGCGACCTCAAGGCCCGCGTCGGTCCAGGTGGCGATCGTCCCAGCAGATACGAAGTCCACGTCGTCTGGATGGGCGGCGACGACCAGCACCCGTTGCACCGGCTGCGCCTGCTCTGCTGCCACGGAACCCCTCCCGTCATAGGTGGCATGGACCCTGAACAAACCCAGTGACAACCCCAGCAACAACTCGGGCGTCGCAGGGCTTCCCCGAGCGATGTGAGGCCAAGCAGGATGTGGGTCAGCGGATGAGGGTCACTTTCCCGGCAGGCCGGGTAGCGGCTCGTCCTTCCACAGCTTGCGCAGTTGGGGCGCGTACTCGTCGAGGTTGGCGTTATAGGTCCCACAGCCGGCCCCGCCGTAGCCGATGTAGTTGCCGCGAGCATCCCGCCGCCCGCCGGCCATCACCGTGCCGATCCCGTGATGAGCGATCATGCTGCGGACGCCGGCGGTGATGTTGGCCACCGGGTCGGTGATCGGGCTGTCGGCCAGACTGGGCAGCACGCAGGCCCTGAAGGTGCTGGGGATGGTCTGCATGAGTCCCTGGGACGGAGTGCCCGCCGCGGCGTTGCTGTCCCAGTTGTTGATCGCGGTGGGGTTACCACCGGACTCGTGCATGATGATCGTCTTGACGCCGTCGGCGAGCGCCTGTGGCAGGCCCATCAAACCGAGTGCCTTGGCGATCCAGCCGTCCAGACTGTGGTTGTTGCCGGCTTGGTAAGGCGTCCCGAGACGGTTCTGCACCGCCTGCTGCATGGCCGCCGCCCGGGCCGCAGCGTCGGCGCGCTCGACGGCGCGGCGCAGCGCGGGCAGCTCGGGCGTGGC
>DATELN010000237.1:0-24177 GCA_035276605.1 Pseudonocardiaceae bacterium | reverse complement strand
CGACCACCAGACCAAACACCATCAGCGGCACCACCTTCCCAACCTGGTCAGGACAATTCCTTCCATGCGTTTACTAGCAGCGTATGAGTCTCGGCTAGCAGCTGGGGCAGCACCTTGGTCCCACCCACAACCGGCATGAAGTTCGCGTCCCCGCCCCACCGGGGAACCACGTGCTGGTGCAGATGTGCAGCGATACCCGCACCGGCGATGGAGCCCTGATTGATCCCGATGTTAAAGCCATGCGGGGCAGCTGCGCGGCGAGCAGCGAGCATGGCCTGTTGAGTAAAGGTCGCCAGCTCGGTGATCTCCTCAATGGTCAGGTCGGGGTAGTCAGCAATATGCCGGTAGGGCACCACCATGAGGTGGCCGGGATTGTAGGGATAGAGGTTGAGCACCGCATAGACAGTGGCGCCCCGAGCGATCACCAGACCCTCAGCGTCGTCCATGGCGATGATCCGGCAAAACGGGCACTGTCCGGCGCCAGTCTCCGATCCGGCCTTCCCCTCCTGCTTGATATAAGCCATCCGGTGCGGCGTCCACAGCCGCTGCCACGCATCTGGCGCACCGACCCCGTCCTGACCCTCGACGGTCACAATGCCGCCTCCGCGGGACCGAGTGCGTCGGAGGTCACGACTCTCCTATCGGCAGCTCCGCAGCACTGGGCGAGCGGTTCTCCCGCCGGGCCACCCAACCGGTGATGGCGCTGACCGCGTCTTCGATGGCGACGCCGTTGATCTGGGTGCCGTCGCGGAACCGGAAGGACACCGCGCCGGCCTCGACGTCCTTGCTCCCGGCCAGCAACAGAAACGGCACCTTCTGCGTGGTATGGGTCCGGATCTTTTTCTGCATCCGTTCGTCCGAGGCGTCGACCTCGACGCGAATGCCCCGCGCCCGCAGCGCCTTGGCGACCTGCTGCAAATGCTCGACGTGCTCGTCGGCGATCGGGATCCCGACCACCTGCACCGGCGCCAGCCAGGCCGGGAAGGCGCCGGCGTAATGCTCGGTAAGGATCCCGAAAAATCTTTCGATCGATCCGAACAGTGCCCGGTGGATCATGTATGGGCGCTGCCGGGAACCGTCTTGCGCGGTGTATTCCAACTCGAAGAAGTCCGGCTCCTGGAGGTCGACCTGGATCGTGGACAGCTGCCACGTGCGCCCCAGCGCATCCTTGGCCTGCACGGAGATCTTGGGCGCATAGAAGGCCGCCCCACCGGGATCGAGAACCAATGCCAGGCCGCTAGCCTCCGCGGCCTGGCGTAGCGCGTCGGTCGCCTGCTCCCACTGCTCGTCGCTGCCGACATACTTTTCGTCGTCCCGAGTGGACAGCTCCAGGTAAAAGTCGTCCAGCCCGAAGTCGCGCAGCAGGTCGAGCACAAAAGTCAGTAGCGAGCGGATCTCACCCTGCAGTTGCTCGGGTGTGCAATAGATGTGCGCGTCGTCTTGGGTCATGCCGCGCACCCGGGTCAGGCCATGCACCACGCCAGACTTCTCGTACCGGTATACCGACCCGAACTCAAACAGCCGCAGCGGTAGTTCGCGGTACGACCGGCCGCGGGAACGGTAGATCAGGTTGTGGAACGGGCAGTTCATCGGTTTGAGGTAGTAGTCCTGGCCGGGCTTGCGTACCGTTCCATCCGCAGACAGCTCCGCATCGAGATGCATCGGAGGAAACATCCCGTCGGCGTACCAGGTCAGGTGTCCCGATGTCTCGAACAGCTGCGCCTTGGTGATATGTGGCGAGTTGACGAACTCGTAGCCCGCCTCCTCGTGCCGACGCCGGGAGTAGTCCTCCATGACCCGGCGAACGGTGCCGCCACGCGGGTGGAACACCGCCAGCCCGGATCCGATCTCGTCGGGAAAGCTGAACAGGTCCAGCTCGACGCCGAGCTTGCGGTGATCACGCCGCTGCGCCTCAGCGAGTAACTCCAGATGCCGTTCCAGCGCCTCAGTTGATTCCCACGCTGTCCCGTAGATCCGCTGCAGCTGCGGGTTTTGCTCGCTACCCCGCCAGTAGGCGGCTGCAGTGCGCATCAGCTTGAATGCTGGAATGTGCCGGGTGGTGGGCACGTGCGGGCCCCGGCACAAGTCGCTCCAGACCACGTCAGCACTATGCGGGTGCACGTTGTCGTAGATTGTCAGCTCGCCTGCGCCGACCTCCATGACTTCTTCAGAGTCGACGCTGGCATTCGAGCCGGCCCCTTTGAGCTCGATCAATTCCAGCTTGTATGGCTCGTCCGCCAGTTCGTGTTTGGCCTCGCTCACCGAGCCGAATACCCGTCGTGAGAATCGCTGACCCGATTTGATGATCTTGCGCATGGCCTTCTCGAGGTCCGTCAGGTCCTCGGGGGTGAAGGGCCGTTCGACGTCGAAGTCATAGTAGAAACCATCGGTCACGGGCGGACCAATGCCGAGCTTGGTGCCGGGAAAGTGCTGCTGCACAGCTTGGGCGAGCACGTGTGCGCAGGAGTGCCGGATGACGCTGCGCCCCTCGGGGCTGCTGGCCAATACGGCTTCGACCTCGGTGTCGCGGTCCGGCACCCAGGCGAGGTCGCGGAGCACGCCTTGTTCGTCTCGAGCGACTACGACAGCATCCGGTCCGCTGGTGAGTGCTCCCCCGTCTCGCAGCGCTGCTCCCGCGGTGGTCCCAGCCGGCACCGTCACGCGCAGGGCGGGCTGGACGGGTGAGGACGGCGCGACCACGAGAGCTCCTTGGCGATACGGCGATGGCGATTGACGTTGTCGATGCTGCCGATGCTATCCGGGTAGCAGACCTGGCAGGTGATTACCCCCACTACCAGCGGCGCCACATGAACTCGAGCGCACGATTTAGTGCATCGGTTTAGCGGGGCTTAGCCGGGTTTAGACGGCACTTGCACGTGGGTATGCCATCCGCAGACAAGCGGTGGCCGACACCGCCTACCGCTGCTAGCGCGTTGCTCGCAGCACGGAGTTCGAAAGTCGGAGGATATGCTGCTCATAGAAGGCGCCAACCGCCAAGTAGCTACCTCGGCAAAGTCTGCTGCGCCGAGACTAGCGCAGGCAAAGATCCGTTCTAATCAGCTCAACACCAGCGAACGGGATGTCATTGCCGACCTGTTCGCGGTGCTGGAGACACTGGTCGTACGCAACGAGCTTCCCGCTGAGGCGCAGGGAATCTACGACCAGGCAGTGCTGATGCTGGCCCGCCGGTGGGAGTGACCACCATAACCGCTAGCCGCGGTCCCGACGTCAGCCGATCGGCAGCAATGAGGTCAGCATTGCCATCGCCGGTTGCGCAGCCGGTTGAATAAGCGGTTGCGTGGTAACTGGTTCAAGAACCGGTGCAATGGTGTTCTCAACGGGCGTCACAACTTTATTGACGGTGTCCACCGCGCCCAGTGAACTAGCCTTCGCCGGCTCATCGCGGCGATAGGAAGTCTGCTTGTCACCTGGTGTGGCAAATTGGCTGCCCGCGCGTCGCGTACTGGGATTCGTCGAGGGCAATACGCCACCACCTACCGGCGCGACCCGGCCCACTTCCCTGGTCGCGGGATCCAGTACCGGCCCGATCGGCGCGGTCGGGGCCCCTGGAGCGTGATCACGAGCTTGCGAAGGTGGACTCCATTGTCGCGGCGCGATGTCCGGGTGCTGCGGCGCTTGGGCGGGCATATCCACAGATACCGGCGCGTTCCGGCGAATGGGCCCGAGCCGGGGCGCAACAACCGGACGCGGTTCAGTGACCGCCTGCGCGGTGACCGGATCCGGAGCCGCAGGCGCCGGCTCAGCGGGCGCCTCCTCCCCGAACTCCGGAGCTCCCGCGGTTCCTGCTGGCAGGTCCGGCGGGGGGTTGAGCAGTGGCGCACTATCCGTCGTGAGCGAACCATCACCGACATGCGTCGCGCCGACCAACACCGATCCGCAGGCCAGAAGGGTTCCCGCGGCCAGTCCGCAAGCGCGGCCGAACAAGATGGCTCGGCCGCCGATCAGCCGATCTCCACCTGCGCGGCTGGTCGTGCAGGTGGGTGTGCTGGCGTCGTCGGCCATGCGCGTTCGGGAGCCACCGACCCAAGCGATCAGAGCAGTGGCGGAGGGCCCGGAGCCCGACTTCCTACGACGCCGCGCCGTCATCGTGCGTCACCACAGATCTCCTCAGGGTAGTGGGCCTGGGGAAGAATACAGGTTTCTAGGAGTATGCCCAGACCTGTCACTCCTCCGGCGCAGCATCGCTGGAACATCGCCCGGAACAGCGCCCGCGGCACACAGCTACCGCCAGCCGCTACCAGTTGTCACCGCACTGCGTGCCCGGTCGGTTACGTTTGCCTATCTTGATTCGCCCGGTCTACTAAGCCTACCCTTACTCCACTTTTAAGCCTGGTTTACTGGGAGCCCCTTATGCATCTGCGCGGACGTGTCGGGCTGGTCCCTCGGGTCGTGGCTTGCCTCGCTGCTTGCCTCACCGCGGCTGCCTGCGGCGGCGCGGCTACTACCACCAGCAGCTCCGGCCCTGCGCCATCGCCGGACAACCACTACCGCCAGGTCAACCTGGCGGCCAACTCCGAGGCGTACAAGGCCCGCTTCACCATTCCGGACATGGTCAACGCGTGGGGCATCGCGATCCGCCCCAAAGGCGCGGGAGGACATTTCTGGGTGGCCGCCGGCAACGCGTCTTATGAGTTCGTCGGCGACGTCACCAAATCCGGCGATCAGAAGATGCGTGAGCTACATCAGGATCCCCTCAAAGCGGTGACCATTCCTGGCACCGATACCAGCACCGAGGACACGTCCATCGGTAAGGCCACCGGCGTGATCTTTAATGGTGCCGATATCAACTCGGACAAGTTCGTCGTGACCAACCAGCCAGCGCAGGTCGACGGCCGCAAGGTCATGCTGGAGGGCTCGTCGCGGTTCATTTTCGCCACCGACTCCGGACGTATCGCCGCCTGGGGCGAGCGTGGTCCCGACGGCAAGGTCGTCCGGGTGGACGGCCCCAGCCAGGAAGTGTTCAACGGAGAGCCGCAAGGGATGCAGTTCTTCGGGATAGCGCTCAAGCAGGGTAGCTTCGACACGCTCTGGACCGCCGACTTCGGTGCCGACCCGCAGATTCGCCAGTTCGACAAGAACTGGAAGCTGGTACCAACCCAGGGTTTCGCCAACCCGTTCGCCACGGGCGACCCCATCGACCCAGCCGATGCGACCAAGGGTAAAAAAGCCAAGGCAGGTGATCCGGTCCCGTGGAATGTCACCACTATCGGTGACCGGGTGCTGGTGAGCTACGTGATCTCCAAGGCGCCCGACAAGCCGGAGCCAGGCGGCCCAGCGTTCGATGCCGGGGAAGAGGACTCGCTGAACAAGGAACAGGAAAAGACCACCGCAGGCCACCCGGACAAAGGTAAACTGGCCGAATTCACCTCCACCGGCAGCTTGGTCCGGGTGTTTGCCGACGACGGCCGGCTCAACGCGCCCTGGGGCGTTGCGCTGGCTCCGCCGAGCTTCGGCCCGATGGGTGGCAAGCTTTTGGTGGGCAACTTCGGCGGCGCCGGGCGGATTGCGGCATTTGACGACTCCACCGGCAAGTTCGTCGACTACCTGCGTGATGAAGAAGGCGCACCGATCGAGATTGACGGTATCTGGAATATTCTTTTCGGCAACGGAGAAAGCCTCGGCGACGCGAACGCGCTCTACTTTGCCGCCGGGCCGGCCGAGGAGAAGGAGGCCCTTTTCGGCGCCCTACGAACCGCCAGCTAAGCCCGATCACGCAAAACTGCACAGCGGTACGCGTCTGTGCAGGGTTCGCGGCATGATGGGCCGGTCGAGGTTGCGGTACCGGAGGAGGTCCCAGAACAGGCCACGATAAGTACGGGCACCGGTGAGCGCTCCCAGCGAGCCACCGCCGATGTCACTGTTCGTCGGCAACAGCGAGATGGCCAATCGTTACCTGATCACCGGATAGGTCTAGGCCCGCGCAGCTACCTCGCCGTATCCTCCGGCAGACACGACGAACTTCACCCGACGCCACCAGGCTGAGTGCCGCCTGCTGGCATACGCTGATCGGTAGTCACCAGACCCCCGTCTGCGTGCGACATGACACGAACGACGACCGCGCTCGGTGCAACCCGATGTCATGATTGTGTGCTGGGTGAACGAGGAGGAGCGGACCGGTGGCGACCGCAAAGGATCCGCATGACAAGCGGGTCGACCCATCCTCCGATGGCCCTTCAGCCGAATCTTCAGGGATGACGATCTTACCTGTTGCCGGCGGAAGACCCAACGAGCTGCCGGTGGGTGTCGGTAACGACCTGCTCGGGTTGGTCGTGAAGCAGCCGGCCAACGGGGTGTGCGTGCTGGTCGTGGATGGTGAGCTCGACGCCCTCACTGTCCCACTGCTGGCGGCTCGCATTCACGAACAACTCGCTGCCGCTCCGGCGCACCTGATCGTGGACTTGGAAGCGGTGCGCTTTTTTGGGTCCAGCGGGTTGAACTGCCTGCTGGACGCCCGTGAACTGATTCAGCAGACCCCAGAAGTCCAGCTGCACATCGCCGGTGTGGTCACCCGTGCCGTGGCGCGCCCGCTTGAGGTGACCGGATTGCTGGAGCGGTTCGACAGCTACCTCACCCTGGCAGACGCCCTCACTGCCCTGGCCGAGTAGCGGCGGGGCGCTGGCGCTGTCTGCGCCACAACCAGCGAGCTACCACGGCGAGGGCGATAGCGCCGATCACCAGCAGCAGCACGATCTGATACTCGGAGAATTGCTGGTAGATCTCGCCGAGGTGACCGCCAGCGACGTAACCGACAGAGGTCCACACGCTGACCCAGGCGGCCGCACCTAGTGCGTTGAAAGCTAGAAACCGTTGCCACGGCATCCCGGCGATACCCGCTACGACGCCGTTGAGCTGGCGCAGGCCGTCGATGAATCGGGCGACGCCGACGATCTTTCCGCCGTGGCGTGCGAAGAAGTCTTCAGCCTTGGCGAGCCGCTTTTCGGTCACGAAGATGTAGCGGCCGAACCGAAGCACCAGCCGCCGGCCACCAAGATGCCCGATCAAGTAGCCGACGTTGTCGCCGGCGACGGCGGCGAGGAAGCCCAGCACTGCAATCCCGACAACATTGAGCCTGCCGGCTCCGGCGAAGACCCCAGCGGCCATCAGCATGGTCTGGCCAGGGACAGGCGCACCGAAGCTTTCTACGAACAGGAAGCCGAAGACCGCCAGGTAACCGTACGAGTCGAGGATAGGGGCCAGCCACGCGAACACCCCCGGCAGCTCTGGAGCCACCCCACCACCTCCCCGGTCACGGGGCGCCTCGACTGCGCAGTCCACGGCCGCTGCCAACACTACCGGCAGGCTTGACGGCGTTTGGACGCGTTATATCGCGACTACGCTGAGCGCACGACAGGTGCCGTGCTGTCGATATCGATGGCACTCTGGTCGACTCCAACTACATGCACGTCACCGCGTGGCGCGGAGCAGGTGGGTTCGCAAGCCAGAGCCTGACCTGTCGTGTCGCCCTGCAACGGGCTGGAGTGCCTGCGGCGCAAGCGGTGTTCGTCGGCGACACCGTCTGGGACGTACAGGCCTGCCGCAAGGCGGAGCGCTCACGATGCCTTTCGCTTGATGGCGGAAACGCTGCGCTGCAATGCCTCCAGTAGATCCGACATCTCGGTGGGCTCGGGGGGTGCGGCCTCGGTGACGATCTCCCGACCGCGGCGCTTGTCATCGATGAGCCGCTCCACCCGCTCGGTGTAGGTGTCGTGGTAGTCCTGCGGGTGCCACGGCCCGCTCATCGACTCGATCAGCGTCTTAGCCATGTCGAGTTCCTTACCGCTCGCCGGTTTCCGGTCCGGAAGGTTCTCCAGCTCGTCGGTCGGATTGCGGATTTCGTCGGCGAAAAACAAGGTATGCAGCGCGAGCACACCCTCATCAGCGCGGATCGCGGTGAGGTATTCCTTTCCCCGCATGACGAACGTGGCGATACCGGCGCGGTTGGTTCGCGCCATGGCCTCCAGGAGCAGCCCGTAGGGGCGTGTGTATTGGTCGTCGGCGGGGGCAAGCCAGTAGGTCTTCTGGAAATGGACCGGATCAATCTCATCCAGGTCCACAAAGCTGGTGATATCGAGAGTTCGGGAGCGACCGGGAGCGATGGCGTCCAGATCCTCCGGCTCGACGATCACATAGTCACCGCCGCCGACTTCGGCGCCCTTGACGATGTCGGCGTAGTCGACCTCCTCGCCGGTCCGCTCGTTGATCCGCTGGTACCGAATGCGGTCGGCGGTGCCCCGCTGGAACTGGTGGAAGTGGATGGTGTGGTCTTCGGTCGCGCTGTACAGCCCGACTGGGATCGACACCAGCCCGAAATTGATCGACCCGCTCCAGATAGCCCGTGCCATCGCGGTTCACCTCCTAGCGTCGAGTACCCCGTTGGTACCCGCTTCTCACTCGCCGCTGTGCTGGTCGAGCCGGCGTTGGAGATCGTGTACCCGGCGCCACACGTCCCGAGCAGTGCGGTCGGCTGATTCGAAGTCCCGCCGTGCCGCCAGCGCCCGGCGGTGCGTCTCCTCCTCGGCCCGCTCGGCGTCCTCCAGGCGGGCACGCAACTCCTGCCGGACCGTGGCCGCCTCCTGGGCTGCCTGATCGGCAGTGCTCAGCGCGCGCTGCGCCGCATTGCGGGCGGCATCGGCGTCGGTTGCTTCTTTGCGCACGTGTTCTATCTCCTGGTGCAGTCGCTCATCCCGGCGGTCTCCGAAGCCGCTGCCGTCCGGGGCACTCGGGGTGGCCGGCGCGGCTGCGGCGAACAGTTCGGTCGCTGCGTCGGCAGGGTCCAAAGCAGACGTCAAGCGCCCCTGGGCCAGCGCCTGTGCCGCAGCAGAGCTGTTCACCGCGGCGGTGAAGGTATTGGTCAGCTCGCGGGTGACCGTCTCGCTAGCCGGATGCCCAGCCGCGCGGGCCAGTGCCTGGGCCTGCTGAACCAGGCCGTGCACCAGTTGATGACGCTGGGTCGACAGCCGGCGTAGTTGCTCGCCCTGCAACCGGTGCTGCGCCTCGCGCAGCCCATCGCCTAACTCCACCAGAGCACGGATCTCTTTGGGTTGTTCCCGTGCCAGCTGGTTGGCCACCCACGCCGCCGCGGACGGCCGGCGCAGCGCGCCGATCTGCTCGGCCATCTCGCGGTGGCCATGTTCGCGGGCCTGCTTGGCGGCGGCGTTGCGCGCTTGCGTGAATTCGTCGCGGGGCAGCGCGTACAGCTCGTCGGCCACCGACTCGAAGTCCACCCCAACTCACCTTCGCCACGTATAACTTCGACACTCCATTTTTCATCTCGCCGGGCTCTACAGCCACCATCCGGATACTGCCGGCGGGTTTAGCCAGCCAGATCTCAGGGGCCGGGCAGCGGCCCACCGCGGCACCAAGGAGATAGCCCACTACTGGAACTCATACAGACCTGTTGGAGGCGCCGGTTTGCACTCGCCACACCGCCAGCCCCGCGGTGGCCGTGGGCACGGCGCAGTGGCGCGCCCTGCTCGCCAGCGAACTAGGCAGCTGGCCGTGCAGTAGCCGGCCGGAATCCGGGGAAGGCTGCAATAGTGCAGACCTTCCTGCCCTACCCGGATTTCGCCGCCAGCGCGGCGGCCTTGGACAACCGTCGGCTGGGCAAGCAGCGAGTCGAGGCGCTCCAGGTCTTGCGAGCCGTGACCCGGGAGATCTATGGCTGGAAACGCCATCCCGTGGTGCGCATGTGGATGGGCTATCCGGAAGCCATCGCGGCGTACGGGCTGGCGGTCTGCGACGAGTGGATACGTCGTGGGTGCGCCGATACCTGCGCAGCGACCATCCGAGCCGATCTCGCGGAGGCCGGCCTGCGACCGCCGCGCAGTCAGGAGGAGCTGGCGCGCCTGGGCAACGTCCCCGGCTGGCTCGGCGACGAACGCCTCCACCGCAGCCATCAGGCGGCGTTGGTACGCAAGAACCCGGAGTATTACCAGCCTCTATTCCCCGACGCCGACCAGCAACTGCCCTACTTCTGGCCCACCGCCGTGGAATAACCGACCACACCAGGCGCTCTACCGCCGTGTTGTCGCCGACTTCAACACAGCAGCTGTCCAGTCGCTCGCGGTGACTCGCCACGCGCTGATTCAATCGTTGTTCCAACGCAACGTTTGCGCGGTGTTTGATGCGGATACTCCTAGTGGGCCTGGTAGGCCGGGGTGGCTTCGGCTGCACGGGAGTCTGCGTCCACTGCGGGGGGCTGCATGAGTACCGATCGAGCACACCAGCCGCACAGCTGGTCCGCGTCACCCACGATGGTCCTCAGCTCGGTAGCCGGCCCCGAACCGTTTGCGGTGATGGTGGACGAGCCCGATCCCGCGGTCGTGGTCGTCTCGGTGGTTGGCGAGATCGACAAGCTCACTGAAGCACCGCTGCACGACCACATCAGCAGTGTGCTTGCCACGCGGCCGGCACAGTTGATCATCGACTTGGGTGGTGTCTCTTTCCTCGGCGCCGCGGGACTGTCGGTACTGATCAGTGCCAGAAACACCGCCGCACACCAGGGCACCACACTGCAGCTGAGACCCCCGCACCGGCCAGGGGTAGCTCGGGCGCTGGAAATCACCGGGCTGCATTGCCTGTTCGAGATTTTGCCGCCGGTTACCGGCACAGACAAACCCCAGAACCACCGTGTCGAGGATGTATCGCACGCTGGCGAGGCAGACCAGGACGAATATGCGGCCATGGCGATGCTCCAGCGACGCTACGCTGAGCTGGCCTCCGACGACCCCGAGCGGCAGCGGCTGCGCGATGCGGTGATCCGCGGTTACCTTCCGGTGGCCGCGCACATCGCACGCCGCTTCGCCGGCCGCGGTGAGCCGTTGGAGGACCTGATCCAGGTCGCCACCGTGGGCCTGGTCAACGCCGTGGACCGCTTCGAACCCGCGCGCGGCTTGCACTTCTTGTCTTTCGCAGTGCCCACGATCACCGGCGAACTACGCCGGTACTTTCGCGACCACGCCTGGTCCACCCGGGTGCCGCGCCGACTCAAGGATCTCAGCCTGGCCATCCGGGGCGCGCGAGCGGAACTGTCCCAGCAACTGGAACGATCTCCCCGACCCACCGAGATCGCCGAAAGGTTGGGGTTGCCTACCTCAAAGGTGCTCGAAGCGCTGCACGCCGGAGAAGCGTACCGAAGCTCGTCGTTGGATCAGATGCTCAGCTGCGGGGATACCACAGCGACCTACCTTGGTGAGCTCGATCCCGACATGAACCTCATCGAGGACCGTGAGACGCTGCGGCCCTTGCTGGCCGAGCTCGCGCCCCGCCAACGCACGATCCTGATGCTGCGATTTTTCCACCAACTCACGCAGAGCCAGATCGCCGAGCAGGTCGGCATCTCGCAGATGCACGTCTCCCGACTACTCCGCCAGACTCTCGCATTTCTACAGGAACGCATGACAAGCGACGGATGACCCTGCATGCGCTACAGACCGGCAAGTGGATCGAGGCAAGGGTGGGACATGGACGCGATTGCGCTGCTACGTGAGGACCACATCAAAGTGCTCACGCTTCTCGATGAGCTGGAGGCCAAGAGTCGGTCGGCGCCGCTGAACGACAGCGCTGACCGCAAGCGGCTCGTCACCGAGCTGGTGATGGCGGAATCTGCCCATGAGGCGATCGAGGAGCAGTTCTTCTGGCCGAGCGTGCAGCACTGGCTCAAGGAGGGCCGTCAGCTGGCTGCACCCGCATTGCAGCAGGAGCAGGCCGCCAAGCGTGTGTTACAAGAGTTGGACCAGCTTGAGCCGGGCGATCCCGCATTTGAAACCCTGCTGGCCCGCGTCATCTCCGATGCGCGGGAGCACATCGCATACGAGGAGCGCGAGGTTTGGCCGAGGGCGCAGCGGATAGCCCGCTCGGAGCTCGAACAGATCGGCAAGAGGATGTCCCTCGCCAAGAAAGCGGCACCCACCCGTCCGCACCCGCACACTCCCCCGAAGCCGGGTGTGCTCAAGACGGCCGGAGCGGCGGCAGCCGTGGTGGACAAGATGCGAGATGCCGCGACCGGCCGCGGCAAGGACTGAAAACACCCACCCGGTTATCGGCGGACGCGCCGATCGACCTGCGTGGCGAGGAACGCGGCGGTGAGCGCGGATGTCGCGGACACCGCGGTGACCAAGGCGCGCCGCCCTCGCGGCAGCTCCGGCCCTACAAGCCAGGTGGCCACGGCGTCGACCGCATCGGCGCCACCGCCAGCGAGCACCCACGGGGTTAACGGGGCTCCGGTCAGCGCGCAGGCCACCGCGCCGGCGCCCAGCGCTACGTCACGCCCACCCGCGGCCCGGCCGAGCACCACGGGGGTGAGGCCGCGGGAGGCGTCAGGCCCGACCCATGCCCGAGACGCCATTCGTGGCCTTCTCAGCGCGGCGACGCCGAGCGCGATGCGCAGCACTGCCCACAGCGCAGCCACCCACCGCGAACCGCGTCTCGAGGTCAGCTTCATTGTTTGCCCTTGATTCGCTCACGTTGCGGGATAACGGTGTACTTCGGATCCTTGGCTGACTGCATGCCGGCGTGGAAGATGCCCCAGCGGGTGGCGGCTGACGACGCCAGCAACGCAGCGCCCGAAAGTGCACTCGCCACCCGGCTGCGCCTGCCCAGCACGGCACCAGCGAGTCCAACTACGGCCAGCACCTTGCTGGCGCGTACGTACATTCCGGCGCGGCCCTGAGAGTAGGGCTCGGCAGTCATTCCGATGCGGCGCTCCATCCGCTCGAAGGAGGCCAGCTCGGTGCCGACGCCGAATACTGCCATCGCCCGCGCTGGCGCGCTTTGGCTCAGCGGTGCGGCGAGCAAACCCAGCCCGCCTGCCGCGGACGCCCCCGAGCCGACGAACACAAACGGCATTTCCGGGTAGCCGTCGTGCCAGGCCGGCACGGCAGTGTCGCTGATCAGCGCGGCGGTGTAGGACGCCACCGCGGGGCCCAGCAGCGCCGACGCCGCCGTCGCCGTGGTCCCAATCTTTGGCAGTCGGCCGGACAGTGCGCTGGCCGCGGCGATTCCGGTCAGCGGGACGTAGGCACTCAGCAACCAGGACCCGACGCTCATCGGGGAGGTCACCTTGAACACCCGCAGCATGTTCAAAAACCGGGACGGGCGGCCGAGGTCATGGACCAGACCGACCAGCGAGAGCGCGCCGGCAGCGAACGCGCCGGTCTTGCTCACCCGATCCAATGCCGGGCGTCCGGTTACCTGCGCTCCCGCACCCAGCAGCGATGCCGCGCCAGCCAGCCCGCCTAGGAACAGGTACCCCGGAATGTCTGGCGACGACCAGACCGGGCTGTTGATCACTGGCAGGCCGTAGTACGAGGTGAACTCCGCGTCCGGAACGGTCGGCGCCCCGTCCCGCTGCCGGCCGCGTAGCCTGCTCGACTTGCCGGTAGCTACGCCGGTCAGCGCGTCACGGTCCGGATGGACACCGCGCAGCCCGTCTTTGGTGACGTCCGATGAGCTACCTGTGGCCTGCTGAAGCTCGGTCACGAGATCCGCCTTCCCGCGGCGAACGCCGCCAGTGCACCACCGATGAGCGTCACCGCCGCAGCTGCGACGTGCTTCCACATCGACGGCAGATCCCGGGTGGTCACCACCGGATCCGGCGGTAGCCCGTAGACCTCGGGCTCGTCGAGCAGCAGGAAGAATGCGCCGTCCCCGCCCACGCCGTCATGCGGGTCTCGACCGTAGAGCCTGGCCTCGGTCACCCCCGCCTCGTGCAGCCGCGCCAGCCGGGCATCGGCCCGCTCGCGCAGCTCATCCAGCGGCCCGAACTGGATGGAGTTGGTCGGACAGTTCTTCGCGCAGGCCGGCTCTTGACCTACGCTGAGCCGGTCGTAGCACAGCGTGCACTTCCACGCCCGGCCATCGCCTTTGCGCTGGTCAATGACGCCGTAGGGACAGGCCGGGATGCAGTAACCACAGCCGTTACAAATGTCTTCCTGCACCACCACCGTGCCGAACTCGGTGCGGAACAGCGACCCGGTGGGGCACACGTCCAGGCAGGCGGCATGCGTGCAGTGCTTGCACACATCGCTGGCCATCAACCAGCGGAAGTCCCCGTCCCCGTCGTGCTGGACACCGGGGTCCCGCGCGGCGATGGGTTTGCGCTGCTCGATGAACGCCACGTGCCGCCAGGTGCTGGCGCCAAGCCCCTGACTGTTGTCCATCGACATACCGGTGAACACCAGGCCGTCTTCCGGGATCGCGTTCCACTCCTTGCACGCCACCTCGCAGGCCTTGCAGCCGATGCACACGCTGGTGTCGGTGAAAAACCCCATCCTCGGCGGATGATCCTGGTAACCGCCCTGGGTAGCGGGGTCAGTGTTTACGCCGGGCCGGCGTCCGATCTGGATGTCTACCGGGGCCATCTCACACCTCCGTCCCGGTCCGCTCGGTGACTCCGGCCCGGCGCTGGTAGCGCTCGACGAGCGCGTTCCGGGCACGCCCACGGGGCCTCCTGCCCGGCTGGATGTCGCAGGCCAGCGCCTTGACTTCCTGGATGTGCACGTTCGGGTCCAGCGACAGGTGCATCAGCTCATTGGCCGGGTCTCCGGTGACCAGGCCGCTGTGACCCCAGTGGTAGGGCAACCCGACGTGGTGCAGCCGCTTGCCTTGTACGGTCATCGGCGTCATCCGCTCGGTGACCATGACCCTCGCCTCGATCGCCGCCCGGGCGGTAATGATTGTGGCCCAGCCGGCGTGCTCCAGGCCGCGCTCGGCGGCCAGTTCCGGGGACACCTCGCAGAAGAACTCCGGCGCCAGCTCGGCAAGGTAGGGCAGGAATCGGGTCATCCCGCCTGCGGTGTGGTGCTCGGCGATCCGGTAGGTGCTGCACACGTACGGGAACACATCGGTGCCCGGCTCGCCGCCGCTGGGCTGGAACCGGTCGTTCGGGTGCACCAACGAGGTGATCTGCCGCACCGGGTTGCGCTGCTGGCGGTACAGCAGGTTCGGGACCGGCGATTCCTGCGGCTCGTAGTGCGTCGGCAGCGGCCCGTCGGTCAGCCCAGCCGGCACGAACAACCACGACTTGCCATCTGCCTGCATGACGAAGGGATCCACCCCGGACAGCGCATCCGCACCGGTCGCGCCGGTCGGCGGCCGGTAGTGCGGTGACTTGGCCGCACTGAAGTCGGGAATGTCGTGTCCGGACCACTTCGCTTTGGCCTCGTCCCACCAGACCAGCGCCTTGCGCTCGCTCCACGGCTTGCCGTCCGGGTCGGCCGAAGCCCGGTTGTAGAGGATCCGGCGGTTGGCTGGCCACGCCCAGCCCCATTCCTTGGCTACCCAGTCTTGCAGCATGGCTGGTTTGCGCCGTGCTGCCTGGTTGATCCCATTGGTGTAGACACCGCAGTAAATCCAGCAGCCGCATGCCGTCGAGCCGTCCTCGTTGAGCTGCTCGTAGGAGCTCAACGGCGCACCTTCAGCGTCCCAGCCGTTGATCTCGGCGAGCACCGCTTCGGCCTCGGGCTCGGCGATCGAACCTTTGGTTGGGTAATCCCAGGTGAGGTCAAGGATCGGCCGATCCATCTCGTCCGTGCTTCCGGCCAGCTTCTCACGGATGATCCGACCGAGGTGGAAGGTGAACCACAGGTCACTGCGCGCGTCACCGCCGGGCTCGACGGCCTGGTGATGCCACTGCAGCATCCGCTGGGTGTTGGTGAAGCTGCCGTCCTTCTCGGTATGCGCCGCGGCCGGCAGGAAGAACACCTCAGTGCCGATGTCCGCCGGATTCAGCTCACCGGATTCGATCTCCGGGCCGTCTTTCCACCAGGTGGCGCTCTCGATCAGCGAGAAGTCCCGGACCACCAGCCACTCCAGGTTGGCCATGCCCAGGCGCTGCATCTTGGCGTTGGCCGACCCGACCGCAGGGTTTTCGCCCAGCAGGAAGTAGCCCTTACAGTCACCCGCAAGTTGAGCAATCACGGTCTCGTAGGTGGAGTGATTGCCGGTGAGCCGGGGCAGGTAGTCGAAGCAGAAGTCGTTGTCCGGAGTGGCGACGGGACCCCACCACGACTTGAACAGGCTGACGGTGTAGGCCCGCATCTCCGCCCAGTAGCCCTTCTTCGGGGACTCCGCCTCGATGAACGCGTCGAGGTCCTCGTTGGAGTGCGCGTGCGGCATGGGGATGTAGCCGGGCAGCAGGTTGAACAAGGTAGGGATGTCCGTGCTGCCCTGGATCGACGCGTGCCCGCGCAACGCCATAATTCCGCCGCCAGGCCGGCCGATGTTGCCCAGCAGCTGCTGGAGGATCGCCGCGGTGCGGATGTACTGCACGCCGACGGTGTGTTGGGTCCAGCCAACGGAATAGATGAACGAGCTGGTGCGCTCCCTTCCGGAGTTCTCCGCGAGCAACTCGCAGACCTGGAGGAAGGTGTCGACGGGCACGCCGCAGATGTCGGACACCGTCTCTGGGGTATAGCGCGTGTAGTGGCGCTTGAGCACCTGGAACACGCACCGTGGATGCTGCAGGGTCGGATCGACCCGGGGGGTGCCGGTAATCGCGACCCCGCCCGAGCCGTGCGCCTCGCCGCGCCCTGCTTTGTGCAGCCCGCGGCTGCTGGGTTTTCCGTTCTTGCCACCGGCCTTGTCCTGATACTGCTGGTCCCGCTTGCCCGAAGCGGCCTGGATCTCCATGCCTTCGTACTGCCAGGTGTGGAAGTCGTAACTGCGCTCGTCGGTGTCGAGCCCGGAGAACACTCCGTCCAGGTCCTCGGTGTCGCGGTAGTCCTCGGTGAGGATGGTCCCGGCGTTGGTGTAGGCGACCACATACTCGCGGAAGTACTTTTCGTGAGTCAGGACGTAGTTGATGATCCCGCCGAGGAACGCGATGTCAGTGCCGGCGCGCAGCGGGACGTGAATGTCGGCCAGCGCGCTGGTCCGGGTGAATCGCGGGTCGACGTGGATGACCTTCGCCCCACGGGCCTTGGCCTCCATCACCCACTGGAAGCCGACGGGGTGGCATTCGGCCATGTTCGAGCCCTCGAGCACGATGCAGTCGGAGTTCTGCAGGTCTTGCTGAAAGGTGGTGGCGCCGCCGCGGCCGAAGCTGGTCCCCAGACTGGGGACGGTGGCGGAGTGTCAAATTCGGGCCTGATTCTCGATCTGTACCGCCCCTAGCGCGGTAAACAGCTTCTTGATCAGGTAGTTCTCCTCGTTATCCAGCGTGGCCCCGCCCAAGCTGGCAAAGCCCATCGTGCGGCGGGTGCGTTTGCCGTCGACCTCCCACTGCCAGCCTTGCCGCCGGGTTTTGATCACTCGATCGGCGATCATGTCCATGGCCCGGTCCAGCGGCAGCGGCTCCCAGTCAGTGCTGTGTGGGCGCCGGTAGAGCACTTGGTACTCGCGGGCCGAGCCGGTGGTGAGCTGCAGCGTTGAGGATCCGCGTGGGCATAGCCGACCACGGCTGACCGGGGAGTCCGGATCTCCCTCGACGTGTACGACCTTGTCGTCTTTGACAAACACGTTCTGCCCGCAGCCGACCGCGCAGAACGGGCACACCGACTTCACGACCTTGTCCGCGGTCGCGGTCCGGGGCATCAGTTGGTGGGCGCTGTGCTTGCTCTTCGCCGCCGCACCCCGCCCCAGCGGGTCACCATCTGTCAGCTGCCGGACAACCGGCCATCCCTCAATCCAGCTCTTCACGCCCACCCGCTACCTCCTCGCCGGGGTCATCGTGGTTGCTCGCCGCGCTCAGCGTTGCGCTGCTTCGCCGCAGCCTGCATCTGCGCATCAGCACTCACCCGAGCCTTGATCCAGCTGAGCACGGCTTGCTTGGTCGTGGGGTTATCCGCATCCAGGCCCAGCAGATGCTGGGCGGTTGGGAGCACCCCGGGGCGCTGGCGCTCGGCGTCGGTGTAGGTGTCGCTGCCGTCAGCCGGCATCCCAGTACCGATGAGATAGGCCTGCCCCGGCGGCACGCCGAGCCTGCGGGCGATCTCTGGGTAGTCATGTCCCTGCTCCAGGAGCCGCCGTACCTGATCTGAAGTCGGCACCGTCTACCTCCTGCGGACGCGGGGATCGCGCCTGGCATACCCGCCACCGGATGCCCGAAACCTGGCCGTGTCGGGGGCCTGTTTATTTCGGTCTTCCTGGGAAATTCCCTGTTGCTGGGCAACCGAACGCGGGAGAGGGGTCGGATATGTCGAGTGCCGCGCGGTCAGCGGAGCAGGACGCCACCCGCATCGTCCTGCGACCGATCGCCTCACCGCTGCCCCTGGGTTTTCTTGGCCTCCTCGTCGGCAGCCTGCTGATCTCCGCGTTGCAGCTGCACTGGGTTCCGCCCGTCGCGCGCCACGAGCTGGCCATCGGAGTGCTGGCGTTTACGGTTCCAGTCCAGCTCATCGCCTGCCTCTATGGCTTTCTGTGTCGGGACGTCGTGGCCAGCACGGGGATGGGAGTGCTCAGCGGAACGTGGGCGACCGTCGGCGTCAGCTTGCTGACCTCATCGCCCGGCACGACGGACCCTGGCCTGGGGATTCTGCTCGTGGCAGCAGCGGGGGCAATCCTCATCCCCGCAACGGCCGCGCTGGCCAGCAAGGTGGTAGCCGCGTTCGTGCTATTCCTGGCCGCGGTGCGATTTGCTATTACCGGCGGCTACGAACTGACCGGCGCTACGGTGTGGCAGTACGCCTCCGGCGTCTGCGGAATCGTGGTCGCCGGGCTGGCTGTCTACGCAGCGCTGGCCGCTGAGGTGGACAGCGCCACCCGGCGCAGCCTGCTGCCGATGCTGCGTCCCCCGCACGGGCAACGGGCGATATCGGGGTGGCTGCCCGAGCAGGTGGAGACTCTCGGGCGGGAAGCCGGGGTCCGCGAGCAGCTATGACTCGGTAGGCAGTGCCACCAGCGCGTCAACTACCTCGACAAGGTCAGCACCGGTGACGTCGGGCCGGGCCAAGAGCGGGGAAAAGCGGCCTTCCAGTCGGCTGACCCAGCCGGTCACCAAACCCGCCTCGTGAGCGCCATGGGTATCCCACCCGTGGACGGCGACCAATGCGATCTGCTCCGGTTCGACCTGGCAGGTCTTGGCGGCATGGCGGTAGATCTGCGGCGCGGGCTTCCACCGCTGGACGTCATCCACCGACACCACCTGCCGCACGTAACCCTGTACACCGGCGCGCTGCAGCAATGCTCGAGTCGTCGATGCGGAACCGTTGGTGAGCGCGATGACCTCAATCCCGGCGTCGGCCGCGCGGCGCATCGCTGGTTCGACGTCGGGGTGCGCGTCCAGCTCACCGAAACCCGCGACGAGCCCCTGCACCGTGTCATCAGGCAACAAGTGACTAGACACCGCAGCCAACGCACTTGTCGCGATGTCGGCGAACGGCCGGAAACCGCCACTGGCGCACAGCGCGAAGGCGTCCCGCAACAGCTGAGCGAACCACAGTTCCAGCAGGTGACCAGGCTGACCGGCGTCGATGAGGCGGTGGCGCAGCGATTCCAGGCTGAACAAGGTTTCCACCACGTCGAAAGCGATAACTCGTGGTCGCCGGGCCATCCTGAGCTCCTCTCCTGCCAGCAGGTTTACGGCCAAGGTGTTGACCGCGGCCAGCGCGGGTACCCGGCGAGCGCCACCGTCGAACGTTCGAGCGGCAAGCTACCTGGTGAGGAGTGCATCGAGTGAGCCAGCAAACAGGGGTCGGCAACGCGTTGCACGAGCAGGCCGACGAGTACCGGCAGGGCGCCCCGCGACCCTTGGGCGGCTATCTGGTGGTGATTACCATCTTCGCCACCGTGGTCGGCATAGCCGGCCTGATTGCGGCGTGGAGCGGGCGGGGGCTGCCCCGCCGGATCGCACCCTACGATCTGGCCCTGATCACCGCGGGCACCCACAAACTGTCCCGTACGATCAGCAAAGACGCTGTTACCAGCCCTCTTCGGGCCCCGTTTACTCGATACAGCGGCACCGGCGGTCCCGCCGAGGTGATGGAAGAGACCCGAAACTCGGGCACCGTGCGCCATGCCGTCGGTGAACTAGTCAGCTGCCCCTTCTGCCTCGATATGTGGATAGCCACCGGTTTCATCATCGGGCAGCTGTTCGCCCCCCGGTTAACGCGGGTGGTGGCGGCCACTTTCACGGCACTCGCCGGCGCGGACTTCCTTCATCTGATTTACGCCCGCGCTCAGCAAGCCGCGCAGCGCTGAACAGCCGACCAGGAACGAGCCGAGCCGACGGCAACGCCGGCATGCCCGCCGGACTGGGACGTCGAAAACTGCTCGTCTTAAACATGCTGGCCGCAGCCGTCACCAGCAGCACGGCGACAATTACGCCCAACGATAGCTCGACATCCACCGTCGGCACCGATTCCAGCGGCTGGCCATCGTTGAGGAAAGGCAACGAGTTGTCGTTGAGCGCATCGAGCACCAGCTTGATCCCGATGAACCCGAGGATCACGCCCAACCCGATGGACAGGTAGACCAGGCGAGCCAGCAGGCCGCCGATGAGGAAGTACAGCTGCCGCAAGCCCATCAGCGCGAAGGCGTTAGCGGTGAAAACGAGGAACGGTTCCTGGGTGAGCCCGAAGATCGCTGGGATGGAGTCCAGGGCGAAAACCAGGTCGACGGACCCGATCGCGATCATCACCACGATCATGGGGGTGAACCAGCGCTTGCCGTCCCGCACGACCGTGAGGCGGGATCCCTCGTAGTCGTTGGTTACCGGAATCAGCTTGCGCAACATGCGCAGTGCGACGTTCTCCTGGAAAGCTGGATCGTGCTCACGTTCGTGGATCTGGCGCCAACCGAGGTAGATCAGCAGCGCGCCGAACAGATAGAACACCCAGCTGAAGTGCGAGATTAAGGCTGCACCCGCGGCAATGAACACGCTCCGCATGGCCAGCGCTAGCGCGATGCCGATCAGCAACACCCGATGTTGCTGGATGGTCGGCACCTGGAAAGCCGTCATGACGATGACGAAGATGAATAGGTTGTCCACCGACAGCGAGTACTCGGTGAGGTATCCGGCGGTGAACTCGACGGCGAATTCGCTGCCGGCAAACAGCCACACGCCGAGCCCGAACGCCACCGCACAGCCGAGGTAGAACACCACCCACCGGATCGCCTCGCCCATGCCCACCGTATGAGGCTTGCGGTCCACGATGATCAGGTCGAGGGCGAACAGGAAACCCAGGCCGGCCACCGTGGCGAGCCATACCCACGTGGGCACATCCATCAGCGAACCTCCGGGCAGACGGCAAGCGTCGGGCACCGGAGGTCTCTTCCACCGGCAAGCCGGTCGACGGCACCGGGCGCCCGTAATTCTCCGGGCAATCCGTGTTGACGACGCCGCCGCGAAGGAATACTCCCCTCCACGTATGGACTAGTGTCGCGCATCGCTCTCGCGAGCACCACCCCGGGTCTGGCTCCCGGCTAGAGCGCAGATTCCGCTGCAGAACGCTGCGGCGTCGGTGCATGGTGACCTACCGTCGGTGGTGTGCCGCGAATGGCCCCACTGCGCCAGCTGGCCAGGACACCCTGGCGCCTTGCAATCCTGTTGATCGTCACGGCACTGGTAACCGGGGCCGCCGTGGCGCTCACGGTCAGGATGGCTCCCGACCCACCGGCGGTGACCACCCAGAACGTCGTGATCGACGTACCGGGAACACCCGGAGTCGCCACCGCAGTGCAGCTGGACGCCACGGTGTACCGGCCTGCGGTCACCCCGGCGCCGGCCGTGCTGATAGGCCATGGCTTCGGTGGCTCGAAAGACTCCGTCAGCGCCGAGGCCACCGCGCTGGCCCGCCGGGGGTTCATCGTGCTCGCCTGGACCGCCCGCGGATTCGGCGCCAGCACCGGTCAGATCGCACTCGACTCCCCCGACTACGAGGTAGCCGATGCGCGGGCACTGGTGGATTGGCTGGCCAAGCGGTCCGATGTGGTGCACGACGCTCCCGGTGATCCGCGCGTCGGGGTCACCGGAGCGTCCTACGGCGGTGCGCTGGCTTTGCTGCTGGCCGGAACCGACCGGCGGGTCGATGCGCTCGCCCCGGAGATCACCTGGAATGACCTGGCGCAGGCGCTGTTTCCCAATGCCGCCAGCCAACGACCCATCCCCGGCGTCACCCCGGCCGCCAGCGCCTTCGCACCGAACGGCGTTTTCAAGCGGGACTGGGCTGGCTACTTCTTCGGCGCGGGCCCCGCCGGACCAGGGCCGTGCGGCCGATTCCGCCCCGAGATCTGCGCAGCCTATGTCCAGGCTGCGACCACTGGCGCCGCCACTCCGGAGATCGTGGCGATGCTGCACCGATCCTCACCGGCCACGGTGGCCGCCAATATCACCGCACCTACCCTGCTCATCCAGGGCGAGCAGGACACCCTGTTCGGGTTGGACCAGGCCGACGCCACCGCCCGGCAGATCGCCACGGCCGGTGCCCCCGTGAAGGTGATCTGGTACGCGGGTGGTCACGACGGCGGCGCGCCCACCGCCGCGCTGCAGGATCAGGTCGGCGACTGGTTCGACTACCACCTGCGCCACATCGGTGCGGACCCCGGAACTGGATTTGACTACCAGGTGCAAGCCCTCTTCGGCACCCGACGTGGCCTTCCCCCGCGCACCGTGCACGCGGCGGCGTACCCGGGGCTGGGCGGCGACGCGGTGCAGCGCCGGGAACTCATTTTGCACGGCCCCCCGCAGCAGGTGGTGCGCCCGCCCGGCGGCAGCCCAGCCGCATTGAGCAGCCTGCCAGGGCTTAACCCAGGACTTGGCACGGCCCTGCCCGGAGGAGGGGCGCTGGACGTGCCCGGGCAGTCCGCGACATTCCTCAGCGATCCGCTGACCGAACCGGTGGAGATCGTGGGAGCGCCGCGGATCCAGTTGCGGGTAGCTGCCATACCAACCATCGCTGCCCCGACGGCCGAAGCGGTGCTGTTCGTCAAGCTCTATGACATGGGACCGGACGGACGCCGCACCCTTCCCGGCGGTGCCGTGGCGCCGGTGCGGATCGGCCCACTGCCCGCCGATGGTGCCGCGGTGAAGTTCACCGTAACGCTGGCCGGGGTGGTGCGGCCCGTGCAAGCCGGACACCGGATCGAGATAGCGGTGGCGACCACCGACCGCGGTTACGCGCTGCCTGCGCAACCCGCTGGCTACGCCGTCTCACTGGCCGGCCAGGGCGAACTGGCAGTGCCGGTGGTGCCCGGGGAGCAAGCAGCCGGGCCGCTTCCGGTCGTCCAGCTCATGGGGCTGGGCGTGCTGGCGGCGGTCGTGGCGGCGCTCGGGGTGATCGTGGCACTGCGCCGCCGCCGCGCCGAGGACGCCGATCCCGAGCTGGCCGAGGTTCCCCTGGTGGTGACCGGACTGACCAAGCGCTACCCGGGTGGCCTGACCGCGGTCGATGAGCTGTCCTTCCGCGTCGAACGCGGGCAGGTGCTGGGCCTACTGGGACCCAACGGGGCCGGTAAAACGACCGTGCTTCGCATGCTGATGGGACTTATCGAGCCCGCCAGCGGGGACGTGCGCGCGTTCGGTCATCGGGTGACCGCGGGCGGCGCGGTGCTGTCGCGGATCGGCTCATTTGTGGAGGGGCCAGGCTTTTTGCCGCACCTGACTGGAATGGAGAACCTGCGGCTGTACTGGGCGGCCACCGGCCGGCCTCCCGAAGATGCCGCCATCGACGAGGCACTGGCGATCGCCGGATTGGGCGCTGCGGTGCATCGCCGGGTCGCCACCTACAGCCACGGCATGCGCCAGCGTCTGGCGATCGCCCAAGCCATGCTTGGTAGGCCGGACCTGCTGATCCTTGACGAGCCGACCAACGGCCTGGACCCACCGCAGATCCACGCTATGCGGGAGGTACTGCGCGACCACGCCAGCCGCGGTGCCACGGTGCTGGTCTCCAGCCACCTGCTCGCCGAGGTGGAACAGATCTGCAGCCACGTGGTGGTGATGCACCGGGGCCGGCTGGTCGCCGCCGGCACCGTCGCCGACATCATTGCCGGTACCGGCACGGTGAGCTTCACGGTGGACGACCCGGCGCAAGCCGCCGCGGTGCTGGGCGGCCTGGCCGGGGTCGACGTGATGGGAGTTGACCAGCGGGTGGTGCACGCCCATCTTGACGGGTTACCTCGGGCGGTCGCAGTGTCGACACTGGTCGGGGCCGGGATCGGGGTCGAGGGGGTAGCTGCCCGCCAGGCATTGGAGGATGCGTTCCTGCAGCTGGTGGGTGA
>DATELN010000236.1:0-23916 GCA_035276605.1 Pseudonocardiaceae bacterium | reverse complement strand
CAGCGGGCGGTGAAGCCGCCACCGAACAACGTGATCGGCTGAGCGGCACGCAGGTGCCGTGGAATCAAACGTGGTGCGAACTCAAGTCGAATGCTGCCGCTGGTGCACCCGAAGGTGTGAGCACTGAAACTGTTGTCGCTGTGGTCGCCATAGTGGTCGGGGTACGACCTCCTCGTAATGAGCAGGTCCGGGGTTCGATTCCCCGAGGCGGCTCCACCCGTGACCTGGGCGGATCTTCAACCGGAATCCGCCCAGATACCGTCGAGGGTGGCAGTGAGGGTTGCAATTGCTGCCGGTCATACCGGTCATGGTCTTTCGGGCCAGAGCGCGGTCCCGATCCGGTCCGCTGCGTCGCGAGTGGTTGCATTGCTGACGTGGGGTGTACATCTGGGTGACCTGGATGTCAGTGTGACCGAGGATCTCCTGAACGACTCGCAGATGCACGTCTTGACCGATCAGCAGGGTGCCTGCGGTGTGTCGTCCGTTGTGCAGTCGGATGTGCGGGAGTCCAGCAGCGGTCAGGATGGCCGCCCACTCGTCCCAGGCCTCAGAGTAGCCCTCATCGCGGAGCGTCGCGTGGGGCCGGGCAGTCGGTGGCCTGCCCCATGGTGATCGTGCCGCAGGGTCGGTAGAGGTTCGATGCGACAGATGTGCCCGTCTTTCACCTGCTCGTCGCGCGCGATCCTGGCGTGGGTGATGCCCCAGTTAGACGACACGCGGCCCGGCTGCGCGTGCTGCGGCGTCTGGTGTCTCACGCTGGGACGGTGACAGAAGGTGTTGGTGGACCAGGAAGGTCAACGCCATTTGGCGCGGAGCGCGACCCGGCGCGGATCGTCGCCTTTAGCGATGCGGTCATCGCTATCGCCGTCACTTTGCTTGTCCTGGAGATCCGCCCACCGCAGGACGCTGGGCACCTGGTGCTGGCCTAGCCGCGCTGTGGCCGTCTTATATGGCTTACGGCCTCACCTTCATGTTGATCGGGCAAGTGTGGGCTAATCGTCACGTCATGTTCGACCACATCCGTAGCGCCGACCGGATGGTGCTGTCCTTGAACACCGTGCTGCTGATGGATATCACGTTCCTGCCGTTCGCCGCCTCGGTTTTGGCCAAGGCGTTCCACGACGGACACGACAGCGCATTGCCGTCGTCTTGCACGGCATGACGTTCGAATTGACGGCCATTTTGTTCAACGTCATCTGGTGGTACGCGCGTCATGATCGCCGGCTGTTCGTCACCACCATCGATTCCACCGGTGTGAGAGCCATCGCACCACTGTCAATAAAATCAGGAACACTCCAACCGCTACGCAGCACGGGATAGCAGCCTAAAAGCCGCCTTGACACGGTAGAGGCCGGACACTCAATCCAGGCGTGCACCGTGTGATAGCGGGATATACGGTTGTATAGCGTTTATTTTATACGGCCTCATAGTTGTCAATGGCATCCCGTACTGCGGGGCGTCCAACAAGATCCAGATCAAGCTTAAGGGTTGCACAAAGGGTTGCAGTTCCCTGCCGTTCATGCCCGTTCAGTCAGGTCCTTGCGCCGGTCGTGGATCTGCAGGTCAGTCCTGTCACCAGGGCCCAAGCCTTGGGTTGCCATCCGCAAGCACAACGGGGACTCGGTACGGCGCCTGGAGCAGGTGTAGCGGGCCTTGGAGCTACGCGGATGATCTTCCCAAATCGGTGTTTCCGCGGTCGTTGCTGGGGAAGCAGGTACGAAACGGCGGTTCCCAAAGGTGGGGGATTCTTCCCCACCGGGGAAGCTGAACGATCATGCGCTTCCCCAAGCGGTAACGATTGTGTGGGCTGCATCATGACAGGCTCCCGTGGCCTCCTCCGCCGTCATGGGTAACAGATAATCGAGCTACCACGATACAAGAAACTACCCCATCGAGTACGTCATGGACCACCGGGCCATTACCGAGATCGCCGATCGCCCTGCCATGAAGGGTTCTTGCCTAGAAGGAGTCCAAGGTATGCGGAAAGTCGTAATTGCTGGAATAGCAAGTGCGCTGTTGACCGGTGGCTTAAGCGTCGCCATGGCACCACTAGCCAGCGCTTCAGGAGACGGAGGACGAGGCGGAGAGCCTTTATTCCATTGTACAAACGACTACGACCCAATTGGGGTGATCATAGTCCCCGCATCAGAAAAGCACTCTTACGAGGCAAATGGATGGACCTGCACCAAAGCTGCGGGTGGTGAAGGCGGGCCAGCGCCGAGTTGAGCTGTACCTCAACGTCAGTCCCCGGCACCCGGCTCCCGACGTAGCCGTTGACCACCATCGCGCGCTCGGTCCCGCGGCGGCGCCAGTGGGAGCTATGTCTTCGTTTGCTGTGACGGTGGGGTTAACTCGGGGGTAGCTGGGTTAGCTTTCTCACCCGGGGATTATCTCAGGGCGTCTCTACCGCGGACCTGCGCAAAGTTAGCCTCGATCATGGAAAGTTATGATCGTTAGTGGGTTGGGTGTGGTCTCGAAACCGCCGAAAGCGACGCGACAGACGTCCTTGCCGATGTAACCCGGCCAGCGCCGGATGGTGGCGCCGATCCGGCTCTGCGGGGTAGTGCCCGCTATTAAGGGTATGGGAGCAACATAGCGAGTCGACGTGAAGCCGCCGGGCTCCGCATGGAAGACGCGGCGGCCGCGCTGGACTGCGCCAGGTCCCGCATCAGCCACATAGAGACCGGACGCAACGACGTCCGCAAACCCGACCTCGAAGTGCCCCTACGCCTGTACGGCGCACTGGACCGCCTCGAAACACTTGAGGATCTACGCCGGGAGGGCACCAGGCGGGGATGGTGGGCCACCTACCGACTGCCGCCTGAATGGCTCCAGGCCTACATCGGGATGGAAGCCGACGCCGTATCGGTCCGCGGCTTTGAGCTGGAACTGATACCGGGGCTGTTGCAAAGCAAGGATTACGCCCGGGCGGTGCACATCGCTGGGCACCACATGACCCCACCGCCGAGGTAGAACGTGGGGCGTGTGAGTAGGTGAGGTTGTAGCTCGCGACCTACATGTAGGTGATCACGACAAAAATGATCAGATGAATGGGCCGCACCAAATGCCAATTTCGGGGCTTGGCGCCCGGCGCGACCCGAACCCGTCTAACGGCGACCACCCCGGGCAGGTCACCACGAGACCGGGAACGTTCACCGATCGTTCACCCCGCGGTGCTGCTTGCTCGGCGTATCACGGCCGCCACGTTCTTCACCGTCGCTGCCTCCCAGCCGGCCAACCAGGTCAGGGTGCAGTGCTCGTCCGGGATCGTCCACATCGCGCCCTCGATGTCAAGGCCGCTTCGCCCGTGACGAAGTCAGCAGTGAGGACGGGGGATGGCCTGGGAGGAGGCGTGTGTGTCAACCGCGTTGCCTGCTGGGTCGCTGTTGTGTCACCAGCATTCGCCCTCGGCGGTCGATGATGTCCGGTCCATGTGGAGTCGGACGGTGGTGGGGAAAGGCCATACATAGACCTGGTCGCAGAGTTGGTGTGCCATCCACAGGCCCCGGCCGCGGCGTTGGTTTGTTTGGGGCGGCAGGAGCCCGGCCAGCGGTTGGGCGAAGTGACCATTGTCAGTGATTTGGCAGATAACCGAGGTCGGGGTGGTCCACCAGCACACGGCGGCGGGTGGGGTGCCGTGTTCGAGGGCGTTGCTGGCGACTTCGGTGATGGCGAGCAAGAAATCCTCACCGCGGTCGGCGGCCAGTCCAGCTCGAGCAGCGTGCCCGCTTGCGGCCTGGCGTAGTTCGGTGAGCTGGGCGGGATGATCAATAAGGTGGGTGATGTCGGGTTGGCCCAGCTGACTTGGTGGGGGCAATGGATGGTTGGTGAGAAATTCTTCAGGCGGCAGGTGGTCCGGGCTGGGGGTGACTGCTCCGTTGAGCAGACTGGGGTGGGCCTGGCGGACCGCGGTACTGGAACTGGGCTCGTAGGGGTAGGCACATACCAGTGTGAGGTTGCACGCAGCGAGGACCTGGGTGGTCAAGGCATCGATGTGCAGCCACAACGCCGTGCGATAGGAGTCGCCGCCGCCGAGATCCGGGGCAGCAACGATTGTGGTTGACCGTCCCGCGCTGGTTTCGGTGATCCAGTTCAGGTAATGGCCCAGCACTCGCCGGGGATGACGATAAAGCGTGGACGAGTCAGCGGTGTGCAATCCCGACAGGCTGGGCAGCCGACCGTGCAGCTTTGCGGCGGTGGCAGGAGGCAGCACCACGAGCACCTGCTGCCCGCGAGTCAGTCGTTCGGCGACCAGCGGAGCGACAACATCGGCGAGGTCCGCCGACGGCGGGTGTAGCAACCCGTGATGCAGTAGCCCCGGACCATCGGCCGAGGTGCACACCAAGGCCACCCCCTTTTGCTGTTCATGCAGCCACACTGCCCGCTGACCCTACAAACCTTTCCCAGCAGCCCCTATACCCGCTTACGCCACGATCAAACTTGACCGGCCCCATTTACGCACCAGCCGGGCTTTGCCGTCGTGGTTACTGCTTCGTGATGGACTCTGGCGAAGCGACCAAGTTATGGTCTGCGCAGCAACGGCGCAGCGCAACGCCGTTCCTGCGGCCTTTCACACCAACCGGATGGCGCTGCTTTGACTGGCGACGTTGCTATCCGCCACACTGTGCCCGGCGTACGGGGAGGAGCGGACCGGTGGTGATGGCCAAAGATTCGCCCAGCGAACACACCGACAGGCCCGACGCCGATGATTCCATCAATACCGCATCCGAGGTGTTGGGACTTACCGTTGAGCACCCCGCCGATGGCGTATGCGTGGTGACGGTGGCCGGGGAACTAGATATGGTGACCGCGCCGCTACTTGAGACATGTCTACGCAACCAACTGCGCACCACCCCGCGCCACCTGGTCGTGGACTTACAGCAGGTGCAGTTTTTGAGTTCTAGCGGGCTGAACTGCCTCCTAAGCATCCGCGATAGTGCCCAGACCACCACTACGCAGCTGCATCTGGCGGGCCTGGTCAGTTACCCTGTAGCACGTCCGCTACAAGTCAGCCAGCTGATGGACCGGTTCAACACCTATCCCACTGTTACCGACGCTGTCACCTCGATAATCGACTGACTCCACCACGGTCGAACAGACAATTGCGCATAGACCAGGTCATCATTGACACAGGTTCGCGGTTACTCTATTTATTGGGAGTGAGCCATGGTGCGAGAGTACTTCTGACTGCCCGGCAAGCCTCAGCCTCGCGGTCCCAAAAATCGAGAGGCTATCGGCTGCAAACTGCTGGGATGTCTTGATAAGCGTTGGATGCGGTTAGCTGGACTGGATCGCTCACACGGGCAATGACCGATTCGATCGAGGGGGAAATGGAGAATGTAGGGAGCAGCCCAGTGATCTTCAAAGGACGGGCGACGGCTCGACGGTCAACACCAGTTAAATGCAACGTGATGTGGTGACAAGCGGCGGCCTCTCTGGCCTTGACCAGACTTCCTAGGCCCGCCGCCCCAAGGAAGGTGACCTTGCTGAAATCTACCACGACGTGTCCGCCACGTCCGTCGATCTGGCTGAGCAGGCAAGGATCCAGTTGCGGCGCGGTCTGTATATCCAGTGCGCCGGCCACCCGTACCACCCGCATACCGGGTATCGGCTGATCGATCGCCACGCGGAGTGCTTGCGCGTTAGGACATCCCGATGATGTCTGATCTTTAGTCGCAAAGATTGGGGTATCGCACATCGTCGATACCAGCTTCCTCGGGAGCCCGAGTCCCTCTAGCGAGCCCTGCATCGAAAACGGAACGCCACTTGGTTTGGCGCACTCGAGGTACCTCCGACCGGCGTCCAGCGTCCTCCGCCCAGCCAAAGACCGCAACCGAAGCCACTGGGGTCGGTGTGACCGAGGGTCTCCTGAACGACTTGCAGATACACGTCTTGACCGACCAGGAGCGTGCTGGGATGTGTCGTCGGGTGTGCGGGAGCCCAGCGCCACTCAGGATGGCCGCCCACTCGTGCCAGTCTCGGCGTGGGTCAATAGGTCCCCATCTGGCTGGCGCAGAAGGCAAGATCATAGTTAGTCCAGGCCGTGCCCAGTCCTGCTCGGCGCTGATCTTGTGCAGTTCTGTCCTTTCGAAGTAGCGCGAGAACCGGAGAAGGTAGCCGAACAATGCGACCGTCGGCTGAGCATCCACGTACTTCTTCACAGCTGACTCCGCGACCTTCATCCAGTCGTTGCTTCAGTCCTCGACGTACTCCTCCAAACCTTTGAACTTCGGTAGTCGAAGGCGGCAATGCGGCTCGACGTAGCCACGCTTGCGCAGGCGCGTCCTCATGCCGCATTGAGGATCTGCGCGTCTCGTGTCCCTGCCGTGTTAATGCCTGCTGCTCCGATAGCCTTCGGATGTGAGTGTCCGGTCAACGAGAGAGGCAAATGATGACGGAGACGCCATCCACGGCGCAGGGTGATCAGTTCCCTGAGTGGAGCATCGACGATCTGCACAGTTACGGTGCCGGCACCGTCGTTCGTCACCATGGTCACACGTACAGAGCCAAGCCCTACCCGGACTCAGAACGGACGCGGCAAGCTGAATGCGAGCCGGGCGGCTCTTCAGCGCACCCGGTTGCGTGGATGGATGCATGGATCCGAATCGACTGATCTACGCCGGCCGCCCGACTCATACGAGACTCTAAGGTGCTACAGAGTGCAGGCGCTCCGACGCGGCATGCCTGAGTTAGACCCGCTTGACCGTGGTTAGGTATGGCAACCGAATTTTCTACGTGGCGCCACGGCAAGTTTTAGGTGGGGCGAACTGTACAACAACAGCATTCAACAGTATTGACTCGCAGAACTGATCCAGGATTCGGGACGAGAAGGAGCACTATAATACCTACTAAGGAGAATCTGACTTCCTGGAGTGTTGCGTCTGCTCGACCCAGTGCAGACGAATCCTTCCGGCCAGAAGAGATGTTCGTATCAGCCTGACTGGCCAATTCCTCCATACTCTCTGGGCTGGGGTGCCGTCATGTTGAGGCGGCGACCCGCTGCACCGTGTGGAGCACCTGGGCGGCACCGTCCTCGGTGGCCAGTTGGGTGGCGAGTGTTTGTGCTCGGTGGCGCAAGGCGGGCTCGTTTACCGCGTGTTTGAGGGCTGCTGCCAGGTGATCGGCTGATAGTTCGCGCAGGGGAATCGGTGTGTCGGCCACGCCCAGGGCGGTCAGTCTCGCTGCCCAGAAGGGTGTATCAAACTGGGCTGGTAGCGGTACCGCGGGAACACCAGCTCGCAGTCCTGCTGCAGTGGTCCCCGCGCCGCAGTGGTGCACGACGGCGGCCATCTGGGGAAAGAGCCAGTGATGGGGTATCTCGTCGACAGCAAAAACATCGTCGCTAGCAACCGAGAGCCCCGACCAGCCGGCTTGGATAACGGCGCGCAGCCGAGTTTGTCGCAGTGCGGCGCCGACGGTGGCGCTGAGTCGCTCGGCGTGGGGGACTACCCGACTGCCGAACCCCACGAACACTGGGGGCGGTCCTGCCTGCAAGAAGTCAAGCAGTTCAGCAGCGGGTTGCCAGTGCGGGTCCTGGTGTGGCCACCAGTAGCCGCACACGTGCATGCCTGGTGGCCAGTCCGCTGGGCGCGCGACCACAGCTGGGGAAAACCCATGCAGCACGGGTGACCGACGCCGTCGTGCTCGACGCCGCTGGGCACTGATGGTCAGCGCGGGCAGCCCCAGGCGTCGACGTAACTGCCGCACCGCGGGGTCCAGCAACTGGTCGATCGCCGCCTGGGTGATGCTGCCCACCAGGTAATTGCCCCAGGGTCCCAGTGGCCTGGTGATGGGCATCGGTGCCTGGAACTCGCGGGTGGGTGTCATGGGTTGGAGAAAGACTTCGATGCTGGGCAGCCCGAGTGCCTCGGCCACGACGTGGCCCAGTGGTGCCATGGTGGCAGATACCAGCAGCACGTCAGCGCCTTGCTGGGCCGCCGCCAACACGCCCTGCCCAAGCGCCGGCATGAGCCGTCGCCCTAACCGGATCAGTTCGGTGACCTCTAACGCTGCACTGCGGGCCCGGACCAGACGCTGACCACGAGCCGAGACCAATTCGGCCCACGGATCCACCGGCAACGCTCGAAACTCCAACCCCGCCACGCCGACTAACCCAGCGAACCTCGTGTGGGTAGCCAACGACACCTCATGACCCGCCTGCCGCAACCGCGCCCCCAACCCGGTGTACGGCACCACGTCACCCCGTGAACCCGCAGTCGCGATCAAAATCCGCATGCTCCCCCCAGCACAGCCAACCACGATCCCGCCGGAAAGCAGTCCGTAACCACACCAAAGCTGATCACAGACAGATAATGACCTTGACAGCCGAATCCGACAGCAACGACAGGCGACCCATGCCCGCTCCTTGGCATCCTCACGCACAAGCCCAGCAGGTCACGTACGCGCTGCCGGACTGTTGCACACCGCTTTGGGAGCGAAGGGTCCCGTACTGCAGCGAAGTACAGTAACCGTGGAATCCGAGTCAGGCCTCACCGGACTCCACCGGGCCTGTAACAAGCGCACGAGTCTTCGTCGAACCTCGGCCCTGCCGCCAGGGAATCATCTTCGAAACGAGCAAGTACGGGTGTAGGGCATCAGTCTCGAACCCGGCGAAACTCAGGGGTCCACACGGTGCCTCGGGCCAGCTAACCCACCAGTGCCTGCCCAGCGTCGTGTTCGCAGGTGGCAGGACCGAAACGATGCTGCCGGTGGTCGGTTTGGGTGTGTAGATTAGGAACCACTCTTAACGCGGGCGATAGACGTCGGCGCGGTGCTCGACGCGAAGCACGGTGACAAGACGAATGTCGTCGTCGATCTCGTAGACAATGCGGAAGGCACCTCGGCGGGCGGAATAGATCCCTGTGAGCTCGCGGCGCAAAGCGTTGCCGACACGGTGCGGATTCTCCAGTAGGGTGCCCGTGATGAATTCGAGGACTGCTGCCGCGATGCCTTCAGCCAAATTGTGCTGAATGGCCCGGCCGGCACTGGCCGTCACCCGCAGTCGACGATATGGCTCGGTCACCGTCGGGGCCGCAGTGCGCGCACCGCCTCAATTCCCTCGATCACCTCGCCGCGAGCGACTTCGTTCCGCGCCTCGCGGATGTCGGCCATGGCTTCGGGGTCGCTGAGGATCTCCAGGGTCTCTTCGAGGGCGGCAAGGTCGTCGTACCCGATCAGTACGGCGACTGGTCTGCCGTTGCGGGTGACAACGACGCGCTCGTGCTCGCGCTCGGCCCGGTCTACGAAGTCAGACAGATGATCACGTACGGTGCGCAGCGGCTCCACCGCCATGGCCACAATTGTGCCACATCGTTCGGTGTGCCGAGGACGCTCCCGGACGCTCGCTCCACCCACCGTCGATAGAGGTTGGCGTTGGAATCAAACGTGATACGAAACCCGGTTCTCACGCGGACGATCCCGCAACTCGCGTTCAGTGGTGCCATTCCGCTCAAAAGTGCTGCACTCACGAAGATCTTGGTGCCGGACTTTTTTATGCTCCCGAAATAGCGCGAGAACCGGGGAAGGCGCCGAACGCCTACGATGGCTTCTACCCTTTGTGAATCGGAAGATGATCGAGTCATCCAACTTGATCTGGATCTCGCATCCCAACTGTACGAGCAGGTCAGTTTCTGGCGGCCGCTGGGGACTGCCGACTTGGTGAACGATAGAAAGGGTGGCTGTATGCTTTTGAGTCAGGCGCTTCGCTGACTCTCGAATTCCGAGCGGCTGAGCGGACACGCTGCAGCGGTGTCCGCCTACCGTGGACTTGTTCCAAGTCTGTGAGATTTGCCCTTTTCGACGGCTGATAGTAGGTACTCGGCTTTGCGGGGTTAGGTAACCGGTCGCTCGAATCTTCGGGGCTATGCGCGTCTGGCTAAGTAGCTGGCGCGGTTAGCTTAAGTAGCGAAACGCAAAGTTAGGAGCCAATACCTGTTGCCATGCCATCTTCTTTCAGTCATGGTGTGGAGACGCTGAATCGGCACTGCCGTCGATGAGGCGTTCTATGCCCCGGGCTACGGTCCATAAGGAGGATTTAATGTCTCATGCACTGAGCTCTGTCCAGATTGACGGCCAGCACGTCGAGCTACTTCCCGCCCGTACGGTCTTGTCCCTGTTTTACCGGTGTGGCTGCGAAGGCGGCGGTGGCCATGGCGGCGGTGGGCACGGCGGCGGTGGGCATGGCGATGGTGGGCATGGCGATGGTGGTCATAGCTGGTACGGCGGCGACGGCAGGGGCGGTAACGGTGGTGACGGCGGTAACGGCGGTAAAGGTAGCGGCGGCCTCGGCCTCAACCTTTTGAACATCGTCCTGTTCGGTGACCAGACTAACGACGCTGGTAGCGGCGTCGGTGGTGATGGCGGTGACGCTAACGGCGGTAACGGCGGATCCCGGTGATCGCATGCGGTGCCGTTAACTATTTTGACTGAGAATCAGCGGACGGCGAGCCCATAGCCGCGCAAAGGTATCCGCACGCCTCCAGCCCGTCGAGCTAGTTGGGCGGCCGCTATTTCACCGACGGCATCGATTCATTAGGAAGTCCCGTCCCTGTACTCCCGCCGTAAATCGTTATCTTACTGCGTGGCGGTTTCGGAGGCAGAGCGGCCACCGCGTGATCGTCCGAGACGTGTTGGCGTCAGGCGATCTTGCGGTGGCCACGGGGCATGGCGTAGAGCCCGGCCGATGGCAGGCAATGTCATCGTCACCACGGTGGTGAGTAGCAAGCTCTGGCTGGCACGTTCTGTGCTACGTGCCGCTAGACGCCCGCCGGACGGCGAAGTACCGCATGGCGGCGAAAGCCCTGGGACGATCATCCCGATCGCGTAGACGGGCGATGCTGCGCCATCCCCGCGAGCCAGGTAGCAGGGACGATGTCACTGTTTGTGACTGTGCCAACCCGGACTGTAACTAATCGGCCCGACCTGCCGATAGGCTCCCGTGAGCTATGAGCTATTCGTCACGGAAACGATGGATGCCCTATCTCGCGCCGGCACGACCGCCAGAATCACCGACAGCGAGCTCAGTGAGATCGCGATGGCTCAGGTGTTCGCCACGCTCGCGCTGGCAGCGGCCATTCGGGAACGCGGCGTCGTCCTCAACCGGCCACCCCAGCCACCCCCGCCAGACCCAGAGCCAGGTGCGTCACCGACAAACCCCTGACGAGACGCGACAGCGTTATGCTGCCGAGGATGACGGCGCGCTCGTCGATCTCCTACGAACACAGCGGCAGCGCCATACCCTGCTCACGCGCCGACACCACCCATGTGCTCATTAACTATGGAACGCGCAGCGGCACATAGTCGTGGAGCATCGATGACCACCTTGACCCGGTGATGATGCAGACCGCCACCGTGACGCCACATCTTAGGTGCCGCAGTAGGTGACGTAAGGACCGCAGCTCGCGGGTGCCGACTCGGCGTACCGCTCCAGGCCTGGGCGCTGGATAAACGGGCGGGTAACGACTTCGACGAGGCGGCGAAACGGCGCGATGTCGCCGTCGGTGGCGGCGGTTAGCGCCTCTTCCACGCGATGGTTGCGCGGAACGTAGATCGGGTTGACGCGGTCCATGGCTGCCGTTACGGCGTTGGGCTCCGGTGGGAGCAGGGCTTGCCACCGCGCAGCCCAGGCATCGAACGCCTCCGGCTCGGTAAACAGGGACCGCGCCGGGCGTCCCCGCAGGTGCGCCGACAGCGCGCGGAAAAACTGCGTGAAGTCCACGCGCTGCGCGTGTAGCAGGGCCAGCAGATCCTGGATCAGCGGTCGGTCAGGTGCGTCGAGACCGAGCTTGGCGGCCATGCCGCTGGTCCAGTAGCCCTCGTAGCGCTCGACGAACGAGGTCAGCGCGTCGGTGGCGGCCTCGACCGCGGCGTCGGTGTTTGCGTCGATCAGCGGCAGCAACGTCTCGCCCAGCCGCGCCAGGTTCCACTGCGCGATCCGGGGCTGGTTGCCGTAGGCGTAGCGGCCACCGTAGTCGATCGAGCTGAAGACCGTCGCGGGGTCGAATGCGTCCATGAACGCGCAGGGGCCGTAGTCGATGGTCTCTCCGGAGATCGTCATGTTGTCGGTATTCATGACTCCGTGCACGAACCCGACGAGCATCCAGCGGGCGACAAGCGATGCCTGCGCGTCGATCACGCGCCGGTAAAACTCCAGATAGGGGTGCTGCGCCTCGGCCGCGTCGGGATAATGGCGCGCGATCGCGTAGTCGGCCAGCTTCCGGACGAGCGCCGGATCCCCGGACCCGGCGGCGTACTGGAACGTGCCGACGCGCAGATGGCTTGCCGCCACCCGCGCGAGCACCGCACCGGGCAGCATTGTCTCCCGCGCGACCTGCTCACCGGTGGTCACCACCGCAAGCGCCCGGCTAGTGGGGATGCCGAGGGCGTGCATCGCCTCCCCGATCACGTACTCCCGCAGCATCGGCCCGACGGCCGCTTTCCCGTCCGCACCCCGGGCGAACGGGGTACGACCGGAGCCCTTCAGATGCAGGTCGCGGCGGCGGCCTTCGCCGTCGACCAGTTCGCCGAGCAGTAGCGCCCGGCCATCGCCTAGCCGGGGCACGTACCCGCCGAACTGATGCCCGGCATAAGCCTGCGCGACCGGGCATACTCCGTCCGGGACCGCGTTGCCGACCAGCAACGCGACGCCGGCCGGCGTCCGCAACGCCTCGGCGTCGGCACCCAACTCAGTGGCCAGTTCCTCGTTGAGCATCAGCAGGGCGGGCGCCGGCACCGATGCCGCCGTCCACGGCTCGCATAAGCGGGGCAGTTCGCGGGCGTAGGAGTGATCGAAGTCCAACAGTGACCGCGCGGTGACGCTCATGACTCGAGGGTACGTGGCCGGCAGAGCACGACCGTCCCTGTCCAATGAGCATCCCAGCACCGCGCCTGCGTCAGCCCAGCCGCGGAATTTCTTCGCTAGCGTCCATGGCTTGGCGTTTACCTATCGCGAGCAGGCTGGCCGAGCAGCTCGTCACTCGCCCTGGCGGGCTAACCCGCACCTCCAGCGGAACGTTCATGACCACCGGAAAGACCATTTCCAGCCGAGATCATTTGTGACTTCGCAGAATGCGTACGCGGCTGAAATTGGCCGTGGGGCCCGACGGAGTCGCCGGCGTCCAGGTGAGGCCGGTAGTGGTCGGCGAAGATGGTGGCGACGAGTTCGCGGCGGCTGCGCACGCCGGTCTTGGTGAAGATCGCCTTGAGGTGGTCCTGCACGGTGAGGGGGGAAAGGTGCAGTGCGGCGGCGATGGCCGCGGTGGAGTTGCCCCGCAGCACCTGCCTGGTGATCTCGCGCTCTCGGCGGCTCAGGCCGTAGGCGGCAACGATGAGTTCGGCAAGTTCGCTCTGCCGAGCCGGTTCCATGATGACCGCGGTTGGAGCCTGCGGGTCATCGCCCATGCGGGTGCCGTGTAGCACGATCCATCGCCCGCTGCGGGTGCGGGCCCGGGCTCGCGCTGGCAGGGCGTCTGCTCCCGAGGCGGCGAGTCGGGCGCGGGTGGCGACGGTGAGCACCGCGTGCGGCAGGGCGTGTTGGGTCGGGCTGTCATCATCGAGCAGCTCGGCGAGCAGCTCAGTTGCGACGTCGTTGACCCCGACCAGCTGCCCGGCCCGGTCGACCAGCACCAGGGCAGGTCCCGGGCAGGGCGCCGAGTCGGGCGCGGTGACCGCGTCGAGCAGCAGAGCACGGCGCAGCCCACTGGCAATCACGGCGTCGATCTCGGCCACGAATGCGGCCTCGTCCTCGCTGAACTCGCGCCGCCGGCGATCCCGGTAGAACGCGGCGAACGCCCAGCACAGGCCGTCGGCGACGAAGGAGACGCGCAACTCGTCACCGATCCCGCGCGGCCCCAGTAGCTCCCGGAACCGTGGACTGGACTGCGGGTGGCCGTGAGTGGCGGTGCTCAGCACGGCGACCGGCCAGGGTTGCCGCGCCAACCACGCCCACTTGTTCACGTCATCGATCTCGTACTCGTGCATGGGCAACCGGGGCTCGCTACACAGGTTGTGCAAGACCTCGCTGGTGAACAGCAGGGTGGCCGGGTCGACGGCATGCCAGCAGGCGTGGTCGAAGGGCACCAGCCGGGCCAGCCGATCCCCGGTGGCGGTGAACACGGAACGGGCGTCCAGCCCGCGGTGGCACAAGCTGGTGATCTCGCTTTTCGTCCGCCGCCGCCGCTCCCGGTCCATGCCCTGGCCCCCTTGGCTGTCGGGGCGATGCTACGCGCCGCCCGAAGGCCACACACCCAGATTTCTGGGACCCGTATCGCCGTAGAGCCCTGGGATCTGGGATGGGCTCGGTCGGCTTCCGTTCCTAACGTCGGTTCATCCCCCGACCCACCGAGGAGGACAGCCGTGACCACAACTGCCGTGACCACTACAGCCGTGACCACTACAGCCGAGACCGACCTGCGGGTCGCGCCGTACCGGATCGCCGCCGAGACCTACGTCATCCCCCAGCTGCTCACGGCGCCGCCGATTGGCATGTTGTACGTCAACTCCCTAGTGATCAGAGGCCGGGAACCAGTGATCGTCGACACCGGCACTCCCTCCAACCGTCACCAGTGGCTGCAGGACGTGTGGAATCTCGTCGACCCGACCGATGTGCGCTGGGTGTTCCTCACCCACGACGACCCTGACCATGCCGGCAACCTGCGCCAGGTAATGGACGCCTGCTCGAACGCGACCCTGGTCAGCACCTGGTTCTCCATGGCCCGCTACGGGATGGACAGCGAGGACCTCTGGATGCCCTTCGACCGGGCCCGTTGGGTCCGCGACGGGGAGAGCTTCTCCGCCGGGGACCGCACCCTCGTCGCGCTGCGACCCCCGTTTTTCGACAACCCCACCACACGCGGGCTTTACGACCCCAGCACCGGGGTGTACTGGTCCGTCGATACCTTCGGCGCCAACATCGCCCACCCCGCACAGGACGCCGCCGAGCTAGCCCGCGATGACTGGCGTGACGGCGTGCTGCTGGTCAACCGGCTCAACCACCCCTGGCACCTGTGGCTGGACACTGCCAAGTTCCACACCCACGTCGATACCCTCGCCGAGCTGGACATCCAGGTACTGCCCAACTGCCATGGCCCCACCATCTACGGCCCCATGGTCCAGGAAGCCTTCGAGCTGATCCGCCGCATCCCCGAGCTACCCCGCTGGGAGGAACCCGGGCAGCTCGACCTGGAAGCCATGCTCGCGGCCGCCGGCGCCACCGGGACCAGCCGGGGATGAGCCAGTCCGCTGCTGAGTGTAATGGGAAAGGAATTAAGTTGATCTTCGATCTGTTCTGCAGTCTGGCGCAGACGCCACGCCCGAACGGCATGCCCGCCGAGTCGGTAATCCTCGCAGAATTCTTTGAGCAGATTACCCTGGCCGATCAGTTGGGCTTCGACACGGTCTGGGTGGCCGAAACTCACTACAGTAGTGAGGCGCAGCAGCGACATGCCAATCCGGTGCTCCGTTCGTGGCGCGGAGAGATCGGCGTCAACAATGACATCTGCCAGCTTGCGCCCCGGATCTTCGAGCGGACCGCAACGTTATCCGTTGGTTCCGCAATTATGAATGTTGTCTGCAACGGTGGGCCGCTTGCGGCTGCTGAGCGGGTGGCGACCGCTGTCGCGTTGCATGGGCTGGATCCAATGGAGCGGCGGAAGATTAATATCGGCTTCGCGGGTGGCCGTTTCGATTTTGTCAACGCGACCTCGGGAATCCGGCCACGCGCAGAATGGGAACGGCGCGCATGGCCGCAGATCAAAAAAGCCATCTTCTGGGAAGCCGCAGAGACGTTCGTTCGGCTGTTAAGCGGCGAAGGACTTGCTTCTTCTGATGTCGCCTCGCTTTCGCTTGGCGCAGGCGACTTCTCGGATCCTGCGGCATGGCGTGAAATTGCCGGGCTCGCTGGGGCCCGGGGAGATGAGGTTGTAGTCCCTCGCCGGTGGGAGTATGAATATACCAAGATTGTTCCGTCCGACTACCGGCGGGAGCTGCTGACTCTGACCGCCGGAACGCATGATCCGGAACTTCAAAAACACCTTAATACCTTTGCCCCGGTGCGGGCGTTCAATCTCAGCATTACCCAATCCGCGGTGATCGAGGCGACACACGATCGCATGCGCCAGTGTTTCCATCCGGCTGGGGGTCCCTGGTGCCGCGATTATATGCCACGGACTGTGTTCGTCTTCGTCAACGGAAATCCGCGACTTACCGAGCAAAGTCAGCGGGACGCGGCGACGTTGCGAGCACGTGAAGCATTAAGTGCCTACTGGACCGCTATGGAAAATACCGTGGACGCAGCGAGGCTGGCCAAGTCCGAATCTAATGCATTGGTCGGCAATCCTGACGACGTTGCATCGCAGATCAGCGATCGCTACCATCCCGACGATCGACTTATGTTGTGGTTTGACTTTTTCGCCAACGACAACGCCGCGGTGCTACAGGCTATGGAGGACTTCTGGACGTATGTAGTCCCGCGGCTCAAATGATTTGCGGGGCCGTCGACGGGATTTTGGCTGCGCGCATCGGGTCGACCACCGTGGTGATGGCGCACCAAACATCATCCCGGAAAGAAAGAGTGGATACATGGTAAATGCGCCACAGGGCCGGACGGGGCCGTTGACTTATGCATCCTATCTTCGACTCGACGAGCTACTCGCGCTGCAAGCTCCGCAGTGTGATCCGCCACACCCGGATGAGCTTCATTTCATCATTACGCACCAGGCTATTGAGTTATGGTTGAAGCTGCTCATAGCCCAGGTTCGTGACGGCCGATCGGCCTTGGCGGCAGGAGAATGGAATCGCGCCAGCCTTGTGGTCAGGCGTATGATTTCGGTCTCGGAGGCCGTGCTTGGGCAGATGCGCACCCTGCAGCGCATGGCGCCAACTGCCTTCTACGAGTTCCGCGCGGCGTTGGGTCCTGCTACTGGCGCGCAGTCGCGCCAGTTCCGTCACCTTGAGGTGCTGTGCGGAATTCGCAGTGAGCAACACATCGCCATGATGCGCGCATTCGATCGAGGACAGCTCGGCGTAGACATCGTGGCGGCATTGGGCGAAGCAAGCTTACGTGAGACATTCTTACGGGCGACCCAAGATGCAGGATACCGGTGCGTCGCCGATATCTATCTCGACACCGCCGAAGACAATGGGGCTTACCTTGTCGCTGAGCTGCTGGTCGACTTTGACGAACTGTGGATACGCTGGCGTAGTGAACATCAGACACTGGTTGAGCGGATGATCGGGCGCAGTCGCGGCACGGGCGGCACCGCGCGCGAGTTTCTCGAACGTAACCGGCAATATCGTTTTTTCCCAGAGTTGTGGGATTGCCGCCATCAGCTCCTACATCGTATGCGGGCTAGCGTCAAGGATTCGCCGAGGTCCCCAATGCGGAGACAATAGAAGAGACGAATCCGTCTAAATTATCTTTCATCATCAGATGGCCGGCATGCGGCACTTCCATGAACGAGACTCCGGCATCCCGAAGACGGTCAGATTCGGGCGGCGGCGTGCTTTTCGAGCCGTACACAAGGGTTCGCGGGATCGACAGCGAACACAACATCGTGTGCATCACCGGGTCGGATCCATGGCACAGGCCGACCGCGGTGCGGTGTAACGCACAGGGATCGGCCATGCGCAGCGTCGCTACCCAGTCGGGATCGGAGTGGGCCACCAATTCGTCAAAGCCGTGATCGACGAACGCGTCTTCGGCTTGCCCCGCTATGCCGACACTCGCGTCGCCATCCCATGGCAGCAAGTTGGGCTCAGCTATCACCAGCCGCCCCACCAGGTCGGGTCGTTCGTAAGCGAGAACGATCGCCACCGACCCGCCTAGGCTGTGTCCCACCACATTGACATCACGAACTCCGGTCGCATCCAGCGCCGCGGCGACTGCTTTCGCGTGATCTGCCAGTGTGTAGCCGAAATGCTTGGGTCGGTCGCTCAAACCACATCCTAAAAGATCGATGAACAACGATCGGCGCAGTGTCATATCTTGGTGTAAAGCCACGTCTAAAAAATACGGCACGGCGGCCGCTCCGAGACCGTGTAGGTACAGTGTCGGTGCCGGTGGCCCAGCAATCTCCATCCAGCGGATTCGCGCATTATCAGGCGCGGCGATGGCTGAACGCATCATACATTTTCTCCGAAATAAACGTCGATATCAGGCATTCTAGTCCCCCGGACGACCACCAGCACGCCCACTGGGTCGCCTTATCAGGCTGACTCGCGCATAACCCGCCGTGCTATCCCGCAGTCCGGTAGTTTCTCTGATCAAGGTTGCCCGGGCCGTCCCCACCAGTCGATGGTTGATCGCCTTGCCCACCTTGCTGGCAGGGTCGGATGCCGTCGCGCGTCTGGCTGGGCGGTCAGTCGTTGATGTGAGTCATGAGCAGCGATAGGTCGACTGCTGCCTCCATCGGATCACCCGGGCGTGCATCGTGTCGGCGACAGCGCCGGGTCTTGAGCCGGGTGTGGCGTTACGGGTTATGTGCCGCGGTCTCTGGTGGTGCACTGGCCTCCGCCAGTTTGATGGCGGCGGTGTTGACCACGGTGACCGCCCTGTCGCCCGAACGGGGACTGGCTGCGTCGGCCCCAGTGGTGATGGCCGAGCCTCCGACGCTGCTCGAAGCCCCGGCACCGCCCGATCTTCCCGAGCCCGCCGCCGCGCCGGCCGCTCCGTCGCCTGCGGCACCGATCGCCGCGCCGACCCAAGCCGTCACCATCCCCGCCCAGATTCCCGCGTCGACCACGCCTGGGGGTAGGCCGCAGCAGGCTTACTTTGCCTGGGCTAGCCGGCTGTCCTGGGTTACCGGGATCCCCGTGCGAGCGCTACAGGCCTATGCCTACGCTCATGCGGTGATGGCCCGCAGCCGTCCCAGCTGCCAGCTCACCTGGACAACCCTGGCCGGCATTGCAGCGGTGGAATCCCAGCACGGCACCATCGGAGGCCGGACCCTGCTGGCCGATGGCCGGCCCTCCGCACCGATCATCGGCATCGCCCTCAATGGCGCCAACGGCACCCGCGTGATCCCGGCCACCGATGGCGGCCGGTTGACCGGGGACAGGATCTGGGAGCGCGCCGTGGGGCCTTTCCAGTTCATCCCGTCAGCGTGGGCCATCTGGCGCACCGACGCGCACGGCGACGGAATGACCGATCCGCAGAATATCGACAACGCCGCGCTGGCCGCGGCGAAGTATTTATGTGCCAACAACCGCAACCTGGCTCGAAGTGAGGATTGGCTGCAGGCGATCTTGTCCTACAACAACTCCATGGACTACGCCAGAAACGTCTACGCCTACGCCCAGGCCTACGCCCGCAGTGCCCAGGCCATCAGGTGACCTCAGCGCGAGGCGAGAAACACCGGGTTGGTGAGTGCCACCATTGAGTCCGGGGTGGTGGCGGTCGCCACCGGCCGGCGCACTTCGGCGCGCACCCATCGGGAGTAGCGAGTCTGCGTGGTCCACTTGACTGTCGCCGAGCCTGTCGCGTCCACCGGCTGAATCCACTGCGGACCGCTCTGATCGAACAGCCGCACGGAGGTTCCCGGAGCGCCCGAGACAGTCAACTCGATGGTGACTGGTGTGCCGGTACTCGTGGTCAGCACCTCGCCCATGCCGGCCAGGCGCACCCCATCCGTCGCCCCGAACGTCAGCTGCACCAGCGCGGACTCCGCGATCCAGTTCCGCCCGGCCTCGAACCCGTCCATCAGCTTGCGCGGGCTGAGCTTCTCGGCGAGCACCACATTTTGGGGCAGTCCGACCACGTGGTCGGGATTATGCGCGTCACTGTTGCCGACGGCCGGTACCCAGGTGCCGGCGCGCAGCAGCCCGTGCCAGCTCATCACCGCGGCCTCGTCGTCGAGCGTCCACGGTCCGTTCCACACCTCGACCAGGTCGGCCCGTTCGTAGCCGTACTCCCACGCGCAGCCGAAGCATGACGCGAACGGATGCGCAGCGACCACGAGCCCGCCGGCCCGGTGCACCTCGTCGACGAACCGGCGCAGTTGGTGGCGGTCCTGCGCCCGGTAGCGCCAGTCGATCCACTTGCCCACCGGAAGGTTCCACGCCGGCCAGTGTCCGGAGCGGGTGGTGACCTCCTGGCCGTTGACGATCAGCAGGTCGGCTCCAGCATGCTCACCCCACTGCAGCGATGCGCTCGGCGTGTTGTGCTCGGTCGACACCATGAAGTCGAGCCCGGCGGCCCGAGCGGCGGCGGCCAGCTCAGCCGGGGTGCGCCGGCCGTCGGAGTGCACGGTGTGCACATGGCCGTCCCCGCGATACCAGGCCCGACCGCGGTCACGGCCTGGTGCGCTGGCCGGCGCCGGCTTGGGTATGAAGGCCGGGTCGGAGCCGCCAAACCGCAGCGTGATACTGACCGTGTAATTAAGGCCCTGTGGGGCGACGGTGTACGGCCCGAAAATCACATGCCAGCGACCGGGCTCGATCGGGCCCGGCAGGTATCCGGGGGTGGCCGCCGCCGCACTGATCGTGAACCGGTCCCGGAAGCCGCCCGACCAGCCGCGGAAGCCGCGCTGGTTGCCCAGCTGCACCCCGGCCGGCGAGAAGATACCGATGTCCAGTGCATTCCCCCTGCCACCCGGCGACACTTGCGGGCGGTCGTAGCTGTAGGCGACCTCGATCTCGCGGACCCCACCCGGCACGTCCACCGGCAGGTAGTACCAGTCGGATACGTCGGCCCGCAGGGTGCCGGTGACGGTCCGGATCTGCTCGCCGAACGGCTCGGTGTTCAGCTGCTCGGCGAAGGTAACTCCCGGCAGCAACGTCTCCGCGGCCAGCGCATCGGGTTGCTCGCACATGCAGTCAACCTAGGCTGGGTCCTGTGGATCTTGCCGGGCGTGCACTGGTCTCTGAGACGGGCGGCGAGCGTCTGTCGCATGGCCCATCAGCAGACTCCCTCGGTTCCGCGCCGGAGCCGCCTAGCTCTGCGGGTTCCGTTGCATGCCGTAGCCGGGGGCAAAAATTCCGTACGGGTCGAACTCTTGCTTGGCTGTCTGTAGCTGCCGCCAGCGCGGCCCGAAGTGACTGCGCCAGTCCGCGGCAGACATCGGTACAGAGTTGATCGGGTAAGTGACGCCACCGCAGGCGAGAGCTCGGTCGTGGACCAGCCGGTTTGCCTCGATCATGGCGGCGACATTTGCGGGATCGTCGATGCTGGTGGTCCGCAGCAATGCGAACAGCCAGACCAGCTCCGAGTCAGGCACTCGCGTCAGTGGGGTGTGCAACCGGTCGGTGCGGATTGGATAGAGCAAGGCCAGGCCAGACTGGCCCAGCGTAGACGCGGTCAGTCCGGCGACGACCTCACCAACGAACGCTGCGGTGGCCTGCGAAGGCAGCAAGACGGTGAGCCAGGCATGTGGGTAGTGCCACACCCCGCTGGCCCGTAGCGCCGCCTCGCCGGGAGCCATTCGATGCGCGAACGCCCGGTACGAAATGTTGTCGATCTCCTCGTCGGTACCGTCATAACCCAGACCATTGAGCAGCGCCGCGTCAAGGGGCACCACTGGTGGGATGTAATAAGCGGCGGCCTCAAGAACGTATTCCCAGACGCCGGGTGCCGCCGGGAAGATCTGGCCCTGAACGAAATCGAATAGCCCTTGCATCACGAGCTGGCGCTGATCTGCCAGGAAGGTCTTCAGATCACCATAATGCAGGCGATATCGTCGAACATGGGTGGCGGCTGGAATTACCCGCAGGGTAGCGCTGACGATAATGCCGCATTGTCCAAGCCCAGCCCGGACCGCATCAAACAATCTCCGGTTGCGCTCCAGCGAGCATGCCATCAGCTGGCCCGTTCCGGTCACCACAGACAGCTCGTCGACACAGTCAACCTGTAACCCGTGGTGATGGCTGGTGCCGCCGACGCCGCCAACGGACAGGGTGCCGCCCACCGAGGTGTCCAGGTAGTCGGTCAGCACTGCGGGCGTGCGCCCGCAGGCCAGGGTGGCGTCCAAGACGTCACTCCACGGGGCACCGGCCTGCGCGGTGACCCGGTCGGCACGCACGTCGGTCACCAGGTTCAGTCCAGCCATGTCGATGACGATGCCGCCGCTGGTCTGAGCCTGGCCATAAGTGGAGTGACCACCGCCGCGCGCCGCGATATCTAACCCAACCTCGCCGGCGAACCTGACCATCGCGGCCACGTCGGCTATCCCCCCGGGCCGTAGCACCGCTCGTGGGCGCCGATGGACCACATGACCGAAGTCCTCGGCGGCCCAGCGCAGGCTGGGCCCGTCGCACACCAGCGCCCCGTCCAGTTCGGGCACCAGCACGGCTGCCGGACTGTCCCGCGCAACCCACGTGCGGTTAGCCGAATCAAACGCCACCGGCTGCCACCAGCCCTGCTGCCCCATACCGCGAAGCTACCTGTCAGCATGGTCACGGTAGGCGTTCCAGATGCCGACGCTTTCCGCATAGTGATGGGTGAGCTCATCGGATCTCATCGTGAATCGGCCAGTTCTGTGGATTGGCGTTGTGCAGGAAGCCGGCGATCTGGTTGCCGTTTGCCTAGAATGCGGCTTTGGCCTTTCGGGTCTAGCCGGTACCCCGTGTGTGTTGGATAGCGTGAGCGAAGATCGGCAGTGATCGTTCGACTGTCTCGTCGGTGGCCGTCAGCGAGATACGGAAGTAACCCGGCAGCTCGATGACGTGACCGGGCAGGACGGCGACGCCCTGCCGAGCCAGAAGCGCACAAAAGGCGCTGTCGTCGGCCACTGGCGCCTGGGGCAGCAGGTAGAAGGTCGCCTCGGGACTGTGCACTTGATAACCCTGTTCGCGCAACGCTGCCACCATGCGGTCACGACGGCATTGGATCGCCGCGACGTCGATGAGCAGGCCGTCGATGTCGGGTAGGGCGTATTGCATGACCGCATCCGGCATCGCCAACCCGGAGGACAACAGGACGTGGAAAACGGCATCGCGCATGGCCTCGGTCTGCGGCGGACCGGGCGCCAAAGCGAGGTAGCCGAGCCGTTGCCCTGGGGTCAGTGTGGTTTTGCTGTAGGTGCGGGCGAGCACCGAGTACGGGTGGAAGCTGCTGGGGCTGACGAAGCGGCGTTCATCGAACAGGATGCGGCTGTACGCCTCATCGGAAATGACCCAGATCGGTTGGCCGTAACGTTGTGCGGCCTGGGCGAGTGTGTCGGCCAGACGCTGCAGCGCAGCTGCTGGGTAGATGCGCCCGGTCGGGTTGTGCGGGGTGTTCATCACGACGGCGCGGGTGCGTGGGCCCAGCGCCGCGGCGATAGCGTCGACGTCCAGGTCGAAGGCGGGTGGTTCGAGGCGGACCCGGACCGGCGTGGCGCCGATGGACAGGATCATCGCCTCGTAGAAAAACCACGGCGGGCTTAAGAAGACCACCTCATCACCGGGGTCAACCACGGTGAGCAGTGCCAGGGCAATGGCTCCGCCAGCGCCGCGGGTGAGGAAGATGTCGCTGCCAGCAAAGTTCATCCCGAGCTCGGCGGTCAGTGCGGCTGCTGCCGCCTGACGCGCGGGCTCGTGGGCGAAACAGTAGGCAAACCAGTCAGGTGAGCGGGGAATGCTGTATCGCTGCATCGCATCTACGAATCCCGGTGGGGGCAGTTCCTGAGGATCACCGGTCATCAAGTCGGCGATCACCGGCGGCCCGCTGCGGGGCGGCGACTGCAGCACCGCAGTGAAGAACGGATGCAGGGCCTGCTGCACCGCTACGACGCGTCTGGCGATCATCTGCTCGATCATCCCTTCGGGCACAGCGCTGATGCGTCGGGCGGCGGAAAATACACCCCTGATGGCCGCACTAAAAACATGGTCCCTTTCTACCCGCAACACGCGTTCAAGAAACCCGGCTGGCCCGTCTAAAGGGAAAACCAGGCAAAGCGCCAGATCAAGGCGGCTCGTCCGACGGCTTCTCCTCGGCGTCAAAGGGTG
>DATELN010000235.1:0-3612 GCA_035276605.1 Pseudonocardiaceae bacterium | reverse complement strand
CATCGGGCTGGTGATGACGGATCGCCTCAATCGTCCCGGTCAGGCTGCGGGCCACCGCCGGTACCCGGAATCCGTGGCTGGCCAGCACCGACACCAGCGACTCCACGAACACCGCGTGATCGTCGCCGAGCACAATGCTTTTCATGTCGGGGCTTTTCATGTCAGGCCGACCGGATTGTCCGAGTCTGCCCGCCCCCCCAGCGGCCGCCAATATCCCCACCCCACAACTAAGAACTTTTTCGTCGGATAATCTATCGTCACGAAATAAGCCACAGATAAACGATTGCCGAATGCAGCATACAACGTGTCGTGGCATCACGATTACCGATTTCGTTACGTTCGGGCACGTAACCTGCTCTTCAAGGACTACCAACCCACGTTACGGGCGCCGCAAACCGCTACCAACCCTGAGTGATCGGACCAGGAGGACGGTCGGTATCGTGGTGAAGACGACCCTCCTGCGCTCGGGTCTCGTCCCGGTAGGGGTCTGTTCTGCGTCAAGGACGTCTGTGCCTGAAAGGTCCACCACGGTGCCTGTAGCGACCCCGCTACCAACCACATCAGCTCACCTGTCTGGCCTGCTCGAGGCCATACTCCCGGAACCGTCACTGCGTGAAGTGCTGGGCCGGGCTACCGCCCTCGAGCTGGAGCTGCAGGGCCCCACCGCCACTCGACCGCTGGTCATCGCTGCGCTGGCGCATGCCGGGCACCCCGTGCTGGCCGTCACCGCCACCGACCGGGAAGCCGGCGAGCTGACCTCCGAGCTGGCCGACGTCCTCGGCGCCGAGGTAGTCGCGGAGCTGCCGTCGTGGGAGACACTGCCGCATGAGCGGCTGTCGCCCCGGGCCGACACGGTGGGCCGGCGGCTGGCGGTTCTGCGCCGGCTGGCTCATCCTCGAGAGGACGCAGCAGACACTCCATTGCAAGTGGTGGTCACCGGGGTGCGCTCGCTGATCCAGCCCATGCTCGCCGGCCTGGGCGAGATCACTCCGGTGCGGCTTCACGTCGGTCAGGAGCAGGACTTCGACGGCGTGTTGGCTCGGCTGGCCGACCTGGCCTACACGCGAGTGGACATGGTTGATCGGCGCGGCGAGTTCGCGGTTCGGGGCGGCATCATCGATGTCTTCCCACCCACCGCCGACCACCCGCTGCGGGTGGAGTTCTGGGGCGACGAGGTCTCCGAGATTCGTTACTTCGCGGTCGCTGACCAGCGCACTCTGGCCCCCGCCGACGAGCTGTATGCCCCGCCGTGCCGGGAGCTGCTGCTCACCGACCAGGTGCGGGCCGCCGCGGCCGACCTCGTCGCAAAGGCCCCGCCCGGGCCGGTCGCCCAGCTGCTGGAGAAGATCGCCTCCGGGATCCCGGCCGAGGGCATGGAGTCGCTTATCCCCGTTCTTGCTGGTGAGCAGCTCGCGTTGCTCACCGACGCGATGCCGGCGGGCACTCACGTGCTGCTCGCCGACCCGGAACGGATCCGGACCCGCGCGGCGGACCTGGTCCGCACCGGGCAGGAGTTCCTGGAGGCGTCCTGGATGGTCGCCGCCGGTGGGGGAGCGGCTCCGGTCGACGTCGCGGCGCTGGATTTGTCCGCCTCGGCCTACCGCGACCTGGGCGAGGTCGCTGAGCATGCCCGCAGCACCGGGTTTGCCTGGTGGACGCTGAGCCCGCTGACCACCGACGCCCACGGCCCGCTGCGGCTGCAGATCATCCCCGCGCAGTCCTACCACGGCGACGTGTCGCGCGCGTTCACCGACCTGCGGGCGCATACCGCCACCGGCGGCGCGGCAGTGCTGGTGGTGCCCGGCACCGGCACCGCCCAGCGTGCCTGCGAGCAGCTGCGCGACGCCGACGTGCCGGCGGTGCATGCCGCTGACGGTCTGGCGCAGCCCCCCGCGGCGGGCACCGTCACCGTGGTGCGCGGCACCCTGGAGGACGGCTTCGCCGTGCCCGCGCTGGGGCTGGCGGTGCTCACCGAAAGCGACATCACCGGTGCCCGCGGCGGCACCGGCAGCCGGGACATGTCGAAGATGCCGGTGCGCCGGCGTAATGCGGTCGACCCGCTGGCGCTGCGCAGTGGCGATCACGTGGTGCACGAGCAGCACGGCATCGGCCGATTCCTGGAGATGGTCAAGCGCACCGTGCATGGCTCCACCCGGGAGTACCTGCTGGTGGAGTACGCGCCCAGCAAGCGCGGCCAACCTGGAGACCGGCTATACATCCCCACCGACCAACTCGACCAGGTCACCCGTTACGTCGGCGGCGAGCTTCCGACCCTCAACAAGCTCGGCGGCTCGGACTGGGCCAAGACCAAGGGCCGGGCCCGCAAGGCAGTCAAGGAGATCGCTGCAGAGCTCGTGCAGCTCTACGCGGCGCGGCAGTCCTCGCCCGGCTACGCATTCGGTCCGGACACCCCATGGCAGGCCGAGCTGGAAGATGCTTTCGCTTACACCGAGACCCCCGACCAGCTCGCCGCGATCAATGAGGTCAAGGCCGACATGCGCCGCCCGGTGCCGATGGACCGGGTGGTCTGCGGCGACGTGGGCTACGGAAAGACCGAAATCGCCGTGCGCGCTGCGTTCAAGGCTGTGCAGGACGGCAAGCAGGTCGCTGTGCTGGTACCCACCACCCTGCTTGCCCAGCAGCACCTGCAGACCTTCGCCGACCGGATGCACTCCTACCCGGTGACCGTGCGCGGGCTGTCCCGGTTTACGCATTCCGCTGACGCGGCGGAAGTGCTGCGCGGGCTGGCTGACGGGTCGGTGGACATCGTGATCGGTACTCACCGGCTGCTGCAGCCGGGAGTGCGCTGGAAGGACCTCGGTCTGGTAGTGGTCGACGAGGAGCAGCGCTTTGGCGTCGAGCATAAGGAGCACATCAAAGCCCTGCGCACCGCCGTCGACGTGCTAACCATGTCGGCCACCCCGATCCCGCGGACACTGGAGATGTCGCTGGCGGGCATCCGCGAGATGTCGACCATTCTCACCCCGCCCGAGGACCGTCACCCGGTGCTGACCTACGTCGGGGTCTACGACGACAAGCAGGTCGCCGCCGCGATCCGCCGCGAGCTGCTGCGCGACGGGCAGGTCTTCTACGTGCACAACCGGGTGTCATCGATCGAAAAGGCCGCCCGGCGGCTACGCGAGCTGGTTCCCGAGGCGCGGATCGCGGTAGCGCACGGGCAGATGAACGAAGACCAGCTCGAGCGCACCGTCGCCGGGTTCTGGGAGCGCGAAACCGACGTGCTGGTGTGCACCACCATCGTGGAAACCGGGTTGGACATCTCCAACGCCAACACCTTGATCGTGGAGCGCGGCGACCTGCTTGGGCTGGCCCAGCTGCACCAGCTGCGCGGGCGAGTCGGGCGTGCCCGGGAACGTGGCTACGCCTACTTCCTGTACCCACCCGAGACGCCGTTGACCGAAACGGCGCACGACCGGCTGTCCACCATCGCGCAGCACACCGAACTCGGCGCGGGCATGGCAGTGGCCCTGAAAGACCTAGAGATTCGTGGTGCCGGGAATCTGCTCGGCGGTGAGCAGAGCGGCCACATCGCCGGCGTCGGCTTCGATCTGTACGTCCGCTTGGTGGGCGAGGCGGTCGCCGAATTCCGTG
>DATELN010000234.1:0-27568 GCA_035276605.1 Pseudonocardiaceae bacterium | reverse complement strand
GCAAAGTCGGAAGAGAATGCTGTCAATATTTACTGCCCCTAGCAAATGCGATGGATTCTTTCAGCGAGGTCTAACCAGGGTCATCCTCGCCGGCTAACGGTCACGGTCTGGTGATCTCCCATAGCGCACCCGCTGGGACGGCCCTCAAGCGCGGGCCGAACAGGAGCGTCTGGGTGCCCGTGTAGAGAACGAGGTAATGGAACAGCTCAACCTGCCGGCGTGACCAGGTCAGCTGGCGGGCCAGCTCCATGAGGACGAAGCCCTCCAGCAACGGCCCGAGCGGACCTCCGGGTCGCAGCAGGTCGCGGGCGTTGGCGTCGAGCAGGTTCCCCGCCACACCGGAGTCAACCAAGGCGACTTTGAAGTGCTGATCGCGCGGCTGGACACGTTCCGCGACCAGGCCGGAATCCGTTTGATCAAAAAAACTTCCTCAAGCAGACTCAGGTAGCGGTGCACCGTCCGCGCGGAGACCTGGAGATCGTTGCTCAGCGCGTTGCCAACCAGCAGCTGCCCCGAGCGAGCCGCGAGCAGGCGCAATAAGGCACGTAACTGCGCGGGCCGCTCGATTTCCGAGAGCTGGCTGACGTCACGCCCGACGAGATCCGCACACGGCCCAGCGGGGTCGTGCCGATGCCTGTCACGAAGTCCGGATCCCACAGGAAGATCTTTGCTGGCACGATGGACGCTTACTCCGTGGCGCGATAGTCGCCATGCCCGTGGCGCAGTAGCCACTCTCCGTGGGACGACATCGAACACTTTGGACCGCGCCGGGCAACCTCAATGTCGTGATGCTGCCCTTCGATGACCTGTTCACTGATCTTGAGGGCCAAATGCGAGGTTTGGCGGATCGGCTAGCCATTGACGTGCCCCACGAGCGCTTGCCCGAGCTGATCAGGGCGACAACCTTTGAAGCGATGCGCGGCCGGGCGAATCTCGTCGCGCCCAACGTCGATGACGGGGATCTGGCACGACAACAGGCGCTGCTTTAACCGAGGTACGAGCGGCCAATGGCGAGATCTGCTCGATGACGACGACCTCAACCGCTAAACGAGCACGCGCCATGCCATCGGCCCTAGCGATCTCTGTGATGGATGACGGCTTAGTTCCGCGACGCGGAGGCTGTCATGATCCGCTCAGCCCCGGTGTAGACATTCATCGTGGTGCCGCGCAGGAACCCGACGAGGGTCATCCCGGACTCGGCGGCCAGCTCGACGGCCAGCGATGAGGGGGCGGAAACGGCCGCGAGCAGCGGCACCCCAGCCATGACTGCCTTCTGGACAAGCTCGAACGATGCCCGCCCAGACACCATGAGGATGCAGCCACGCCCCGGGATGCGGTCGTTGAGCAACGCCCAGCCGAGCACCTTGTCCACCGCGTTGTGCCGTCCCACGTCTTCCCGCACGACGAGCAGGCGGCCCTCGGCGGTGAATAGGCCGGCCGCGTGCAGGCCCCCGGTGGAGTCGAACAGCCGCTGGCCGGCGCGCAGCGCGTCGGGCAGCGCGAACAACGTCTGTGGGGTGACCTGCACGAGGTCTTCGTCAACGGAGAACCGGCTGCGCAGCCGCACCGCGTCGAGCGAGGCCTTGCCACACACACCGCAGGATGAGGTGGTGTAGAAGTTGCGATCTACCGACCTGTCTGGCGCGCCAACGCCGGGCGCGAGCGCCACGTCCAGCACGTTGTAAGTGTTGCGCCCATTGCCATCGACGGAGTCGCAGTACCGGGCGGTGACAACGTCACTCACCGCCCCGATCACGCCCTCGGTCAGCAGGAACCCGTGCACCAGCTCTACGTCGTGACCTGGCGTGCGCATGGTGACCGTCAGCGCGCGGCCGTCCACCCGCAGCTCCATTGGTTCCTCGACGGCCAGCCGGTCGGGCAGGCTGCTGGTGTGCCCAGCGGACAGCCGCAACACGGGATGGCGCACCGTTAGCCGCCCCATTGCCTAACCGCCGTCCGCGCCCCAGAGGATTACGCTCAATCCAAGCTGATTCAGTTTCGCACACCCCAGAAAGGCCCGCTGATGAGCAAGTTCCGGCATGTACGCCTGACCGAACCGCTGGTCCGGGACGCTGGGCAGCTACGACCGGCGAGCTGGGACGAGGCGTTGGACCGCGCCGCAACCGGGTTCGCCCGCCACCGCGGTCATGCGTTCGGCATGTTCAGTTGCTCGAAGGCTACTAATGAGATGAACTACACCGCGCAGAAGTTCGCCCGGGTGGTGATGGGCAGCAACAACGTCGACAGCTGCAACCGTACTTGACATGCTCCCAGCGTCGTCGGTCTGACGACAGTCTTCGGTGCCGGTGGCGGCACGAGTAGCTATCTCGAAGCCGAGCACGCCGACCTCATCGTGCTCTGGGGTTCCAACGCGCGTGAAACGCACCCGATCTTTTTCCACCACGTGCTACAGGGACTCAAGCGCGGCGCGCGGCTGTACTCGGTAGATCCCCGGCGGACCAGCACGGCCCAGTGGGCCGAGGGTTGGCTGGGCCTAGACGTCGGGACAGACATCGCGCTGGCCAACGCGATTGGCCGGGAGATCATCGTGGCCGGGTTGCAGAACCAGACGTTCATCGACCGGGCGACTACCGGTTTCGCGGACTACCGAAACTCGGTCGAGTCCTACACGCTCCAGCGTGCTGAGGAGATCACCAGGGTTCCCGCGGAGCTGATCAAGCAGCTGGCGCATGCCTACGCGCGAGCTGACCGGGCGCAGCTGTGCTGGACGCTGGGGATCACCGAGCACCACAACGCCGCCGACAACGTTTATGCGCTGATCAACCTGGCGCTGCTGACCGGGCATGTCGGCCGTTACGGCTCGGGCCTGTGCCCATTGCGCGGACAGAACAACGTCCAGGGCGGCGGTGATATGGGCGCCATCCCGGCCAAGCTGCCTGGCGGCTACGACCTGGGTGACGACGAAGCCCGGGCACGCTACGAAAACGCCTGGGGCACCGTGATCTCACCTAAGCCAGGGATGCACCTTTCGCAGATGTTTGAGGCGATGGACGGCGGTGAGCTGCGCGCGCTGTATTGCATCGGGGAGAACCCGGCCGAGTCGGAGGCCAACGCCGCGCACGCTCGCCAGCTGTTGAAAGGCTTGGATGTCCTGGTCGTGCAGGACATTTTCCGGACCGCGACCGCCGAACTGGCTGACGTGGTGTTGCCGGCGGCAGCTGACTGGTGCGAGTACGAGGGCACTGTCACCAACAGCGAGCGGCGGGTGCAGCGGGTACGCCAGGCGATCGACCCGCCCGGCCAGGCGTGGCCGGACACTCACATCCTGTGCGCGCTGGCGCAGCGGTTGGGCCATGACTGGGGCCGCCCCAGCGCCGAGCAGGTGTGGGACGAGCTGCGTTCGCTGTCGCTGAAATGGCACCGCGGCATGTCCTACCCGCGGCTAGACGCGCTGGGCGGGCTGCAGTGGCCCTGCCCGTCCGAGGACCACCCGGGCACCTCATTGATGCACGCCCGGCTGTGGGAAACGGACCCGGCGCTGCGGGGACCGGCGGCGCCGTTCGTGCCGGTGGAGCAGGTACCACCGGTGGACGAGCTGACTGAGGAGTTCCCGATCCGGCTGACCACCGTCCGGTTGCTCGACGCCTACAACTCCGGGGTGCAAAGCGGGGGGTACGCCTCGCCGATGCGCCGCAGGGAGGCGTTGCGGATGGATGCGACGGACGCCGCGAAACTGGGCATCGCCGACGGCGAGCGGGTGCGGGTCAGCTCGCGCCGTGGATCGGTGGAGGCGCCGGTGGCGTTCGACCCGTCGCTGCGGCCCGGGTTGGCGTCGTTCACCCCGCACTTTTCCGAACAGGTAGACACCAACGTGATCACCAACGATGCGTGGGATCCGAAGTCGGGCACCTCGGAATTCAAGGCCACCGCGATCCGGATCGAGAAGCTGGTTCCGGCCAGCGGGTAAGGAGTGGTTTGTGGATCTGCGGCTGTCGTCGGCCGAGCCCACCGTGGCCGAGCAGGACGCGGTGGAGACCGCCTTGTTTGGTGCGCTGGGCCGGCATCTGCTGCTGCCGGCGTTGCATGCGGTGTCCGACGCGGTGGGCTGGATCAGCCCGGGGGCGTTGAATCACATAGCGCGGCGGCTGACGGTCCCGCCCGCCGAGGTCTACGGTGTCGCCACGTTCTACGCCATGTTTTCCACCGAGCCGCGCTCCGCGCAGGTGATTCACGTCTGCGACGACATCGTGTGCGGTCCGGCCGGGGGACAGGCCATTGCCACCGCGCTGGCCGCTGAGGATGTCTGTGTCGTCCGCAGCCCGTGTTTGGGACTGTGCGAGCGCGCTCCCGCCGTGCTGCACCAACTCGCCGGGGAACCGGACTTCAGCCAAGCACCGGCCACGCCGGCGGGGGTACTGGCGGCGAGCGCCGATGAGAAAGTGGCCGATGCCCGGGTCAGCGTCCCGCAAGCTGGCCAGGCCGGGCTTCGGCTGCTGCGCCGGGTCGGCGTGGTGGATCCGACCAGCCTGGACGACTACCGCACGCATGGGGGTTACGCGGCGTTGCGCCAGGCGGTTGAGCTTGGCCCTGACCGGGTGATCGCCGAGGTGCGCGACTCCGGGCTGACCGGGCGTGGCGGGGCGGCGTTTCCCACCGGGGTGAAGTGGGACGCCGTCGCCACCGCCCCGCAGCGACCGCACTACCTGATCTGCAACGCCGACGAGTCCGAGCCCGGCACTTTCAAAGACCGGGTGCTCATGGAACTCGATCCCTTCGGGCTGATCGAGGCGATGACGATCGCCGGCTACGCGACTGGCTGCCAGGCCGGCTACCTCTACATCCGCGGCGAGTACCCGCTGGCGACCCGGCGCCTGCAGGCCGCGATCGACGCGGCCCGCCGGCGCGGGTACCTCGGCCCGGACGTGATGGGGGAGGGTTTCGCGTTCGACATCCAGCTGCGCCGGGGTGCCGGCGCGTACATCTGCGGCGAGGAGACCGCGCTGCTGAACTCCCTGGAGGGCTACCGCGGCGAGCCGCGCAACAAACCACCGTTCCCGAGTGTCTCGGGCCTGTTCGGCAAGCCAACCGTGATCAACAACGTGGAGACGCTGTACAACGTGCTGGAAATTTTGGAACTCGGCGGGCCGGGCTTCGCCGAGATCGGCTCCGGCCGCAGCACCGGAACCAGGCTGTTTTGCGTCTCCGGGGCGATCGCTGTGCCCGGGGTGTACGAGGTGGCCTACGGGGCGACTCTGCGCGAGCTGCTCGCGCTGGCTGGTGGGGTGACCGGCCAGCTGCGCGCCGTGCTGCTCGGGGGCGCTGCTGGCGGGTTCGTGCTGCCGTCGGCGCTCGACACACCGCTGACGCTGGACGGTGTCCGGGAGATCGGCGCGACGCTGGGGTCCGGCGTGGTCCTGGTCCTCGACACCGCAGCAGACCTGACCGCGATCCTGCGCCGGATCGCGGCGTTTTTCCGCGACGAGTCCTGCGGCCAGTGCGTCCCGTGCCGGGTGGGCACGGTCCGGCAGGAAGAGGCGCTGGCCCGGCTGGTCCGCGGCACGCCGCGAGGATCCCGGGAAACCGAGCTGGCGCTGCTGTCCGACCTGGCCCGGGTCATGCAGGACGCGTCGATCTGCGGGTTGGGGCACACCGCGCCGGCCGCCGTGCAGTCGGCGATCGCACTAGGCCTGCTGGAGGTGCCGTGACGACCACCGTGATGCTCGGTGCGATCCGCCGGCTGGTAACGATCACCCTGGACGGCCGGGAGGTCCGCGTCCCCGAGGGCTCGACAATCCTGGAGGCGCTGCACGCTGCCGGCGATGCCGCGCAAGCTGACACCCCGACGCTTTGCTGGGCGCCGAACCTAACCCCGATCAACGCCTGCCGGGTGTGCGTCGTGGAACTCGAGGGCTCCCGGGTGCTGGTTCCGTCCTGCGCGCGCAAGGTCGAGGACGGCATGCAGGTGCGCACCAACACCGAACGGGTGCGCCACAGCAGGCGTATGGTGCTGGAACTGCTCGCCTCGTCGGTCGATCTGTCCCAAGCGGGCGATGACGTGCAGCGGTGGATAGCCTCCTACGCCGTCGACCCGCAACGCTACGGCCCCCCCACCGCTCCGACCGGCGATCGGGACCGCCGCCATGCGGGACACCACCACATTCCGGACGGCGCCACCGCGGAGACCGTCGCACAACCTATCAAGATCGACAACGACCTTTACGTGCGCGACTACTCCCGCTGCATCATCTGCTATAAGTGCGTCAAAGCATGCGGTACCGACGCTCAGTTCACCTTTGCCATATCCGCGGCCGGCCGCGGCTTCGACACCCGCATCGCCACCGAATACAACGTCGAACTGCCCGACTCGGCCTGCGTTTACTGCGGCAACTGCATCGGCGTGTGCCCGACCGGCGCGTTGAAGTCAGTTCGCGAACATCAGCTGCGGGAATCCGGACAGTGGAATCCCGAAGCGGAGACCGTTACCACCACGATCTGCTCATTCTGCGGCGTGGGGTGCAACCTGGAACTTCACGTCCAGCGCGGCCAAATCGTCAACGTGACCTCACCGTCGGATCACAGCGTCACCCACGGTCATCTCTGCATCAAAGGCCGCTTCGGATTCCAGCACGTCCAGAACCTCCCACCGACCGACGGTTAGGCCGCGCGGTCGACGGGTACCTCTCCGTACATGACCGAGTCCCGCGGCTCACCCGCATCCGGGAGCAGGCCACTGGCTGTGGTGACCGGTGCCTCCAGCGGCATCGGTTTTGAACTCGCCAAGGTTTTCGCCGACAACGGCTTCGACATCCTGGTCAACGCAGAGAATGGCCGACTGGGTGCAGCCGCTGAGCAACTGCGCTCAACCGGTGCCCACGTGCAGTGGGTCGACGCCGACCTCAGTAGCTACGACGGAGTGGAACGCCTCTACGCTGCGATCACCTCGACTGGGCGGCCGGTGAGCGCTGCCGCCCTGAATGCCGGCGTCGGGCAAGGCGGCGCGTTCGTCGACACTGACCTCGGTGATGAGATCAAAATCATCGACGTCAACATCAGGTCGACCGTGCACCTGGCAAAGCGACTACTCAAAGACATGGTCATACGCGATGACGGAAAAGTGCTCATCACCTCGTCCATCGCGTCCACCATGCCGGGCTCCTTTCAGGCGGTCTACAACGCCTCGAAGTCATTCCTGCAGTCGTTTGCCCAAGCGCTGCAAAACGAACTCAAAGACACGAACGTCTCGGTTACATCCCTGATGCCTGGCCCGACTGACACCGACTTCTTCCATCGTGCCGACATGGAGGATACGAAGGTCGGTCAAGCCAACAAGGACGACCCGGCCCAGGTCGCCAAACAAGGCTTCGACGCTCTCATGAGCGGTGAAGAAAAGATCATTGCTGGGTCGGTGACGACGAAGGCGCAAGGCGCCGCCAGCAAGGTCCTCCCCGACAAATTGAAGGCCGCCGCGCACCGCCAGATGGCAGAGCCCGGCTCGGGGGAGTAGCGGTACATCAATCATCACGTCGGAGGTTTGCATGGAAGACTATGAAAAAGAAAACCCGGAAGAAACGATCGAAAAGGCGCGGGGTGGCGCATATCCCGCAGGTGTCCCCGAGGATGCGGACGTAGGTACTGGACGCGAAAAGGGGAAGGGTATGCCGCCGGGCTCGGTGGGCAAAGACGAAGACACGCCGCAGACTCCTGCCACCTGACGCAGGTTTCCGCAGCATGATCGCTGTTTGGGTGTGGGGAACGACAAGAATAGTCGCCCGAGGCACCCAAACGGCGATCATGTCATGTCAGACGTCGAACAAACGGTCGATCCCGGTGATCCGCAGTGGAATAGCCACCGCGCGCCGGTCGGTACCTCTGAGGTGCACCGTGGTGTTTTGCTGCGCAGCGACGTGCCGGGCACTGAGCAGCACGGATAGCGCGGTCGAGCCCATGAACGATACTTGGCTGAGATCGATGATCAGCCGCTGCGGTCGGGTGGCCAGCACTCTGTCGACGTGGTTCTGTAGCGCTGGTCCGGTGGCCATATCCACCTCGCCGACAACGTGGATCACCGAAATTGCATGGTGGAGTTCCTGCACCACCACGGAGAGCAGCCCGGTGGTGTCGACAGGTCTGGGCCGTTGAGGTTGAGGCAGTTTGTCTGCGCTTTCGTGGGTCACCCGAGCCTCACCTCCTCAGACGGCACGCGCGGCCAGCGTCTGTGTAGGAGTCCCACCTACTGTGCCGCAAACCTGTATTGATGACAATGATGTACGAAATTCGAATGGGTGACGCGGTGCTCAGCTGTCTTCGGACGAGTCCTCGTGCGCGGCGACCTCGACACCACCGTCGTCAGGTTGCGCGTTGCCATCGTGCTCCATGAGGAGGATGGCGCCAGTAGCCGAGCCGTCGGCGCCACTAAGCGGGCTGCCCGCCACCCGAACCAGGATCGTGCGCCCGCGCCGGTTGACCGCGGGGAGAACCATCTCGTGCGGGCCGGCCTCGCCCGCCAGGGTCCGGCGGATCAACGGACGGAGCTGCGCCGTCGGCAGGCCGATATCTAGGTTGAGAAAATGTTGGCCGACGATCTCCTCTTGCCGTAGCCCCCACAGATCTTCGGCGCGCCGATTCCACACAAGCACCCGCATGTCCGGATCCAGTACCGTTACTCCGGCACGCAAGCCGGTGAGGATCGTCTCCAGGAATCGATTGGCGTGGTCCAGCTCGCCGGTGCTGTCACGCAGCTCGTCGTTGATAGCTTGCAACTCATCGTTGGTGGACTGGAGTTCCTCATTCATGGTCTCCAGTTCCTCGTTGGTGGACTGGAGTTCCTCATTCGTAGTTTCCAGTTCCTCAACGGTCGATTGAAGTTCTTCGTTAGTTGTTTCCAGTTCCTCGTTGGTTGACTGCAGCTCCTCGTAAGCTGTCTCGAGCTGGCGGTTGGCTTGCTGCAACTCCTCGCGCAGCCGGCGTGACTCGGTGACATCGTGAAAGTTCAGAATCACGCCGAGCAGCCCGGCATCGGAATCGGCGAGCGGGGTGATCTGTACATTGAGATGCAGTGCTTCGTTGCCGCGCAGATAGTCGACGTCAGTCACGCGAATAATTCGCCGCTCGACATGGGCGCGCTCGATATAGTGACGGAGTTCTACCGGACGGTAGGAAAGTGTGACGTCACTGAAAGGCCTACCCACGTCGCGACTGGATACGCCGAACATTTCTTCTGCCTGCCGATTGCATAGCGCGATCAGGCCGTCTGCGGTGACGACTACCTGTGCCAGCGGGCTGGCCTGCAGCGCCGCGTGACGCAGCAAGTCTAAACCACCTATTGGTGGGCGGGCGTGCGCCAGCGGAGCTTCGGTCAGGAACCTCCCGTTTATTGGCATCGGGTTTGCCACCTTGCGGAACACTCTGCGTTTGAGATCGATCGGATAAAACAATTTGGTATGGGATAGTAGCATCTCGGCCTTGCCCAGGAAAAGCACTCCGGCCGGAGCCAGCGCGAAGTGCAGCCGAGAAAGGATGCGGGCCTGCGTCTCCGCATTAAAATACATCAGCGCGTTGCGACACACCAGTAAGTCAATCTTGGAGATCGGCGCGTCCTGCACGAGGTCATTGCGACCGAAGATGACCGAACGGCGCAGATCTTTGCGGAACGAAAAACGACCTCCCGCCTGATCAAAGTAACGTTCCAGCAGTGGTGCCGGCACGGTTCGAACCTGCCGTTCGTCATAGCTCGCGTGCCGAGCGTAGTTGAGGCCCTCCTCGTCTACGTCGGTGGCGTACACCTTGACGCGCGCGCGGAACTCCTCCACGCCCAGCGCCTCGGCCAGTATCATGGCCAAGGTATAAGCTTCTTCGCCGGATGCACAGCCCGCGCTCCATACCCGTATTATTTCATCCGCCGCCTTGGCTTCTAAGATGCTCGGCAGAATTTCGGCCCGGAGGTAATCCCATGCCTCGGCGTCCCGGAAAAAACCCGTTACATTGATCAAAATTGTATTGAACAGCGCGGTAAACTCTTCACTGTGCATTTCGAGGTAGTCGAGGTAGTCAGCGTAGCTTTCCACCCCAACCTGATCCATCCTGCGGTCGACCCGGCGAGTGAGGCTGGAACGCTTATAGCCGGTGAAGTCGAAACCACGGTTTTCTTTCAGATGTAGCAACAGCGCCTCGAATGACGCATCGGGCTGCGACAACTCTCGCCTCCACGGCAACGGGGATGTTAGAACACTCACTTAGGCTTGCTGTTTAGCGGTGCTGACGCTCGTCATGACTTGCCTTCCGTCCCGGTACTGACCCGGCCGATGAGCCCACGTAAGCGCGTGGCCTCGGCTTTGCCTTTTTCATATTGCTCACGGTAGAGGGTCGCGGCGCGGTGCCGCTCGCGTTGTTCGGCGGCCTCGGCCAGCCGGAGGTGCATGGCCGCATTCTCCTCCAGCGCGCGCAATGCTGCCCATAGCGCCTCTTCCACCCCGACCGTCTGCTCCGCCACCAAGGATCCAGGTGACCACGCGTGGCCAACGCGGCAGCGGTAGCGCGGGGCAGGCTCCCCGTTGACCATGAACAGCACGCCTTGACAGCTCGGACAGGAAAACCCAGAAGGTCGCGCCGACTGCATCTCCTCGGTAGTCGTCGAGCTCAGCGTGGCGATCTCGTTTTCAGCGGCGAGATCAGGATTGGGCCGAGGCAGCTCGATCGGCGCAGCGCCTTCACCGACCAACTCGCCGAGCAAGGTGCCGATCTTTGCGGCCGGGAGCACGTGGGCCGTCGTCACATGTTCTAGTGCGCTGGCGGGCATCGATCGATGCAACGCCTCGTTAGGGTCTTGCACCACAGCTTGTCCACCTCGCTTCACGATCTCGGTCAGCCCGGCGGCGCCATCATCCCGGGCGCCTGACAGCACAACTCCGATCGCGCCGACCCCAAACGCCACCGCGACGGAGCGAAATAGTGGATCGATCGCCGGCCTGTGACCGTTTTCCGTGGGGCCGACCGACAGCTCCAGGTGTCCATCGTGAATCAGCAAGTGGTGGTCGGCGGGCGCCACATAGATCGTGCCTGGCCGCGCTGGTATGCCATGCCGAGCTGCCACGGCTGGCAGCGGCCCGGCGCGATCCAAGATGCCCGGCAGCGCACTGGGCGCCTGCCGGGGAATGTGCAACACGACCAGCACGACAGCGGGCAAATCGACCGGTAGTCCAGCCACCACCGCCTGGAGTGCCTCCACGCCACCGGCAGAGGCGCCGATCGCAATGACGCCTGCACCCATGCGCTTAGGCACACTCGAGGGCTGGCGCTTTGACACCGGGTCAGATTGACTCTGGTCACGATCAAAATCCGGTGGTTGAGGCATGGGTTCCCGCCTGCTCGGTGGTTGCAGCCAGATGGCCACTGCCAGCATCATCCTCTTATATTGCGGATACCAGCCGACACGTCGCCCAAATGGTCACCAGGCAGCTTGAGCTAAATCGTGGTTCACTCAGTAGACCATGTGTGCACATTCCAGCCCGGTGGTGCCGCTGCGGCATGAGGTCGTCATCGATGTTGGTGACGAACTCGACTGCGTGGTATTGCGGCTGCGTGGCCGGCTTTCCCTGCGAAGTAGCGCACGGGTCCGCGAGTCCATCGTCAAGTCCATGGCCCGCACCGGCCGTGTCCTGATCGACGTGTCACGCCTGTACTGCATGCAAAGGTCTTTCCTCACCGTCTTCTCGACAGCGGTGGCCGCTGCGGGCGGTTGGCCGTCAGCGCGGCTGGTTCTTTTCGGCGCCGATGCTGCCTTACGCTCGGCGCTTGCCGCGGTGCGAATCGTGGAAACCGTGCCACTTGCCGAAGACCTCGTCTCGGCCCGTGCGCTGCTGGAACAGCGGCCCCCGCAGGTACGGCAGCACCATGACCTACCGATGCACTCCAGCGCCGCGGCGGCCGGAAGAATGCTGGTGCGGGACGCCTGCACAGCCTGGTCGCTGCCGCAAGACGTCTGCGAAACGGCCGAGCTGGTGGCCAGCGAGCTGGTAAGCAATGCCGTCGAGCACGCCCACAGCTCCAGTCGGCTCACCATCACCTACACCGGAGCGGTGGTTCGCATCTCGGTTCGGGACTACCGGCCAGCGCCTGTCCCACGGCCAAGACCGATTGACATTGGCGCGCGCCGCGGGCGCGGTTTGCATCTGGTGGCCGCGCTGGCGTCGGCTTGGAACGTAGACCCTCATCCGGACGGCAAAACGATTTGGGCCAACCTGTCCCTAGGCCGATACGACGGCTGCATAGCCGCCCAGGCCGATCAGCCGTTGCCCGGAGATGGTCTCTGTCTTGGTGATCAGTAAGGTCACCGCACCCGTCTCCGGATCGAAGTCCACATCTGTAATCGTGCCGAGTTGCGTGCCCTGTTCGGACAGCACTCGCTTGCCCAGGATCTCCAGGTCGTTGTTTTCGGCCCGCTGCTCCAACTGGTCGCGGGCCGGCCGGAGCACGGCGTCAGAAGCGACCGTCACCGCGTCGGGGCCGAAGCCTTGCACGTCATCCCAGGCAAGCAAAGTGCCGGCGCCGCTGACCTTGCCCAACCGCAACAGCGCCACCCTGGCTGGTCCAGGCAGTACTACAAAACCCTCCACCCTGGCCACCCGGGTTGCGGTGGCGGTGCTCACTACGGTGTGCTTGCGTGCCTGACTGAACAGCATCAGCTGGCGCCCTCCCGCAGCCGGCTGCGAAAGGCATCCACCGCCGCGCCGAACCCAGCCAGATCGTCAGAGACGAATTCAGTGGCCGCCGCGGGCACGATCAGGTGCTCGCCGGAGACCGCCACCGTGTCGGGCAACGGGATCAGTACCCGCTGCCCGGCGGTGCCGAGCGTCTCGCTGGCCTCCACCTCGTAACCCACCACCTCTAAGCTGGTTCCGCCGTGCAGGACGACATCAACCACGCGGCCGAGGTCTCGCCCAGTGTCGGTGAGCACCCGATCCTGCAGCACGTCCGCTTTCCGGGCTTGTTTGCGCGGCGCGAGTTCCTTAGTCGCGACGAACACCGTCTCGTCGGCCACCATCACGGCATCCCGGCCTAACCCGTGCACTCCTGCCCAGGGCAGCGAATCCTTGCGCGAGCGGCTGAACAGTCCGGGATTTCGCAGCGTGAAGCCAGCGATGCGACCGCCGGTGCGCTCGAATACGACGTCCTTGACCTCGGCGACAAGCTCACCACTGAGGGTGACCACCGGGCGGCCGATCACTTCGCTGGCCCGCAGCACGAGCGCCGGCATCGGTGTGGTCATCGCCGATTATTGCGGCGTGAGCTGGCCGCGCCGGGGCCGCCCAAGCCGATCACGCCGCCGCGCCGTCTCCTGCGCTGCACTACCACCGCGAGGATGATCAAGATCAACAATACGACGACCGCGAGGATCACCCAGCCCCACCAGTCCATCGGTACCTCCATGTAGATCTGGGCGCGATCCGGGTCCGGGTGCGTTGTCTCGCCTTCTTTGCGCACAGTAACGCGCGACGATTGCGCTCGCTTGTCGGTAGGTCATCTGACATCGGCAAGATCCGGGTCGCCTGACCGGGAACCGGACCTGCCACAGGCGCGTTGAACTCGGTGACGGCTAGCACTGCCCACCAGGAGGGAACACGGTGCGCTCCACCAGTAACCCCGCATTCCGCAATCTCCCCGTAGGGGGCGGCGGTTATGCGGGCTTCGACTCGGCGCCGGAACGTTATGGCGGCGCACTCTCGACCACGCGACCGATGACGGTCGATGATGTGGTTACCAAGACCAGCATCACGCTGGCAGTGTTGATCGCCACTGGCGCGGCCACCTACCTCAGCGGGCTGTGGGGGCTGACGCTGCCCGCTGCACTGGTCGGTTTCGTGCTCGCTATGGTGATCATCTTTAAGAAGGCGATCAGCCCACCCCTGATCCTCGCCTATGCCGCGGTCGAGGGAGTCTTTCTCGGCGGGATCAGCGGCGCCATCGGCACGTATGTGGCACAGCGCACGGGCAGCAACTCCATCGTCATCGAGGCCATCACCGGCACCGTGCTGGTGTTCGCCGGGATGCTGGTGGTGTACAAGACCGGCGCGGTGAAGGTCACACCCCGGTTCACCAAGTGGCTGACCGGTGCCCTGATCGGGGTCGTCGGCCTGATGATCGTGAACCTCATCGCGGGTTTCTTCACCCATGGTGTCGGCCTCGGTCTGCGCAGCGGTGGCACACTGGCGATCGTTTTCAGCCTGGTATGCATCGGCATTGCGGCGTTCAGCTTCCTCTTGGACTTCGACGCTGCTGACCAGGCGATCCGGGCTGGCGCACCGGAGAAGACCGCGTGGTACATCGCCTTCGGTCTCACAGTCACCCTGGTCTGGCTGTACCTGGAGATCCTGCGGCTGCTGTCCTACTTCCAGAACGACTAGCGGCGCTACCGCTGCACGGGCCCGGTCTCCCACGTGGGTGGCCGGGCCCGTTGGTGTGCTGCCCTTCAAGTACCGCCAACCCCGGTTTGGCCTGCCCATAACAGCTACCAACTGCATCTGACTGCGGCTGCATCTATCGCGGGTGCACCCCCGGCGCCGGCCGCACTTATCGCGGCGCCCACGTTGGTAGCGGTTACGGACCTCGAAACGACGGGTTGGTGGTACTTGAAGAGCACCCATCCCGAAGGGCGGAACAGAGTACGGGCAGCAGGACGGTGCAGGCGGCCGCGTATCCAGCCGAGGACGGGTGGTAGTGATCTCGCCCGAACAGCGTGTCGGGCTGGGCGAGGAAGTGATGGGCGAGCAGCTGGGCTAGGGGCACGGTGATGCCGCCGGCTCGGCCTATCGCCTCCCGCTGCATGCGGGCCAGCGTCAGGCTGGACGTATGCGCCAGGGTGCGCAGTGGCTGAGGGATCGAGCGTATCGTGCCGAGATCCGGGCAGGTGCCCACGATCACCGTGATGCCCGCGCCGCGCAATCTACATACTGCGTCGCCGAGCAGTTTCGCCGACTCCCACGGCGGGATGCGCCGGGTCACATCATTGGCGCCGATCATGATGACGGCGATGTGCGGGGGATCGACCAGGACGGTATCCACCTGCTCACCAAGCCGGCGGCTGGTGCAGCCGCAGATCGCGACGGTGTCCAGCTGAACCGGTCGGCCGCAGTCCCGGGCAAGTCCCCGCGCGAGCACCGCGCCGGGTAGCTGCTCGGCCCCGTCCACACCGAGCCCGGCCGCCAGCGAGTCGCCAAGCATCGCCATCCGGACAAGACCCGACAGATCGACAGTGGCCGATGGGTGCGGGCCAGTCATGTCGGGCAAGTACACCCCATCTGCCAGAAACGGACGCCAGCCCGGAATAACGATGCTGCGGCGTACCCGGCGTCCCTGCCGGCTGAGCATGCCGTACGCCGCGCCCACCGTCGCGCCGGTAGCACCGACCACGACCGCTGTCGTGCGTAACAGATGGTGCATCTTTGAAGACCTCCTCGACGCCGCGCCGCGCGGGCGACCTTCATACTTCTGATATACGCCTTGACGCTCGGCAGCCTGCTGCAGGCCAGCGTGAGCAGCCCAAACGGGAGATCTGACGTGCACTACGCCGAGCACATTCTCGATCTTGTCGGCAACACCCCGCTGGTGCGGCTCAACGCCGTCGCCCAGGATGTCGCGCCACTGGTGTTGGCAAAGGTGGAGTACTTCAACCCCGGGGGCAGCGTGAAGGACCGAATTGCGCTGCGGATGGTCGAAGCGGCGGAGCGATCCGGTCAGCTGCGACCGGGTGGCACGATTGTCGAACCGACGTCGGGAAACACCGGTATCGGATTGGCCATGGTCGCCCAACGCAAGGGCTACCGGTGCCTGTTCGTCTGCCCGGACAAGGTCGGTGAGGACAAGATCGAGGTACTCAAGGCCTTCGGTGCGGATGTCGTGGTGTGCCCGACCGCCGTTGCCGCTGACCATCCCGACTCGTATTACTCGGTGTCCGACCGGCTTGCCGGGGAGATCGACGGGGCTTGGAAGCCCGACCAGTACTCCAACCCGGAGAACCCGACCAGTCACTACCACAGCACCGGCCCAGAACTCTGGGCGCAGACCCAAGGCCGGATCACCCATTTCGTCGCCGGCATCGGCACCGGCGGGACGATCTCTGGAACTGGGCGCTACCTCAAGGAGGTCAGCCACGGCCGGGTACACGTCGTCGGTGTCGATCCGGAAGGCTCGGTGTACTCAGGCGGCAGCGGCCGACCCTACCTGGTGGAAGGTGTCGGAGAAGACTTCTGGCCGCGCACCTATGACCGCCGTATCTGCGATGAGGTCATCCCGGTCTCGGACGCTGACTCGTTCACCATGACCCGGCGTCTGGCCCGGGAGGAGGGACTGTTGCTGGGCGGATCCTGCGGGATGGCGGTGGTTGGTGCGTTGCGGGTGGCATGCCGGGCCGCCCCCGACTCGGTGATCGTCGTGTTGTTGCCCGATGGTGGGCGCGGCTACCTGAGCAAAGTGTTCAGCGACTCCTGGATGGCCTCGCACGGTTTCCTGCCCCCCGACTCATCTGGTGCCACGGTCGCCGACGTGCTGGTCGGCAAGGACGGCGCGATTCCCAAGCTGGTGCACACGCATCCGAATGAGACGGTGGCCGAAGTGGTCACAATCCTGCGGGAGTTCGGGGTCTCGCAGCTGCCGGTGGTCGCGGCGGAGCCGCCGGTGATGGCGGCCGAGGTGATCGGCGCGGTCAACGAGCGCGCTCTGCTGCAGGCCCTGTTCGCCGGAGAGGCGCAACTCGCCGACCGGGTCGAGGTGCATATGGCGGCGCCGCTGCCGACGATTGGCGGGGGTGAGTCGATCGGATCGCTCATGCGAGCCCTGGCCGACGCCGACGGCGCGATGGTTCTCATCGACGGCAAACCGGCGGGCGTCGTCACCCGCCAGGACGTGCTGGGTTTTCTAGCCGGGGGCTGAACGCAGCGTGACCGGATCCGCTAGCGTGACCGCGCACAACTGCGCCAGCGCGCCTAGTGAGGGGTTCGAACCGATGACGAGTTCCCAGCCGCGGTCTCCGAAACCCTCTCAGGAGCCACCGTCCGGCTCAGCGGCCCGGTTCCCGGCACCTCCGCCGCCGCCACCCAACTGGCCTCCTCCGTGGGAGGAGCCGCCATCGTCGCAGTTCAGCCCGCTGGTGCCGCCCCCGCAGTTCGGACGATTCTCTCCTCACCATGATCGACAAACACAGTGGGCCGTTTCGGCACCGCAGCACGATCCCGGCACCCTAGCCACCTCGCCGCCCGCCCCGAGCGCCGCTCGAATACCCGGACCGCTGGCGGCCTTTGGGCGCCGAGCGGTCAGCTTCCTGATCGACTGGGTGGCGCCGGTGAGCACGCTGAATCTGTTGGTGTCTTTCGCTGCGCCTACCAACGGCACGGGATGGCGTCCGGTGATCGATGCTGTGGCGTACCTGGGACTAGTCGGCTTCGGAATCTGGAATTCCGGCTACCTGCAAGGCACCACTGGCCGCAGCATCGGCCGCTGGATAGCGGGCATCAAGCTGGTCTCCATCCAGACCGGTCAACCTGTGGGCTTCCGTCGGGCGCTGGCTCGCCAGATCTGTCACGTCGTGGACATTGGCATCGGTTACCTGTGGCCGCTATGCGACCGCAAGCGGCAGACCTTCGCCGACAAGATCTTCGGAACCATCGTGGTACGCACCGGCGCGGTGACCAAAGATCGCACTGGCACGCCCAGATCGTAGGCTGGGCGGGTGACAGGTTTCGCCACCCGCGCGATCCACGCTGGCCAAGATCCGGATCCCCACACCGGGTCGGTAATCGTGCCGATCCATGCCACCTCAACCTTCGCTCAAGACGGGGTGGGTGAGGCGCGTGCCGGCTACGAGTACGCCCGTACCGGCAACCCCACTCGCACCGCGCTGGAAACGTGTCTGGCCGTGCTGGAAGGCGGCCGTTACGGGCGGGCTTTCGCGTCCGGGATGGCCGCCACCGACGTGCTGCTGCGGGCGATCTGCCGGCCCGGTGACCACATCGTCATTCCCAACGACGCCTACGGCGGCACTTTCCGGCTGATCGACAAGGTGCTCCGGCACTGGGGGATCGAGCACACCGCTGTGTCGCAGTCCGATCTCGGGGCCGTGCGCGCTGCGATGCGTCCGACTACCCGGGTGCTGTGGTGTGAGACGCCGACCAACCCGTTGCTGTCCATCGCGGACATCGCGGGCCTGGCCGGAATCGCCCACGAGTCCGGTGCTTGTCTCGTGGTAGACAACACCTTCGCCACCCCCTATTTGCAGGCGCCGCTGGGGCTGGGCGCGGACGTGGTGGTGCATTCGACCACCAAGTACCTCGGTGGCCACTCCGACGTGATCGGCGGCGCGCTGGTCACCGATGACGCCGCGGTGGACGAGCAGGTGGCGTTCCTGCAGAACGGTGCCGGCGCGGTGCCTGGCCCCTTTGATGCCTGGCTGACCCTACGCGGGATCAAGACCCTCGCGGTACGCATGGAGCGGCATAGCGACAACGCCGAGCGGGTTGTCGCAGCGCTGCAGGTACACCCAGCAGTCGGCACGGTGCACTATCCGGGGTTGGACACCCATCCCGGTCACGAGGTCGCTGCCAAGCAGATGCGCCGGTTCGGCGGGATGGTGTCGTTCACCGTTCGCGCAGGCGCGGCGGCCGCATTGGCGGTGTGTGCCCGGACCCAGCTGTTTACCCTGGCCGAATCGCTGGGCGGGGTCGAATCGCTCATCGAGCATCCGGGCCGCATGACACACGCCTCCACCGCAGGCACCCAGCTGGAGGTCCCCGCGGACCTGATCCGCCTGTCAGTGGGCATCGAAGACGCCGAAGACCTCGTCGACGACCTACTCACCGCTCTGGGCTAGCGCGCCTGGAAACGAGGGGGCTAGTCGCCGGACGGTGGGTGGGTGGGTAGCGAGGGATGGTGGACGGGCTGCGGGGGGGCTACAGGGAGGTCGGCGCTGTTGAGGCATCCTCCGACGAGCTGGATGCCATTGGAGGTCCGTACGTAAGTACCCGGCTCAGCGCAGCCCGCTTGGTCGGCGGTGAACACGGCGGCGACCGCGAGTAACGCAGCCACCCCAGCAGTGACTACGACCGGCATCCAGCGGCGCTCCATCCAACCTCCTCGTATGTTCGTGTCGACCTTACCCCCGGGCTACCTGGTGTGTGCAGCCGTCACAGCGTGAGCAATTGTCACACCAGCTGGCAGGATCGCCGATTATGGACCTGGTCGGCATCGACAACATCAGAGCTGCTCGGGAGATCCTGCAGGGCGTCGTCAGACGCACGCCGCTGCGCCACTGTGAGGTGCTCAAGCAGCGCTGTGCCGTACCTGTCTATCTCAAATGTGAAAACCTGCAACGGACCGGCTCGTTCAAGATCCGCGGCGCCTACGTCCGGATCCATGCCCTCGCCACGGACGAGCGGGCCCGTGGCGTCGTCGCGGCCAGTGCAGGCAACCACGGGCAAGGCGTGGCGTTAGCGGCCTCCATGCTGGGCGCGGCGGCAACGGTGTACATGCCGGTGGGCGCGGCGTTGCCCAAGGTCGCCGCCACCCGCGGTTACGGGGCGCAGGTTCAGCTGGTCGGCGACGTGGTGGAGGAGTCGCTGGCTGCGGCCCGCGCCTTCGCCCACGACACCGGGGCGGTGTTCATCCACCCGTTCGACCATCCCGACGTGCTGGCCGGCCAAGGGACGGTAGGCCTGGAGGTGCTAGAGCAGCTGCCTGACGTCGCGACCGTCCTTGTGCCCACCGGTGGCGGTGGGCTCGTTGGTGGGATCGCCGCCGCAGTAAAAGGCGTCAAACCGGACGTACGGGTGATCGGCGTGCAAGCCGAGGCAGCCGCCGTGTGGCCGGCCTCGTTGGTCGCCGGAACGCCGGTTCGGTTGCGCCGACGGCACACGATGGCCGACGGGATAGCCGTCTGCGAGGTGGGGTCGGTGACCTTTGCGCACGTCTCCGCGCTGGTCGATGAGGTGCTCACGGTGGGGGAGGAGGCGCTGTCCCAGGCGCTGCTGCTGTGCTTGGAGCGCACCAAAATGCTGGTCGAGCCGGCTGGCGCGGCCGCGGTGGCGGCACTACTGGAGTCAGTCCGCTTTCCGGGGCCCGTCTGCGCCGTGCTGTCCGGCGGCAACGTCGATCCGCTGCTGCTGATGCACATCATCCGGCACGGACTGAGCGCGGATGGCCGGTTCCTCGCGCTTCAGATCACGGTGCCCGATCGACCCGGCGAGCTGGCGCGGCTCCTGGCGAAGGTAGGCGCATCGGGTGCCAACGTAGTGGACGTGGCGCATTCTCGGGTGGCCGGCCAGCTGGCGGTCGGCGATGCGGTAGTCGCGTTGAGCTTGGAGATGCGGGGTCCGCAACACTGCGCAGCACTGATTGCCGACCTAGATGCTGCGGGCTACCAGGTCGCTCAGTGAGCTAAAAATTCAGCCTCGGAAAGGCTCAGCCTTGACGACGGCGACGGTCATCAATCCGCCATTAGGCAACTCGTAATGGCGGTTCTCGCCCTCGTGCGCACCGATGATCGCCTTACCCAATGGCGAGTTCGGCGAGTACACCTCGAGATCCCCGTGCGCGACTTCCTCCAGGGAGCCGAGCAGGAACGTTTCAGTCTCGTCGTCATCCTCGAATCTCACTGTGACGACCATCCCAGGGGCAGCGATCCCGGACTGCGTCGGGATGTTGCCGACCTTGGCGACTCGCAACAGTTCCTGCAGCTGGCGGATGCGCGCCTCGAGCTGGGCCTGCTCCTCGCGGGCGGCGTGGTAGCCGCCATTTTCCTTCAAGTCGCCTTCTTCGCGGGCATCGTTGATCTTCGCGGCAATGACTGGGCGGTTCGCGACAAGCTCGTCGAGCTCCTGCTTGAGCCGGTCATAGGCTTCCTGGGTCAACCAGGTCACCTGGGTGTCGCTCACGGTCATCACTCCTCCTCAGATCCGACATCCGCTACCGCGGGGCGGACCGAACCGCGCTGCTGGTATGACAGCCAGCGGCCGGAACGGAAAAAACACGGCCCTGCCCCGGGGCCGTGCGCGTCCTCCACGGTAACACGATGTGTCCGGTTCGGCCTCAGCCTTATGGGTGACGGATTCCGGATAGTGCCTGCTCAGCTGGGCTATAGAAGTCAGTAATGGGGTCCGGGAACTAGGTAGGCGGGGATCTGAAGCGAACATCCGTAGACATCAGCGGCGACCGGTGGCCGGGATGTCTGCACGACGGTGGTCAGCACGATCGGCCCGGTCGCCGGCGGCACGTAGACCTCCTTGCGCCCGGTCTCCGCGCCGTCTCGTGAGCGGGCCCGCACGATGCACACCGCCGCACGCGACGGGTCGTCCCGGATCACGCTTAGCCGCAGCTGTACGGCGTTGCCCGGCAGCAGGCTGAAGCTCAGCGCTTGACCTTGGATCGGTGTGGTGCCCAAATTGCGGTAGCCGATCACCGCAACTGCCAGCCCGACGAGCACCGCGAGGGCAAGCCCCACTGGTATGGCCCATCGGGGACGGCTGCCGCCGGCGCGGCGCCCGTAGCGACCTTCGGGAAGTTGGCCAGCGGTCACGGCGTTGCACCTCCTGGACGGCTAACTACCTACTGGCTACCTACTGGACGGCCCGCTTGCGGAGACTGTCGGTCCGGCCGGGAACAATGGTCCACCCAACGGAGGATTTCCATCGCCGGGATAGCCGGCGTGGGGAAGGGATGAGCAGGCGTCCATGGCTGAGCAGCTGCGAATGATGGCGGTGCACGCACATCCTGATGACGAGTCCAGCAAGGGCGCGGCGACGATGGCTCGATATGTGGCCGACGGTCACCAGGTGATGGTTGTCACCTGCACCGGCGGTGAGCGAGGCAGCATTTTGAACCCGTCGTTCGAGCCGGCCGATCTGGCGCAGCACCCCGCGCAGATGACCGCGACACGGCGGCAGGAGATGGCGCGCGCAGTGCAGATTCTGGGCGTGCAACACCGTTGGCTGGGCTACATCGATTCCGGGCTGCCCGAAGGTGACCCGATGCCGCCGCTGCCCGAGGGATGCTTCGCCGTGGTGCCGCTGGAAAGCCCCACCCGTGACCTGGTCCGGGTGATGCGCGAATTCCGGCCGCATGTGGTGGTGACCTACGACGAGAAAGGCGGCTACCCGCATCCCGACCACATCCGCTGCCACGAGGTGTCGGTGGCCGCCTTCGATGCTGCGGGTGACCCGGAGAGCTTCCCGGAGGCTGGAGCGCCGTGGCAGCCGCTGAAGCTTTATTACTCGCACGGTTTCACCCGCAAACGGATGCAGTTGTTCCACGAGGCACTGCTGGCTGCCGGCGAGGAGTCACCATTCGGCGAGTGGTTGCAGAAGTGGGATTCGTCGCGGCCGGATATCCTGGAGCGGGTAACCACACAGGTCGAGTGTGCGGAGTATTTTTCGGTGCGAGACGATGCGCTGCGGGCGCACGCAACGCAAATCGATCCGGCGAGCCGGTGGTTTGCGCTGCCGCTGGCGTTGCAAGCGCAGCTGTGGCCGACTGAGGAGTACGAGCTGGCCCGTTCGCTGGTGGACACCACACTTCCCGAAGACGACTTGTTCTCCGGCGTCCGGGAGCGGGTGTTGGCGTGAACTTGGTGCTACCAGCGGACTTTTCCGCGGTCCCTGCCTTCTCGGCGATCACGTCAGCCGGGACCCTCGCGCCGCCCCCACCCACACCAGATCCTGGTGGGCAGGGCGAGGACTTCGGCAAGGCTGCCCCAGAAGCGCTGGTCGTGCTGCTGTTGTTTTTCCTCGCCGTGGCGTTGCTGGTGCGCTCGATGAACAAGCACCTGCGCCGGGTGCCGAAGTCTTTCGACGATCCCCGCCCTGATACCCGTGACGCCGGCACTCGAGAGGAGTAACGGTTCCGCCGTGGCGCCGAGCCAGGGAGGATAGTCACATGGGGAACCGTCTCGCCAGCTCCACTAGCCCGTACCTGCTGCAGCACGCCGACAATCCGGTCGACTGGTGGCCATGGTGCGATGAGGCGTTCGCCGAAGCGGCCCGGCGTGATGTGCCTGTCTTGCTGTCTATCGGTTACGCCGCCTGCCATTGGTGCCATGTGATGGCGCACGAGTCGTTTGAGAACGAACGCATCGCGGCGGTGATGAACGCCAACTTCGTCAATATCAAGGTGGACCGGGAAGAACGCCCCGATGTCGACGCCATTTACATGGAGGCGACCCAGGCCATGACCGGCCACGGGGGATGGCCGATGACCTGCTTTCTGACGCCCGCCGGGGAGCCGTTCCACTGCGGCACGTATTTCCCGCCCGCTTCGCGGCACGGCCTGCCTGGCTTCCCCGAGCTGCTGATCGCCGTACGCCAGGCCTGGGCCGACCGGGGAGACCAGGTCCGGGAAGCGGCCAAACGCATCGTCGGGCAGCTCGCTGAGCGGTCCGCGCCGCTGACCGAGTCCGCGGTGGATGATGAGGTGCTGGCCAGCGCGGTCGACCGGTTGGTTGGGGAGTTCGACGATCGCCACGGCGGGTTCGGGGCAGCCCCGAAGTTCCCGCCGTCGATGCTGCTGGAGTTCCTGCTGCGGCACCACGAGCGCACCGGTTCGCAGCCGGCCCTGTCCATGGTGCAGCGCACGTGCGAGGCGATGGCCCGCGGCGGCATGTGCGACCAGCTCGCTGGCGGATTCGCGCGCTACTGCGTGGATGCCGCCTGGGTGGTTCCGCACTTCGAGAAGATGCTCTACGACAATGCTTTGCTGCTACGCGTCTACACGCACCTGGCCCGGTTGACCGGTTCGGCCACCGCGCGCCGGGTGGCCGAGGACACCGCGGCGTTCATGCTCGCCGACCTGGGCACCGAGCAGGGTGGTTTCGCGGCGTCCCTCGACGCTGACACCGACGGTCACGAGGGCCTCACCTACGTGTGGACGCCGCAGCAGCTTGTCGACGTGTTGGGCAGCGAAGACGGTCAGTGGGCTGCCAAGCTGCTGGCGGTGACCAAGGTCGGAACTTTCGAACATGGCACGTCGGTGCTGCAGCTACCCGCTGACCCGGATGATGCCGAGCGTTGGGAACGGGTACGCGCCGCGCTGCTGGCGGCCCGGTCCGCCCGGCCGCAACCGGGCCGCGACGACAAGGTGGTCACCGAGTGGAACGGGATGGCGATCACCGCCCTGGCTGAGGCCGGCGGCGTGTTCGGCCGTTCCGAGTGGGTTGCCGCTGCGGCCACTGCGGCGGAGCTGATGCTGGGCACGCACCTGGTCGATGGCCGGCTTCGGCGTAGCTCCCGCGATGGCGTGGTGGGTGCGGCCGCTGGGGTGTTGGCCGATCACGGCTGGCTGGTCGAGGGTCTGCTTGCGCTGCACCAGGTCACCGGTGCGGACCGCTGGCGTGACGCGGCCCTGCCGGTACTGGAGCTGGCCCAACGACACTTCGCCGATCCGGAGCACACCGGGGCCTGGTTCGATACCGCAAGCGATGCCGAAGCGCTGTTCCGCCGTCCGGCCAGCTTCACCGACGGCGCCACCCCGGCCGGCGCGTCCGCGATGGCCGGCGCGTTGGTCACCGCCTCGGCGCTGAGCGGTTCGGAGACCTACCGCGCGGCGGCCGAGGCCTCGGTGGCGCGAGCCGGCGTGGTGCCCGCTAAGGCACCGCAGGCTGCCGGTCACTGGCTGACGGTCGCCGAGGCGCTGGTGCGGGGACCGATCCAGGTGGCCGTGATCGGTGCGGCTGGGGATCCGGCTCGGGCGACGCTGGAGACTCAGGCCCGCTGGGCGGCGCCCGGAGGGACCGTGGTGCTGGCTGGGCAACCGGGGGCGGAGCATCCGATGCTCGCCGGCCGGGATCTGGTTTCGGGCGTTGCGGCTGCCTACGTCTGCCACGGGTTCGTCTGTGATCGCCCAGTGACCTCCGTGGAAGAGCTGCAAGCCAAACTGCGCTCTCAGTAGCCCGTCCATTGCATCCCGCCCGCCGCCACGGATTGGTTATGCTCGCCTTTGTTTATTTGCTTGATATTAAGGGTGATAATATCGTCAAGTTTACTCGCGCATTCTCGGCGAATCCTTAGTGAACCTTCAGTATCAGGCGGATAGTTCGCCCAAGCCATAGATACAGTCGATCGCGCCTATTCCGCGCGGAGGCGATCCATGACCTGGCTTGCCCGCCTTAGCCTGGCCAACCGGGCGGTCGTCGGTGTGGTCACCGTGCTCCTTGTTGTGTTCGGCGTGATCAGCACGACCTCATTACGCCAGGCGCTTCTCCCGTCCTTGGACGTGCCGGTGGCTACCGTGGTCTCGGCCTATCCGGGTGTCTCGCCTGAAGTGGTCGAGCAGCAGGTAACCGGGCCAATCGAGACCGCAATCGGCGGCATCGCGGGCGTGACCGGTACCCGTTCGACGAGCACCAGTGGTTCCTCGCTCGTCGTCGCCAACCTCAAGTACGGCTTTGATCTGGCCGAGCTGAGCTCCCAGTTCCAGCGCGCGGTGCAAGGCCTGGACCTGCCAGCCGGTGTCATCCCGAAAGTTGTCACCGCCAGCACCGACAACCTGCCAGTCATGCAGTTGGCCGTGTCGTCGAATCTCGATGCTGACCGGGTCGCGGCGGTGCTGCGTGACCAGGTTCGCCCGCTGCTTGCCGGACTCGATGGGGTCGCCGAGGTGACGCTGTCGGGCATCCCGGATCCGCAGATCACCATCGACGTCGACACCGCGGCCGCCGCCGCGCACGGAGTGTCTTTGAACAGCATCGCGGCCCTATTGCAGGGCAACGGCGGGCGGCTGCCTGCTGGCCAGCTCAGCCCGGACACCAACCCCCTCACCGTCGAGGTAGGCAGCCCGATCACCTCGGTTGAGGCCCTCAAAGACCTGTATCTGCTCCCAGCACTTGGATCCACCGGCAGTACAGCAGGAGCCCAGGCGGGTCAGACCCGCCCGCTGACCCCATCGTCCAACCGTGGTCAGCCGACCCTAAAGGCCTCGCCCGGCGGCAGTGCCTCGCCGCGTGCCGCTGTCCCGACCACGGCGCCTGTGCGGTTGGGGGACATCGCCACGATCACCGCCGCGCACGCCCCCGCCACCGGGTACACCCGTACCAACGGCGTGCCCAGCGTCGCCATCGCGGTGACGAAAAAGGCGCAGGCCAACACGCTCGCTGTGGCCGATGAGGTTCGCGGCGCGCTGCCCCGCATCACCGAGATGCTCGGCGGCGCCGCCCGCAAGGCGAACGTCACGGTGGTGCTCGACCAGGCGCCATTCATCCGGCAGTCGGTCGACGATCTGACCCGTGAGGGTCTTCTCGGGTTGGTCTTCGCCGTCCTGGTGATCCTGGGCTTCCTGCTGTCGGTACGCGCGACGCTGGTGACGGCGGTGTCGATCCCGCTGTCCGTGCTCGTCGCGATGATCGTGCTCGACCTGGGTGGCTATACCCTCAACTTGCTCACTCTCGGCGCGCTGGCAGTGGCTATCGGACGCGTCGTCGATGACTCCATTGTTGTTATCGAGAACATCACGCGGCACCTCCGCGACGGCCGCCCGCGCCGCGTGGCGGTCGTGGACGCTGTCCGGGAGGTGGCCGGCGCGATCACCGCATCGACGGTAACCACTGTCGCGGTGTTCGCGCCGATCGGTTTCGTCGGCGGGGAAGTCGGCGAGCTGTTTAGGCCCTTCGCGGTGACCGTGACCGCAGCGCTGCTCGGGTCGTTGCTGGTCTCGCTGACTGTGGTGCCGGTGCTGTGCTCAGCGATGCTGCGGCGACAGGCTGGTCTTCGAGACCGTCCGCGCCGGCGACGGCCCTGGATGCAGCGCAGTTACCGGCTGCTGCTGCTGGCCGCAGTGCGCCGGCCGGTCATCTCGGTGCTGATAGCCGTGGGAATCCTAGGCGGCACTGTCGCGCTGGTGCCACGGCTGCACACGAACTTCCTCGGCGACGCGGGCGGCGACGCGCTGACGGTCAGCCAGGAGCTGGCGCCCGGTACCGGGCTACCCCAGGCTGACGCTGCTGCCAGGCTGGTGGAAGGCGTACTCGCTGCCACCCCGAGGGTGCGGAGCTATCAGGTCACCGTCGGATTACCTGAGGGTGGCGCCGGTACGGCCGGCCAGAGCACCAGCACCACCAGGTTCTCGGTCACCCTGAACGCGAAGGCGAACGCCGCGGCGGTGCGCGATGACCTAGGCCGCCGGCTGGCCGCGCTGGGCAGGCCAGACCAGATCGGTCAGCTGACCGTCCAAGGTGGGTTCGGTCACGACACGTTGGCGGTCTCGGTGCGTGCCGCCGATCCAGCGGTGCTGGCCCGAGCCGCCGCGCAGGTGCAGCAGCTCGTCGAGTCGATCCCGGGCGCCGCTGACGTGCGCAACAACCTCGCTGCCGCCCAACCAACCGTCGCCGTGGCCGTCGATCGGCGCAAGGCCGCGCAGTTCGGGCTGACCGAGGCGCAGATCGGGCAGTCGGTGGCTACCGCGCTGCGCGGCAGCACCGCCGGCACCCTCACCATCGGCGGCGTTGCGCAGCCCGTGGTGGTGCGCGCCGGGGCCGCCCCGGGCGACCTGGCCGCGCTGCGCGCGCTGCCGCTGGCCGGTGCCCGCGGGACCATCCGACTGTCTGACGTCGCCAGCGTGACCCAGCGCAGCACCGCGCCGAGCA
>DATELN010000233.1:0-6988 GCA_035276605.1 Pseudonocardiaceae bacterium | reverse complement strand
GATGACACTGCCCCAGCTGACCGTGCTGCATCTGATCAGCGCCCTGGCCCCGCTAACCCTCGCCGAGTTGGCCCGGGCCTTGGGTACCAAACCACCGGCCACCTCCGCGATGGTTGATCGGCTGGCCCACGCCGGGCTGGTACACCGCGCCCCGGACCCGCACGACCATCGACGCATCCAGCTGACCGTCACCGCCGCCGCCCAGCACATCGTCGGCGACCCCGACCCAGATACCGCCCGCCGCCTGCACGCGGTGCTCAACGCCATCAACCCGCAGACCCGCCGTCAGGTGATCGACGTGCTCATCGACACCATACGACGGTCGGCTAACCAGCCTCAGCACCGTCTTTGATCTACACCGACTACCCGGGACCGGGCGTGAGGCGCCCCAGATAGCGAGACGACGCAGCATCACCACTGACGGCTGCGACAGCCATACAGTGACAAGGGAACACCGGCCTTGGCCTGCTGGGGATATGGCTGTCACGCCCCGGCCGCCACTCGTTTCTGAGAAGAGAGCCCAAATGATGCCTGCTCAGTGTAACGCTCGCGGTTCGCCAAGGTCCTAGCCCCGGGCAATAGCACACCCAGATCGGGCTCCTATAGCACGATGACGCGAGGCACTGCGCTGTTTGCGCTACCGCGGAATGGTCCGTCCCCCCACGCTGCTGGCACACAGCCCGCCGACTACGCGGCGCTCGCCCCGCCGGACCTCCACCCCGACCCTCCATCGAGCCGGTCACCGTGCAACGCCGCGCCTCCAACAGCGGCGGCATCATGGTCGTCGGCCAAAAAATCGCCCTCGGCCGCCAACACGCCCGCCAAGTCGTCACCGTGCACGTCTCTACCACCACGCTGACCGTCGAACTCGACGGCGCCACCACCCGCACCTTCCCCCGGACCACCACCTGCCCGGTCCGCTCAGTCAAAGCCCAACGACCTACGCACAACAGTCCCTATGTTTCCTAGGCCACGTGTCAACCATGTCCTGAGACACAACTGTCAAACATCACCTGAGACTGGACAAACGCTTGTACTTGTTTGTCTGCATGGCGGTGATCTGAGAGCGCTCTCAATAGCAGCTATCCCGCAAGCACAAAAAATTCCAGGGCAATGTTGTCGGGATCTCGGAACGACAGGCCGCAGCCGTAATGGGCCTCGACGACACCGCCGTTCGGGATGCCCAACTGGTTGAGGCGCGCCTCCCACTGCAGGAGCTCCTCGCGGTTAGGGCAAACGAATGCCAGGTGGTCAAGACCGGGACGGCGCTCGTCGAACGGTTCGGTACCTACGGGGTCGGGGAACTGGTGCAGCCCGACGAGCGTCTGCCCGCCAAGGAGCCACACGACGTGGCGGAACGGGCCCGTGTCCTCGTCGAGGACGGGTTTGCTGCCGAAGAGCTGCTGATACCACGGAACGCTAACCGACAGGTCGGTCACGGTGAGGGCGACGTGGCTAATCGTTGGGAACTCGGCCACAGATCCACCTCCGGTGTGGATGGAAGAGCAGTAGCGTACCGCCGCGAGCGTGGAAAGGGGCTGTAAAGCCATCGACTAAAAGCTAGACCCATTCGGCGTCATCGCTTCCGTAGCCCCGCGGGCGACTAGGCGGGCGGTGTGCCTCCGGTGGGCCTCGCCTTGCGCAGGCGCCGGACGCTGGAATAGACATGGAATGCCCGGAATGCCTGGAACAAGCACGGCCTGATCTTGTCCGACTCTGATGGATGGTGACACCTGGCTTCAAATGATGGGTAACACTGCCGCTCTTGGGTCTGCTTCGCGCGGCTGCTGTCGTGTGCTGGCGTTGGGTGTGGCGAGCTGAAGATCGTGGTGGCTAGCCGATGAAACCGGGGTTCCTTGTTGCCCACTCTCAGGGACGGCAGGTGCTTGGTTTCATCGGAAGACGCATGACCAACGAGGAACTGGAAATAGGCTGAAGTGTTGATCCCGCGCCGAAGGGTTGGAAGGGGTACAGCCGGTGGACAACGGTATCTTGCGCCACTCGCCCGAGTTGCACACTGCAACGCTAGCGGCGCGCCGTGGTTCACGGCGGTCATCGGTGGCGGGGCCGACGACGTTTCTGTTTAGCGACATCGTGGCCAGCACTCAGCGGTGGGAGGGTGACCCGGATGCGATGGCGGTGGATCTGGCGCGGCACGATGAGTTGCTCCGTTCCTGTATTGAGACCGCTGGCGGGGAGGTTTTCTGCCATACCGGTGATGGCCTGGCCGCCGCGTTCAAGGCGAGCCCGGAGGCGGTCGCGGCCGCGGTAGCGGCTCAACAGGCGTTGACCGCAGCGACCTGGGCTGCTGAGCCGTTGCGGGTGCGGATGGCCATCCATGCTGGGGTGGCGCAGCGCCGAGAAGGGAACTACTTCGGTCCAGCGCTGAACCGGGTCGCACGGCTGTTGGCAACCGCATCCGGGGGCCAGGTGCTGTGCTCGCAGACAGCCGCGGAGCTGATCGGCGCGCAGCTTCCGGCTGACGTGACGCTGATCGATCTAGGCGAACACCGCTTGGCCGACCTGGCGCGTCCCGAACGGGTTTTCCAGCTAACGCACCCCGAGTTGCCCTCGCAGTTCCCGCCGCTGCGCAGCCTGGGCGCCCATCGCCACAACCTGCCAGTTGCCCTCACCCCGTTCGTCGGACGAACCAGGGAGCTCAACGAACTGGACAAGCTGCTGGCCGGGTCCCGCCTGCTCACCTTGACTGGTGTCGGTGGGGCGGGCAAAACCCGGCTTGGTCTGCAAGCGGTGGCAGCTGCGGTATCGGCGTACGCCGACGGCGTGTGGATGGTGGAGCTCGCCCCACTTCGGGACGAGGGACAGGTGCCGTCGGCGGTAGCCGCAGCGCTGAGCTTCGAGACCAGCACGTTCGACACTCCTGAGGCCATCCACGAGCGCCTGATCAGCCATCTGGCCATCCGACGGACACTGGTGCTGCTGGACAACTGTGAGCATCTTCTCCAGGCCGTTGCCCGTTTTGTGCATGCCCTGCTGACCCGCTGCTCTGCGGTGAGCGTGCTGGCTACCAGCCGCGAGCGACTCGGCGTTCCCGGGGAGGTGGCGTGGTCGGTGCCGCCGCTATCCCTGCCGGCTGCCGCGGCGGCCACCGAGGAGCTCCCTGGCAGTGACGCGGTGGCGTTTTTCTGTGAGCGGGCGCGAGCCGCTCGGCCTGCTTTCGAGCTTGATCACACCAATGCCGCCGCGGTCCTCCGGATCTGCCGTCGTCTTGATGGCATCCCTTTGGCCTTGGAGCTGGCCGCCGCCCGGATTCAGGTGCTCAGTCCAGCCCAGCTCGCTAGCCGTCTCGATGACCGGTTTCGGCTGTTGATCGGTCGCGAACGCGTCGTCGTGCCTCACCACCAAACGTTGCGAGCGACCCTCGACTGGAGCTATGAGCTGCTGTCACCGCCCGAGCAACGCGCCCTGGCCCGCCTGGCGGTCTTCCCCGATACCTTCGACCTTGAAGCAGCCGAAACGATAATCATCGGCGGACCCGGTGGGGTGGCCTTCGACGATGCTTTGAACCTGCTATGCCGGCTGGTCGACAAGTCACTCGTGGTGGTACACAGCGAAGGTACGACGCCCCGCTATCGGCTACTGGAGACCATCCGGCAGTACGGCGTCGAGAAGCTGGCCGAGGCCGGGCAGGAAGCCGCCGCTCGGTGGCGCCACCGCGACACCTTCCTCGCACGCGTCCAAACCTGGAGGGGTACGCCGCTGGGGGCGGAGTTTCTGTGGGGTGCGTTCACCGATGCGGAAAACTTCCGCGCCGCACTGGAGTGGTCCTGGAGCCACCGCGACGCCGGTGCCGTGCTGCATCTCATCGGGGCGCTGTGGCTGCCCTGGCTGTGGTTCGGCAACCCCGATAGCCAAATCTGGGTCCAGCGCATCTTCTCCGAACCGAAATTTTCCGCGCCCGAGCTGGCTGATCACCCAGGATCTATCGACGCCCTGATTCTCCAGGTTGTTTTTCTTGCCGGAGATGACTGGCAGCGGCGCGATGAACTGTTCGACCAAGCTGCGCAGCTGGCCCGCCGGATCGGTGACGACCGCCGATTGGCCTGGACCCACTGGGGACATGGCGAGTACAAGCTACTTCAGGGCAAGGGCGCGGAGGCACGCCCATTGCTGCAGGCCGCGCTTAGTGGGTTTGAGCGTCTTGACCTGCCCGATGGAATCGGCTGGTGCCACGACCACCTCGGCTGGGCCGCGCTAATGGAGGGGGAGTATGACCGGGCTCGAGATTACTTTGAACAGGCCGTCGAAGTGGCCCGCAGCGACCCCCTTGGCGAATGGCTCGAGCCCCACGCGCTGGCCGCTTTGGGTCTACTGCTCGCCCTAGCCGGTAACAACCAGCGCGCAATTCATCTGGCACAAGAAGGGATCGACGCCGCTCGGCGTCTGCCAGCCCGACCAGTGCTGGCCATGACCCTCACCCGCGCAGCCGAGACCGCCGTCCTGGCCCGCGAACCTCGGCGCGCCGTGGGCTTGCTCGTCGAGTTATTGGGTGTCCTCACCGACCTGGGAACACAACGGTGGCTGGCCGAGGCACTGGAAACTGCTGCTCTCGTGCTGGAAGCCGAACAAGACGCCGAAGGAGCCTCGACAATCCTCGGCGTAGCCGATCAACTGCACGACGCGGCAAAACTGCAGATCATCGCCGAACAGGTGCAACACGCCCGCGGCCGGCTGACCAACGCTCTGGGTGCTCAACATTTCGCACTACACCAGGCCCGTGGTCGCGAGCTTTCCCCTAAGGCAGCCGTCACCCTGGCGCTTGCCGGCCTAGCGGCCTGCGCACCGGACATTGATCACCCCTGAGCAGGTCTTACCCCGATTCCACCGCCGTTTTAGGCGGCGCAACGTTTCCCGCATACCTCTCCTGTTGACATCCGGTCGCATGGTCGAAGCCTTACCAGTGAAGATCGGCCCTAATGTGGCACCAATATGAGGTTTCCTGTACCCAGTACTCGGGGACCTGAGTGCCAGCTTCAGTAGGCGCCCAGCGCACCTTGCGCCACACCAGTACGCAACCGGTCCGCAGCTAGAAGACCCAACGCTCCCGCATTCCCATACCGATGACCAACCAACCACGTGCACCTAAAGACGAGACCGCTCTCCGAGCGGCGCATTCTCTCCAACCTCAAGGTGCTACGCATCGCTCGGCAACCGCCTCTGGCGGGCTCTTAACCCTCGAGCCTTTGGTGGGACCAGACAAACGCTTACTTGTTGTTGTACTTGTACCAGGCTGGTCAGCTCCAGATATGGCGTCAGGGTTGGCATCGTGCTCAAAACGGTGTTCGAGTATGAGGATATGACCCTGGATCCTTTTTAAGAGCGAAGGCCCTATGGAGCGCGAGCTCGTTGGCGCTTACCCGAGTTGGCGATCCAGGTTGTAGGCGGCGCTGATCAGCGCGAGGTGGGTGAAGGCTTGGGGAAAGTTGCCGAGCTGTTCGCCGGTGGGTCCGATCTCTTCGGAGTACAGCCCGAGGTGGTTGGCGTAGGTGAGCATCTTTTCGAAGGCCAGTCGCGCCTGGTCGAGCCGTCCGGCGCGGGCGAGTGCCTCCACCCACCAGAACGTGCCCATCGAGAAGGTGGCTTCCGTGCCGGCGAGCCCGTCGGGTGAGGCCTCGGCGTTGTAGCGGTAGACGAGGCTGTCGGAGACTAGCTCGGTGGTGATGGCGTCGAGGGTGGAGATCCAGCGCGGGTCGGCGGGCGCGATGAACTTGCACAGCGGCATCAGCAGCAGCGAGGCGTCGAGCACGTCGGTGCGTAGTGCTGGACGAATACCCGGCGGGCGGAGTGCCAGCCGCGCTGCATGATCTGGTGATAGATGCGGTCCCGGACGGTGCTCCAGCGGGCGATGTCGGCCGGCAGGCCGCGCCGGCGGGCGACTCGGATGGCGCGCTCGACGGCGACCCAGCTCATCAGCCGGGAGTAGGTGTACTCCCGGCGCCCGCCGCGGGTTTCCCAGATCCTGTGGGTGCCGAACTGGTCATCCATGGCCGTGGCCTGCTGCGTTCCTGGGTGGTGCGCACCCCGGGTGCGGGCACCCCGGGCGAACGCAATGCCCGAACGATGGATCGGCACCGTCCGCCGTGAGCTGCTGGATCGGATACTGATCCTCAACCGGCGTCAGCTTGAGCTGTGCTGGCTGAGTACGTGGCGCGCTTCAACACCCACCGGCCTGACCGAGCACTGAACCATGCCGCGCCGCTGCAACCGCTTCCACCCCCGGCGTCGCCTTTCCAGCTTCACATCCGACGCCGCGATCGGCTCGGCGGACTGATCCACGAGTATTCCCAAGTCGCATGACCTGGATGACCAGTTCGGCGCCCACACTGCTGTAGACGATCTTGCGTCAGGTCATGGCCTGGCTGGGGCTACTGGCTCCCAGCGCAGCGTCCTCCCGGTGGCTGAGCCGCTGTGGGGTAGCGCGCAAGGGGGTTTAGTCCTGAGCGAGCTGGGTAACTGTCAGCAACCGCGCGGTCACGGTCTTCGGATGTGCGGTAGCCGGTGCCAGACCGTGAGAGAACCTTGGCGTCGTGGCGGCGCCACTGCGGCAGGGAAAGGAGCTGGTGATGGCGCTTGTAGCACGCCCCCTGAGCAGGGCAGGACCGTGGTGCTCCAACATCTTGGATCTGCAGGTGGCCGAGCATGGTGGTGATGCTCGGGTGATCACCGTAGGAGGGGAGATTAATGCGCTGACCGCCCCGGAATTGGCTGCCTTGGTGACTGCCCAGGTAGCGGCTGTCCCACTGGTGGTGGTGGACCTACAGAGGGTGAGATTCATCGGGTTCGCCGGGTTGTCTGTGCTGGTCGAGGCGAATGAATTCGCTACCCAAGAAGGCCACCGGCTACGGTTGGTGTGTCACCACTCCGAAATGGTCAATCGGGCCCTGGACGTCGCCGGCCTGCGGGAGCAGTTCAGTTTATCCGACACCGTGTCGGCAGCCTTGAATAACTCACCCTAACGGCCCGAGAG
>DATELN010000232.1:0-16577 GCA_035276605.1 Pseudonocardiaceae bacterium | reverse complement strand
CAGCACCTAGTCAACCCATACCCGGCGCTTGTGTGGATGCTGTACGTGCCCCCGGCAGGATTCGAACCTGCGCTCCCGCCTCCGGAGGGCGGTGCTCTATCCCCTGAGCTACGGGGGCCTATGCGGTGCTGCGCCGTAGAGCGTACGCCCTACCGCACAGCGCCGCTGCGCTGGGCGATCAGTTGAGCCATGTACTGACTTTCGGCGCCTTGGGAGACGACCATCTTCTCAGCCAGGTTCCGCACTTGAGCCAGCTCGCCGTGCTGCGCGGCGTATTGGGCCATCGGCGCCCCACCCTGGTGATGGCGAAGCATCAGCTGCAGGAAGAGCATGTCGAACTGGGCACCGCTAGCGGACCGGAGCCGGTCCAGATCAGCGGGGGAGGCCATACCCGGCATCGTTGCCACCCCTGCTGACCCACCGTCGTGTGCCATACCGGCCATTCCGGGCATCGAATCAGTCTTGGAGGACATCCAGGTCATGTACCGGCCGGTGGGCAGTGCGGGGGCGTCCCACAAACTCAGCCAGCCTTGCATCTGGCCGATCTGCTCGAGCTGGTTGGTTTCGATGTCGAAGGCCAGCAAGCGGATCGCAGGATCGGTGCTGCGGTCCCGCGCCAGGCCGGCCATCAGCACGGCCTGACGATGATGCACTGACATGTCCTGGGCGAAGCCGACATCCACTGTGCCGCGTCCGGACTGTGCCCACGCTCCTCCTACCAGGGGCAGCGCGGGGCCCACCGCCGCGCCGAAGATCACCGCGGCGAGCAGGGCGCCGATGGCCACAGGCATCCGAATCCACCGGGGCGGTCGCCTGACGGTGGCAGGCGTCTGAGAGCTACCAGCGTCCAAGTCGCCCTGCACGATCGTCTCCGCCATCGTGCGGCTCACCCACCTGGTCCTGGCGGGATACCACCCGGGCCGCTGCCGTCGCTAGGGGCTGTCCCGCGGCCACCGGAATAGGTCAACGGTACGGCGTCCGGACCAGGCGGCGCAGCGACAAACGGTGGTGGTTTCGCCGGGTCGAACAGGCCGGTCAGCACGTCGCAGCTGGCCCCGATCTCCGGGTAGTTGTACTGGTTGAGTCGCAGCGCCTGGATGAAGTGGTCGATCCGCTTGTCGCCGGTGTCGGTCACCTTGAGCTGATGGTTCCACGCCTGCAAGGAGATCGGCGCGTCCACGCCTGGATAGGGAGACAGCATCAGGTAGTTCGAGCCTTGCACGCGATCGCGCAGGGATTGCAGCGCCGCACCGGTGATCTTGTCCGGGTTGTAGGCGATCCACACCGCACCATGTTCCAGGGAGTGCACCATGTTCTCGCTGCGCACCGGCGTCGTATAGACCACCCCGTTACAGGCGGCCCACGTCCCATCGTGCGGACCTCCAAATGGCGGGCTGTGGTCGTAGGCCACCCGTTTGTCCGCGCCGATGTGGCCACGCCCAGCGCTGTAGTTCGCGATGACGATGCCCTTGATGTGGGTCGAGGGATCCTTGTTCTCCGCGGTGGGAGTGAAGGCGCGACGGTCCTCATACCGGGTGAACATGTACCCGAAGATGCCGACCGCGAACACCAGGACAGCGATAACCGCAGCTATCGTCCCCCACGGCTTGGGTTTGGTCGCCGTAATGACCGGGCGCGCGGTGCGCACTGCCTTGCTGGTCTTGCCGCTTGGCATACCTAATTGGTCCTCGCTCACGATGGGGCCTGCTGCCAGACCGCGCGTCAGTGTAGGGACCCCGCGTCAACACCGGGTGAACCCGGGCCACCAAGCTTCTCCCTAGACTCGCAGGGGTGACCCCCGCCGCGCTCGCCGACCTGGTCCGATCTGTCGCTCGCGGCGTGCTCGCCGACCATGGTCTGGATCCAGGCGCACTCCCAGACACCGTGACGGTTCACCGCCCCCGAGCCTCCCAGCACGGGGACTACGTCACCAACGTGGCGTTGCAGACCGGCACCAGGGCTGGCGTGATACCCCGGGACTTCGCCGGTTGGCTGGCCCAGGAGCTGGAGCAGCGCCCTGGGGTGCGCACCGCCGAGGTCGCCGGCCCCGGCTTTGTCAACCTGTGGCTGGACGCTCAGGGTGAGATCATCGCGCAGGTGCTCGCCGCAGGGCAGCGCTACGGAGCCAGTCAGCTGCTGGCCGGCCAGAACTTCGACGTCGGCGCGGCCCACCCCACCGGTCCGCTGCACCTGGCAGACGCTCGCTGCGTAGTCGTCGGCGACGCGCTGGGCCGGATCCTCGCTTTCGCGGGCGCTACGGTCGCCGCCACACCGGATGGCGACCCGACCACCATGGCTGACCTCGTCGAGGCGATCGGAGCCGACGCCGCGCGCTATGCACTGATCCACTGCTCGCGCACGTCGACAGCCTCGCCGATCTCCATCGACCTCAACGTCTGGTCGAAACGCTCCGACGACAATCCGCTGTTCGCCGTCCAGTACGCACATGCCCGGCTCGCCTCGCTGGCCCGCAACGCCGCCGACCTGGGCATCAGCGCCTCGGGCGCCCAGCTCGACCTGCTAGACCACCACACCGAAGTTGAGCTGATCCACACGCTGGGTGAGTTCCCGTCCGTCGTTGGCCTAGCCGCGGCACGGCGTGTACCGCACCGGATAGCCCGGTATCTGGAACAGCTCGCCGGCGCCTACCACAACTTCTCCGCCACCTGCCGGGCGCTGCCCATGGGCGATGAGTCACCGGGCCCGCTGCACGCCGCCCGGCTGGCGCTGTGCCAGGCGACACGCCAGGTGCTCGCCAACGGCTTAGGCCTGCTCGGCATCAGCGCACCGGAGCAGCTGTGAGAGCGCACCCAGCCGGGCCACGCCACGCCGACGTGCTGGCCCGGGCTTCCACCGCAGGTCCGCGCCCGCCTGGTGGCACGGAGCTGAACGTGCTGCACCCGACGGTCTGGCCGCGCGGGGCGCACCGTGGCGACGACGGCACGGTGCGGCTGGCCCGTGTCGAGGTCGGCGAACTGGCGGAGACGTACGGCACGCCGCTGTTCGTCGTGGACGAAACGGACTTCCGGGCCCGCTGCGCCGAGCACGCCGCCGCTTTCGGCGCCCCGCACCGGGTGCACTACGCCGCCAAGGCCTTTCTGTGCACCGAAGTCGCGCGCTGGGTGGCCGGACAGGGCCTGAGCTTGGACGTCTGCACCGGCACCGAGCTTGCCCTAGCCCTGCACGCCGGATTTCCCGCGGCCCGTATCGCGATGCACGGCAATAACAAGTCAGCCGACGAGCTGACTGCCACCGTGACCGCCGGCGTCGGTGCGGTGGTGCTCGACTCCTTCCTGGAAATTGCCCGGCTCGACGACATCGCGCGCCGGCACGCCGTGGTGCAACCCGTGCTGATCCGCGCGACCGTCGGCGTCGAGGCGCATACCCACGAGTACATCGCCACCGCTCATGAAGATCAGAAATTCGGGTTCTCCCTGGCCACTGGCGATGCCGCTGAAGCGGTCCGGCGAGTGCTCAAATCGCAGGGCCTACGCCTGGTGGGCCTGCACAGCCACATCGGTTCGCAGATCTTCGACGCCGACGGCTTCGAGCTGGCCGCGCACCGGATGGTGGGTCTGCTGGCCTCAATCCGGGACGAACACGGCGCCGACGCTTTGGCCGACGTCGGCACCTTGGATCTTGGCGGTGGGCTGGGGATCGCCTACACCGCAGATGACGACCCGCCGCGACCGGCCACGCTGGCCGCGCATCTGCTGGCCATCGTGGAAGCCCGCTGCCGGGCCGCCGGCATACCCACCCCGGAGCTGGTCGTCGAGCCAGGCCGGGCGATCGCCGGGCCTGGCACGATAACCCTCTACGAGGTGGGCACCATCAAAGAAGTCACGGTGGCGGCATCAACCCAGCGGCGCTATATCTCGGTGGACGGCGGAATGAGCGACAACGTGCGCACCGCGCTGTATGACGCGACCTATGAGTGCCGGCTGCTGTCGCGTTACTCCGAGGCGCCGCCCGCGCTGTCTCGGGTCGTCGGCAAGCACTGCGAGTCCGGTGATGTGGTTGTCCGGGACTGCTGGCTGCCCGACGATCTGGCCCCGGGTGACCTGCTGGGTGTGGCCGGTACCGGCGCGTACTGCTACTCCATGTCCAGCCGCTACAACCTGCTGCCCCGCCCAGCGGTGGTCGCCGTCCGCGACGGCATGCACCGGCTGCTGCTGCGCCGCGAGACGATGGCCGACCTGCTGTCCCTGGAGGTCTCATGAGCAGGCCTGTCGGGTGGGAGGCGGGCCCGCAGGGACGACCCATTGGCGTCGCCTTACTGGGTTGCGGCACTGTCGGCCGGGAGGTGCTGCGGCTGCTGACCGAGCATGCGGACGAACTCGGCGCGCGGGTCGGTGCCCCGGTGCGGCTGGTCGGGGTGGCGGTGCGGCGACCCCGTCGGCATCCCGACGTGCCCACGGACCTGCTCACCACCGACGCGGCTGAGCTGGTCAGCCGGGACGGCGTGGACATCGTGATCGAGGTGATCGGGGGCATCGAACCGGCCCGATCCCTGCTGCTGGACGCATTGCGCGCCGGTCGGGGCGTGGTGACTGCCAACAAAGCGCTGCTGGCCGAGTGTGGGCCGGAGTTGTATGGAGCCGCCGACGCCGCGGGCGCTGACCTGTATTTCGAGGCGGCTGTGGCCGGCGCCATCCCGCTGCTACGCCCGCTGCGCGAGTCGCTGGCCGGGGATCGGATCACCCGCGTCACCGGCATCGTCAACGGCACCACCAACTTCATCCTGTCCGCGATGGACTCCTCCGGAGCCGGTTACGCGGAAACGCTGGAGGAGGCCAGCAGGCTGGGCTACGCCGAACCCGATCCGACCGCCGACGTGGACGGCTACGACGCCGCCTCCAAGGCTGCCATCCTGGCCTCGTTGGCTTTTCATACCCGGGTGACCAGCGCCGACGTGTACCGCGAAGGCATCGCGGAGGTATCTGCCGCGGACGTGATCGCGGCTCGCGAGCTGGGCCGTACGGTGAAGCTGCTGGCGATCTGCGAACGGGTCGTCGATGACTCCGGAACCGAGTCGGTCTCCGCCCGGGTGTACCCGGCGATGATTCCCCGCTCGCACCCGCTGGCCTCGGTCGGTGGTGCCTTCAACGCGGTGTTCGTCGAGGCCGACGCTGCAGGCGCGCTGATGTTCTACGGCCAGGGTGCCGGTGGGGCGCCGACCGCCAGCGCGGTACTCGGGGACCTGGTTGCCGTCGCCCGCAACCGGGTGGCGGGCGGCTACGGGCCGCGCGAGTCCGCCTACGCCGACCTGCCGATCCGGCCGATGGAAGACACCCCCACCAGCTACCACATCAGCCTGGAGGTTGCCGACCGTCCCGGGGTGCTGGCGCAGGTGGCGCAGATCTTCGCCGAACACGAGGTGTCCATCATGGCGGTTCGCCAGACCGGCCGCGCCGGTGACGACGTGCCGGCCGGGGCGAATCTGGTGATCGTGACCCACGCCGCGCCCGATGCCGCGCTGCGCTCTACCGTGGACAAGCTGGCGGGTTTGGACGTGGTCCATGACGTGGTCAGCGTCATGCGGGTGGAGGGCGAGGTCACGTGAGGCTGCAGGTGGGCACTGGTTGCTCCTGGCCAGGAGTGATCGAGGCCTACCCCGACCGGATCCGGACCTGCCCGGGCGCCCGGGTCGTGACGCTGCAGGAAGGCGGCACCCCGTTGCTGCCCGCGCCCACGCTGTCCGCGCGCACCGGGTGCGAGGTACTGCTCAAGGTCGAAGGCGCCAACCCCACCGGCTCGTTCAAAGACCGCGGGATGACCCTGGCGGTGACCGAAGCGCTGGCCCGCGGCGCGCAGGCGGTGTTGTGCGCCTCGACCGGCAACACCGCCGCCTCGGCCGCCGCCTACGCGGCTCGGGCCGGGCTGCCTAGCGCGGTGCTGGTGCCCCGCGGCAAGATCGCTCTGGGCAAGCTCGCCCAGGCAACCGCCTATGGTGCCCAGATCCTGGCGGTGGACGGCAATTTCGACGACTGCTTGGAGTTGGCCCGCAAAACTGCCGCCGACTACCCGGTAATGACGCTGGTCAACTCCGTCAACCCGGTACGGTTGCAAGGCCAGAAAAGCGCCGCCTTCGAGATCTGCGACGTGCTCGGACAGGCCCCGGACGTGCACTGCCTGCCGGTCGGCAACGCCGGCAACATCACCGCCTATTGGCTGGGCTACACGGAGTACCACGCCGACGGGGTGGTGTCCAGCCGGCCGCGGATGTTCGGCTTCCAAGCTGCTGGTGCCGCACCTTTGGTGTATGGCGAACCGGTGCTCAATCCCGACACCATCGCCACTGCCATCCGGGTCGGCAGCCCGGCGTCCTGGGACGGGGCCGTGCGCGCGCGCGACGAGTCCGGGGGGCTGTTCGAGGCGATCACCGACGAGCAGATCCTGGCGGCCTACCGGCTGCTCGCCGGGCAGGAAGGGGTGTTCGTGGAACCCGCCTCGGCTGCCGCGGTGGCGGGCCTGCTGCGCGTCGCCGAGGAAGGCCGGCTGCCTCGGGGTTGCGTGGTGGTGTGCACGGTGACCGGCCACGGTCTCAAGGACCCCGACACCGCCTTGCGCGACATTCCCAGCCCCAACCCCATCCCGGTCAACCCCGCCGCCGTCGCCTCCGCCTTGGCCCTTGCATAGCGCAGCCCTCCACCTCCCGCCCCCGCCATGGAGACATATCGGGGTGGTGGAGCGGCGGGCTGGGGAGCTGGGCTGATGCGGGTACGGATAAGGGTGCCGGCGTCGACGGCGAATCTGGGGCCGGGATTTGACGCGCTGGGGCTGGCGTTGGCGCTGTATGACGAGGTCGAAGTAGCGCCGGCGCCTTCCGGATTGCGGGTCGAAGTGTTCGGTGAAGGCGCGGGGCGCCTACCCACCAACGAGGACAACCTGGTGGTGCGCGCGCTGCGGGCCGCGTGCGCGCAGTGTGGTCATCGGCCTGACGGTGTGGTGCTGCGCTGCCACAACCGCATCCCGCACTCGCGGGGGTTGGGGTCGTCCGCGGCCGCTGCCGTGGCCGGGGTGCTGGCCGGTTACGCGCTGGCGGGAATGGAACCGGATGAAGCGGCGTTGGACGTAGCGGCTGGGTTTGATGGTCATGCCGACAATGCCGGCGCGAGCCTGCTGGGTGGCCTGGTGATCTCCTGGAAAGAGAGCGGGTCTTTCCGGGCGGCCCGGCTGGAGCCCCATCCGGACTTGACGCCAGTGCTGTTCATGCCGGAGCAGACCTCTGTCACCGCGATGACCCGAGGGTTGCTGCCTACCGCGGTGCCGCACGCCGATGCGGCGTTCACGGTTGGGCGGGCCGCGCTGCTTGTCCATGCATTGATCGCCGCGCCGCGGCTGCTGCTGGCCGCCACGGAAGATCGGCTACACCAGCCCTACCGGCGGTGCGCATATCCGGCGACTGGGCGGTTGGTGGATGAGTTGCGCGCCTTCGGGGTGCCGGCCGCGGTCTCGGGTGCCGGGCCGACGGTGCTGGCGCTGCCGATCGGCGGCGAGCTGCCCGCGCAGCTCGGCCCGGACGGGGATATCACCGCTGGCTTCACCCAATACCGGCTGGACGTGGCGCGCACAGGGGCAATCATTGAGCCGATCATCGAGTAGGGGTGAGTCACGTATCTACGGGGCGGTTGTTGCCCGTATCGCAGTGGACCGATAGGCTCAGGGGAGTTCAGACACCGCGTGCACGGGCGCCGGTGCCGCGTTCGGGGCCCTCTCACCCGGACAATTAATCTCCCGCTCTCCGGTCAATGCGGTAGCGGGAAGGCTGGCACCCAGACCCAAGCCGGGAGTTGAACATTGTCCCGTGCCGGTCGGCTTGACCACCGATGTAGTGGTTGGCTAGCCCACCGCATGCGGACCTAGGCGCCGTCGGCACACCGCCGGATGGCGAACAGGCTGGCCTGAGCCGCGTCTCGGGTCGGTTAGGAAGGACCTGCGTGAGCGAAATCAATGTGTTGGGCAGCGATGTTGCTGCTGCGTCATCTTCGGATCAGCGCCCGGCCGACGACGCCGCGGCGTCTTCGGACAACGGCACGGCGCCGCGTCGCCGGGCCGGGCTGTCCGGAATGGTGATGGCTGAACTCCGCCAGCTGGCTGGCCAGCTGGGCGTACCCAGCATCGCCGGAATGCGCAAGAACGAGCTGATCGCCGCGATCAAGGAGCGCCAGGGCACCGTCCCGGGCCAGCGGCGGGCCGTTGCGGAGCAACTCCCGCTCGAGGGTGCCAGTGTGGCTTCGACTAGTACACCGAGCAGGACCCCGACGGAAACCGGGACCGAATCTGGCGCGCAGGGTCCGACACCGACCGAGCCACCGGTTCCTGCGGCTGAGCAGCCGCCAGCCGCAGCAGAGCCCGGCCGGGCCACCCCTGCTCAGGACCGCGATCAGCAGGAGGCGGACACCGACGGTGCGGATCGCTCCCGCAACCGGCGGCGGCGTCCGCTCCGCAGCGGTGACGCGTCCCGTGCCCCAGCCGATCAGGCCCCACCGCACGGTGACCAGGTGCCGGGCGGCCAAGGAGCCGGTAACCAGAACGGCAGTCAGAACACCGCCGGTTCGAATGGTGCCCGTGACGATGACGACGATGCCGGTCGCCGGCGCGGCCGGCGCTTCCGCGACCGCAACCGCCGCAACCGGGGTGATCGCAGCAGCGACCGGGGCGGCGACCGCCGGGACGGCGGTGAGCTGGAGGTTCGTGAGGACGACGTGCTGTTGCCCGTCGCCGGGATCCTCGACGTGCTCGACAACTATGCGTTCGTGCGCACCTCGGGTTACCTGTCCGGGCCCAACGACGTGTACGTGTCACTGTCGCTGGTCCGCAAGTACGGGCTGCGCCGAGGTGACGCGATAACCGGCGCGGTGCGCCAACCCCGCGAAGGGGAGCAGCAACGGCAGAAGTTCAACCCACTGGTCCGCGTCGACACCATCAACGGCCTCGACCTTGAGCAGGCCAAGCAACGCCCGGAGTTCACCAAGCTGACCCCGCTGTACCCCAACGAGCGCCTTCGGCTGGAGACCGAGCAGGGCCAGATGACCACCCGGGTCATCGACCTGATCATGCCGATCGGGAAAGGCCAGCGGGCGCTGATCGTCTCGCCGCCCAAGGCGGGCAAGACGATGATCCTGCAGGCGATTGCCAACGCGATCACGAAGAACAACCCGGAATGCCACCTCATGGTCGTGCTCGTCGACGAGCGACCCGAGGAAGTCACCGATATGCAGCGCTCGGTGAAGGGCGAGGTCATCGCCTCCACCTTCGATCGCCCGCCGTCGGACCACACCACGATCTCCGAGTTGGCCATCGAACGGGCCAAGCGGCTGGTCGAGATGGGTCACGACGTCGTCGTGCTGCTGGACTCGATCACCCGGTTGGGTCGGGCCTACAACCTCGCCGCCCCGGCATCAGGCCGGATCCTGTCCGGTGGTGTTGACTCCACCGCCCTGTACCCGCCGAAGCGGTTCCTGGGTGCGGCCCGCAACATCGAAGACGGTGGTTCGCTGACCATCTTCGCAACCGCGCTGGTGGAGACCGGCTCGACGATGGACACGGTGATCTTCGAGGAGTTCAAGGGAACCGGCAACGCCGAGCTCAAGCTCGACCGCAAGATCGCCGACAAGCGGATTTTCCCGGCGATCGACATCAATCCCTCCGGGACTCGCAAGGAGGAGCTGCTGCTGTCTCCGGATGAGCTGGCCATCCACCACAAGCTGCGACGCGTGCTGTCCGGGCTGGAGTCCCAGCAAGCCATCGACCTGATGCTTGATCGTCTGCGCAAGACGCGAACCAACATCGAGTTCCTGATGACGGTCTCGAAGTCGGCAGCAGGGAATGGTGCCGACTAGGGGGCTAGTACCCGGCGTACCTGGCGTGTCGCGCCCCGGTATCCCGCGTGTCGTGCTCTCGTGCCCGGTGTGTCGTGCTCCGCTGCCCGGGCTGGCGGGCGACAGTTGACACCGGTCGCGCAGCTGAACGGCGTGCCGGTCAGCCGTGCTCAGATCACCGCGCTGGCCTTGCACAACTACGGCCACTACACCTCGATGCGAGTCGATGACATGCAGGTTCGCGGTCTGTCGCTGCACCTGCAGCGCCTCGTGCAAGACTGCCGCCGGCTCTTCGACGTCCAGTTGGATCCCGACTGGGTTCGGTGCCTGGTCCGGCAGGCGCTGGCCGAAGCGCCCCGATCGGTCCTGGTCCGGATGACGATGTTCGATCCCGACCTGCCACTCGAACGCACCGGCGCGGATGCGCGGCCGCAGCTGCTGGTCACCACCCGGCCGGCCGCAGCCACATCGTTTCCCGCGCTGCGCCTGCAGTCGACCCAGTACCGCCGGGAGCTGCCCGCCGTCAAACACGTGGGGCTGTTTGGCTCGTTGCGCCGTCGGCGCATCGCGCAGCGCAACGGCTTCGACGATGCGCTGTTCACTGACGCCGGTACCGAGGTCTCCGAAGCGGCCACCTCGAACATCGGCGTGATCACTGGCGAGCGGATTATCTGGCCGCAGGCACCTTGTCTGGCCGGTGTGACCATGCGGCTGATCAACCAGGCGGTCGGCGCTCAGGCCGGCACCTCACCCATCACGCTCGGCGACCTATCCGGAATGGATGCCGTGTTCGCCACCAATGCCGCGATCGGGATCCGCCCGGTCTCGACCGTTGACGGTACCCACTTTCCGACCGAACACCGCATGATCGATACCCTATGTAAGCAATACGCCGCGGTCCCGCCAGACCCGGTGTAACCGTGGGAACATCCCAACCGGGCGCTGGGTTTCATCATCGGTTGGGCGATCTGGCAGACTGTCACGGCCCACAGTCCGGCTCCGGTTCACCCCGCGCACGACCTCAGGGGACCCGGCGGCCATGAAGAAAGGACATCCAGTGAAGCAGGGCATTCACCCGGAGTACGTCACCACGCAGGTCACTTGCGGATGTGGCAACTCCTTCACCACGCGTAGCACCAAGCGCGATGGACACATCCACGTCGAGGTGTGTTCCAACTGCCACCCCTTCTACACAGGCAAGCAGAAGATCTTGGACACCGGTGGCCGGGTCGCGCGCTTCGAGAAGCGCTACGGCAAACGCCAGAAGTAACCAGAAGTAAACAGGCAAAGTGGACACTGCGGCAGTTCAGGCGCTGCTGGATCAGCACGCCGAGTTGGAGAGTCGGCTTGCCGATCCTTCGCTGCATACGGATCCCGACGCGGCGCGTAAGGTAGGCCGACGTTACGGTGAGTTATCCCGGATCGTGCGCGTTGTCCGCGAGCTGGACCAGGCGCGCAACGACATCGCGGTGGCCCGCGAACTCGCGGCCGAGGATCCGGCCTTCGCCACGGAGGCCGAGGTCCTCGCCGATCGGATACCGCGCCTGGAAACCGAGCTGACCGACCTGTTGCTGCCGCGGGATCCGCATGACGACTCCGACGTGGTCATGGAGATCAAGTCGGGGGAAGGCGGCGCGGAATCCGCGCTGTTCGCCGCGGACCTGCTGCGGATGTACCTGCGCTACGCCGAGCGTCACGGCTGGCAGGCGCAGGTGCTCGACGCCACCGAATCCGACCTCGGTGGGTACAAGGACGTCACGATCAGTCTCAAGTCGTCACAGACCCAGGCACAGACTCAGCCCGGCGTTTGGGAGAGGTTGAAGTTTGAGGGCGGGGTGCACCGGGTGCAACGGGTGCCGGTCACCGAGTCGTCCGGGCGCATCCACACCTCGGCGGCGGGAGTGCTGGTGTACCCCGAACCGGACGACGTCGAGATCGAGCTTGACGACAAGGACCTGCGCATCGACGTCTATCGGTCTTCGGGTCCGGGTGGGCAAAGCGTGAATACCACCGACTCCGCCGTGCGTATCACCCACCTGCCGACCGGCATCGTGGTGTCTTGCCAGAACGAGAAGTCGCAGATCCAGAACCGGATCCGAGCCATGGAGGTACTGCGCGCCCGGCTGCAGGCGCTAGCCGAGGAGAAGGCCCAGCAGGAGGCTTCGGAGCAGCGCAAATCACAGATACGTACGGTGGACCGCTCCGAGCGGGTACGTACCTACAACTTTCCGGAGAACCGGATATCCGATCATCGTGTCAACTACAAGGCCTACAACCTTGACGCGGTCCTCGACGGCGATCTCGACGGGGTACTGGACGCGCTGGCCAGTGCCGATCGTGAGCTGCGCTTGCGCATGTCATGAGCCGGCAGCCACTGCGCCTTGCGGTGCTGGAAGCGGAACGAATCCTCACCGCCGCCGGGGTGGCGTCGCCGAGGGTGGACGCTGAACTCCTCGCCGCCCACGTCGTCGGGGTGCCGCGTGGGCAACTGCCGATGGTTCCGCTGGTAGACCCACCCGTGGTGGACGAGCTGCGCACGCTGGTGTCTCGGCGCGCGCAACGGGTGCCGTTGCAGCACCTCACCGGAACCGCAGCTATGGGTCCCATCGAGGTCGCGGTCGGGCCCGGCGTGTTCATTCCCCGCCCTGAGACGGAGGTCATGCTGGCGTGGGGGCTGGCCGTACTGGAAGGCGTCACGCAACCACGGGTGGTCGACTTATGCACCGGCTCTGGTGCGCTGGCGCTCGCCGTGGCGCATGCCAGGCCCGACGCGCAGGTTCATGCCGTCGAGCGTGACCCGGTGGCGCTGAGCTGGGCCCGGCGCAACGCCGATGCCCGCGCCGCAGCCGGCGACACGCCGGTGGTGCTCTACGCCGGTGACATCGCCGATGCCGCGCTGCTCACCGCGCTGGACGGGCTGGCGCACCTGGTGTTGTGCAATCCGCCGTACGTGCCGCTGAGCACCCCGTTGCCGCCTGAGGTCGCCTTGCATGACCCCCCTGCCGCCGTTTTCGCTGGTGCCGACGGCCTCGCCGTGATCCCTCATGTGGTGCGCACCGGAACTCGGTTGCTTCGTGAAGGCGGCAGCATCGCCATCGAACACGATGAGTCGCACGCGGTGGCCGTCCCTGCGCTGCTGGCCGCGCGGCGGGTGCTTACCGACGTGGCCGATCACGTCGATCTCACCGGTCGCCCCCGGTTCGCCACCGCACGGCGGGCGACTTTCAACCCGCGTTTGCGCTGACGTACCTGAGGGTGTCCAGGGCGAAATCGGCCACCGCCTGCATGCCGGCGGCGTTGGGGTGGACCGGAGCAGCGGGGCTGGTGGTCACGACAGCCTCCACCCATTTTCTCCCCGGTGGTTGGCACGCGTCGTGGCCCGCGGATCGGGCGTAGGCGTCGACGAAGAACGCATCATGGCGAAACGCCTGGCTGGCCAGCATGTCGGTGAGCTGTTGTTGCAAATTGTCCAGGTACGGCACGTCACCGCGGGCGATCGGCATCACCGGGTAGCAGCCACCCGAGGGCGGCAAGATCCGCAGATAACCCACCAGCAGCACCGTGGCGTGGGGGGAACGCTGGTGGACACCCTCCAGCACCCGTCCTACCTTGGGCCCCGCAGCGGCGATGCGCTCGGCGTAGAGATCGCTGCCGCTGGCGGTGGCCTCTCGCTGGCACGGATTGCCGAGTGGGTCCCTGGTGGCGGCCAGACCGCAGGTGTAGACCAACTCCGTGAAGCCGATGTCGTTACCGCTGATGGTCAGCGTGACCAGGTCGGTGTCTGGTTTCAGCGCGGTGAACTGCGGGGGGTTGGTGCCCAGCAGCAGCACCGACTGGGCGGCCGTCATGTTGTCGGTCTTGGCTCCACTGCAACTCACGTCAGTGAAGTCGCGGATAGCCAGTGCCGCGGCCAGCCGCGACGGGTAGTTGTTGGTGGACCGCTCGCAGCCGACCGGGTCGGTGCGCTGCATCGGGATCAGGGGGCCTGCTGCGTAGGAATCGCCGAGTGCGACGTAGTGCCGGGGCGCGACCACGGTCCGGGCAGCGGCGCTGGCCGGGACGCCCAGCACAGCGAGCACGGCGGCGACCGCGGCGAGCACGACGCGGCGATATAGGCGATATAGGGGCAAGAGGGCCTCCGGGGGTCGACCGGACACGGATCGTGCCTTTTCGATCACGTGCTGTCAACGTCTTGCTTCCGGGCCCACCCGGCGGAAGAAACCGACGGTCGTAGTGTTCGGGTTCGTGAGCACTGTCTATGACTGCGCGATCCCGGATAGCCGGCTGGCCGGGTTGACCGCTGCAGCGAGCGCGGTCCGGGCGGGCCAGCTCGTCGTGCTGCCCACCGACACCGTCTACGGAGTGGGTTGCGACGCGTTCTCCTCAACAGCGGTGCAGGCGCTGCTGTCGGCCAAGGGCCGTGGCCGGGACATGCCGGTTCCGGTACTGGTGGGGTCCTGGTCCACAGTGGATGGCCTGGTGCTGGGTGTGCCGGCGGCGGCACGCGCGCTGATCGAAGCCTTCTGGCCGGGCGGGCTGTCGTTGGTGTTACCGCACGCGCCGTCGCTGACCTGGGATCTGGGCGATACTCGGGGCACCGTCATGCTCCGGATGCCGCTGCACCCCGTGGCCCTGGAACTGCTGCGCGAGGTGGGTCCAATGGCGGTGTCCAGCGCCAACCGTTCTGGTCTGCCGCCGGCGACCACCATCGAGCAGGCCCGCCAGCAGCTCGCCGATCAGGTCGGCGTCTTCCTCGACGGTGGACCCGCCGGCCAGCTAGCGTCCACCATTGTGGATCTCACCGCTGACGATCCGGTGGTACTGCGCGAGGGTGCGGTGACCGCCGCGGCGATCGGCGAGGTCCTCGGGCAGGCCATCCACGTCGCGCCCTGATCAGCGCACCGTGGATTTGGACTGGTACCTGCGCGGGCAGTCCCGCGTGATCAGCCGTGCGGGCGGTGGGATCGGCTGTATCCCGGTGTCTACCTCTCTGCGCATCATCCCTACACCGATGAGGTTCGGCTGTGCTCTGGGCCGGTAAGGACGCGGTGGCGCACGGCATGTCCGCAGCCTGGTGGCATGACCTCGGTCCGGACCTGCCGGCTACGGTTGAGGTGACGGTACGCCGCGGCCGCAACCCCAGTACGCACGCTGGCGTGGTCATACGCCGTCGAAACCTGCCTATCCGGATCTCATCTCGGTGCGCGACTTGTGGGTCACTGACCTGCCGCTGACTGTGCTCGATGCGGCGATCGCCCTCGGCTCCGGGGCCAGAGCTGTTTGATCAGGCGCTGCAACGGCGGGTCAACTTCGCGTGTTGGCGACCGCCAGAACGACGCGGGGTGTGGGCTCGCGGGGGGTCGTTCACGGGCGCGGGCTAGCCTGCGTGCGTGGGACCCGTCCCCGTTGCCTCCGGTCTGCCACTGCGGGAATACCTGCTGGTTGGCCTCACCACCGCGGTGGTGACCTTCCTGCTCACCGGGTTGGCGCGGATCCTCGCGCTGCGCACTGGTGCAGTGGCGATGCCGCGCGAGCGCGATGTGCACCGTGCGCCGATCCCACGGCTGGGTGGGGTGGCCATGTATGGCGGGATCCTTGGTGGTGTCTTGCTGTCTCACCAGTTACCGGTGCTGCGCCGGTCGTTTGAGTTTTCCGGGGATGTGGTGGGGGTGCTGGTAGCCGGCGGCATCATCATGCTGATCGGCGCCCTGGATGACCGGTTCGAGCTGGATTCCCTCACCAAGTTCGCTGGGCAGGTCACGTCTGCGGGCGTGCTTGTGCTCTACGGCGTGCAGTGGTTCATCTTCCCGTGGGTGCCGTGGAACGGCGGCGCTGGCTCGGTCGGCTCGGCCCTCGTGTTGGGCCAGGACCAGGCGGTACTCGTCACCGTCGCGCTGGCGGTGGTGCTGATCAATGCGATGAACTTCGTGGACGGGCTCGACGGGCTGGCCGCCGGGATCGGGTTGATCGCCGCGGTGGCGATCGGGGCATTCACGCTACAGCTGCTCAACCGCTCCGGCGGCAGCGTGTCGGTCTACCCGCCGACGCTGATCGCGGCTCTGATCGCTGGTGCATGTCTCGGCTTTTTACCGCACAATTTCCAGCCGGCACGGATATTTATGGGCGACTCGGGGGCGATGCTCATCGGCCTGATGCTGGCCGCGGCGTCAACCAGCGCCTCCGGCAAGCTGGACCCGAACAACTACGGCGCCACCGACGCGCTAGCGCTGTTTTCCCCGCTGCTGGTGGTGGCTGCGGTGCTGTTCGTCCCGTTGCTGGACCTGCTGCTTGCGGTGGTGCGCCGGACCCGGGCAGGTCGCAGCCCGTTCGCCGCCGACAAGCTGCACCTGCACCACCGGCTGCTGGAGATCGGGCACTCGCACCGCAGAGCGGTCTTGGTGATCTATCTCTGGGCTGCGCTGCTTGCTTTTGGCGCCGTTGCGTTAACGCTGTTCGACGTTTACGTCGTGGTGTGGTCGATCACACTAGGGTTGCTGATCGCTGTGGTGGGATCGGTGATTCCGCGACTCCGCACTCCCGCTAACCGCCCGCCGATCGCGCGCTGATCGCCAGCTGATCGCAGCCGAGCGCTGACCGCTTCGCTATGGCGGTGCAGAAGCGCAGCTAGAGCGGTGGGGCGAACACAGGGCGCGACGATGGGGTGTGATAGCTTCTGTTTCGTCTCGCCCGGGGGCGGGAATGAAAGTCAGGCCGGCCCATCGGTGGCGCTTACGATCACGGTTTTGTGCTGTG
>DATELN010000231.1:0-6780 GCA_035276605.1 Pseudonocardiaceae bacterium | reverse complement strand
CCAGTGCGCTGGCGGAGTTGGCCGTCGTTATGAGCAGCGATTCCGGGGGTTGGTGGTCCTTGAAGAGCCACCTACGGTTGGGCACCACGATCGGGTGGTAGGCCAGGGCGCTGCTCGCCGTTTCCCCCGGTCGGCACAATGTCGCGGTCCCTCGCTCGTGTGGTAGATCGCTGTTAGGGCCACGTTCCGTAACGTCATCGCCCGTTACCGCGATGACCAGAACGTGCTCGGGGATCTTGCAGCGCGTAGCACTGCGCCTACCAACGTGCCGGCGGGCGGCACAGCCATGGCGTCCTACCCGCTCTACTGGGCTGCTGGTGAGCCCTGGCGGTGTTGCGGCTTGGGCAGGACACTTTGTCTGTTGCCTAGGACTGCACCCGACGACATCGAGCATCGAAAGAGGCCGGCCGCATGGTGATTTCGCGAGCCTATCGGGTGTTCCTTGAGGCAGAGGGTGTTGATGCCCGCCTGGCCTGGGAGGAGCTAGTCAGGCAAAACCCGGACACTGCCCTGTCGAAGACACCGCGGTGGAGCGATTGCATATGCAGTGTCGACCACTTCGCAGATGCGACGTTGCTGTTTCGGGGAGAGGATGGACGTCGACTCATCCTGCCGCGGGTGCGGAAAACTGGAGTCGGCTGCCTGCCAGGGGTATTCGCGTCACCTCCGCGCCATTGGAACTTGGGCGCTGATGCCAGTGGTTTCCTCAGCGAAGAAGGACCAGCATCGCCTCACGAGACCAGTGCACTGATCCATGAAATCCGCCGCCATTGCGGTCTACGCACCCGTATCGTGGTGGGCGGCGACGATGCTCGGGCATGGGCAACAGCGACTACGGGTACCATCTATTCCATCGCCCGGACATCACACGTCCTCGATCTCCAAGGCGGTTTCTCCACCGTCTGGTCAAAACGGTTTACGAGCAAGGTCCGGTCCAATTCCCGAAAAGCAGAACGCCGCGGGGTTGTCGTGGAGTCGGACGACACTGGCCGGCTGATCCCGATTTTCGACGGATTGTACCGGATTTCCGTCGACAGATGGGCTCAGGAGCGGGGCCAACCGGTAAGGTTGATGCGCTGGCTTCGGCAGCGTCAACAGCCGCAGCACGCGTTCGCCACAGTAGCCCGCATGTTGGGCGCGCAGTGCACCGTGTGGATAGCGTGGCGAGAGGGTGAACCTATCGCCGGCATCATTAATTTGACGAGAGGACCACGAGTTACCTACTGGCGCGGCGCAATGGACAAAGAACGTTCGTGCGGCACGGGTGCCAACGAACTTCTCCATCGTTACGCGATCGAAGCCGCGTGCGCCGGCGAACGGCTCACCTATGATTTCGGTCTGTCCCAAACTGACGACCTGAGGCGCTTCAAGTCTACTTTCGGAGCAACCGAGGTTCCCGTCCACATCTATTACTTCGAGAGGGTTCCCACGGCGGCCGCCGAAGAGAAGTGTTACGGCGCAGCCAAGCACACCATTCGAACGGCCATGCGGCTTGCGCATCTAGGTCGGTAAGGTGACAGCACTGGAAGGTGGCATCACCACCACCACGGCACGCAACTCCGCGACCGTTGCCGCGTGGACTTTGGTCAGCAGGGCCACTGGGTTGCTCCGGGTGGTCGTAATCGGCGCGGTGCTGGGGCCAACCTATTTCGCGAACTCCTTCCAGGCCAGCTATTTCGTGCCGAACATCGTGTTCACCTTGATCGCCGGGCCGGTGCTGTCAATGGTCCTGGTTCCCGGCGCGGTCCGAGCCCTCGGCGCTGGTGGCCTGCCCCAGGCCCGGGAGATGCTTGGCCGGGTCACCGGGTGGCTACTCGTGGTCTCGTCCGGGGTGGTCGCGTTACTAGTGATCGCCTCGCCGGTGGTGGCCTGGACGCTGAGCGTCGGGATTCCCGATCCTGCGCAACGGACTCAGGGGCTGTGGCTGACCACGCTGATGGTGCTGCTGGTCGCCCCTCAGATCCTGCTGTACTGCTTGGCTGACCTCGGCGTAGCCGCACAACGAGCGTGTGGGCGATTCGCGCTCGCGTCGGCCGCGCCAGCCGTGGAGAACATCGTGCTAACCCTGACCGTGGTGCTCGCCGGCTGGTATTACGGCACGGGTCTCGACTTCGGTCACGTGCCCATCGACCTGGTAATCGCACTCGGGGTAGGCAGTACGGTGGCCGCCGCGCTGCACACGGCGTTGCAGCTGTTCGGCACGGCCCGGGTCGGCCTGCTAACTCGCCCATCGTTGCGCTGGCGAGCCGATCCTGAGGCCCTCGCGGTGACCCGCCGGCTGATGCGCTCGGTCGGTGTGGCCGCCTGCCCGGCCGCGGCCATGTACGTGCTGCTCGCGCTGGCCGGCTCGGTGCCCGGTGGAGTGTTCGTCGTGCAACTGTCGTACGCGGTGTTGTTCTCGCTGTCCTACGTCAGCGCCCGTGCGGTGTCGATGGCCGCGCTGCCCGGTCTGGCGCAGGCCGCGCATCGCGAGGACCCTGCCACGTTCGGCTCGGCATGGCGGCAAGGCTTGTCCTACGCCATGATCGCCAGCCTGCCGCTGCTGGTGTTGCTGGCGGTGTTGTCTGGCCCCACCGCGAATATCCTGGCCAACGGTGAGCTGCGCCATGCCGCCCTAATCGGTCCTCTCGCCACCTGCTTGGCGATCGTGGCCGTCGCCCAGCTGGTCGGCGGGGTGAGCGACCTCGGTTGCCAGGCGCTCTACGCGCGCCTGGACGACCGCATTCCGCGGCGGGCCAGTCAGGTGGCCTTCGCCGTCAAAGTGCTGGTCGCGTTGTCGGCGCTACTCGTACCAGCCGGTGGGACACGCCTGGTGTGGCTGGTGGTGGCCATCCTGGCCGGCGAGCTGGCCGCCGCCGGGATGGTGCTGACCCGGCTGCGCCAGGAGATGCGACCCCAACGATTTCTCGAGCCGCGCGCCGTCGGCAGCGCGCTGGTGGCCGCGGTAGCGATGGTGCCGGTGGTTGCGGCGGTGTGGTGGGTCCAACACATGCATGATGGCGGCCAGCTCAGCACCCTGGCGGTTCTCATCGTAGGCGGGATCGTGGCAGTCGGCGTCTACGCCCTCGTCCTGCGCGCCACCATAGCGGGGCGGGTCAGTGGAGCATTCGATTGATGTATCGAGAGGGGTCGGGGAATGGTGCTGTCGCAGGCTTATCGGATCTGCATCGAAGCCGAAGGTGCAGATGCCCGCTCCGCCTGGGATGACCTCGTCGCCCGCGATGAGAGCATCGCGCTATCGAAGACCCCTGAGTGGATTGACTGCATCTGCAGTGCCACCCGCTTTTCAGATGCGACCTTGCTGTTCCGGGGAGACGATGGCCGGCGACTGATTCTGCCTCGCCTACGGAAAGCTGGCACCCCGTCGTTTCTGGGACAATTCGAATCACCGCCACAGGGCTGGGGCCTTGGTGCAGATGCAAGTGGCGTCCTCACCGAAGGAGGGCCGGCGTCGCCCAGCCAGATCACCGCGTTGATTGAGCATCTTCAACGCCATCCTGGCCTGCGCACCCGCATCATGGTGTGTGACGACGACGCCGAGGCATGGGCATCAGTGGCCCCGAGCGGGTTATATTCCACCACTCGAACCGCACAGGTACTCGATCTGCGCGGTGGTTTTTCGACGGTATGGTCACAACGGTTCACCAGTAAAGTACGATCCAATGCTCGCAAAGCGGAACGACGTGGCGTTGTGGTGGAATCGGACAATACGGGACGGCTCGTCGACGTCTTCGATGCGCTGTACCGCAGTTCCGTGGACAGATGGGCCCAACAGCGCGGTCAGCCGTTGTCATTAATGCGCTGGCGCGCGCTGCGCCGCGAGCCGCAGAGCAAGTTCGCGACCGTGGCACAGCGAATGGGCAAGCGATGCACTGTGTCGATAGCCTGGCGAGACGGTGAACCTCTCGCCGGCATTGTTATTCTCACGCGGGGTCCGCGGGCCACCTACTGGCGGGGTGCAATGGACAAGGAACGGGCGCGGGGTACCGGCGCCAATGAACTCCTCCATCGCTGCGCGATCGAGGTGGCATGCGCAGAGGGACGGCGCAGCTACGATTTTGGTATCTACCAGACCGAGGAGCTGAAAAAATTTAAGAGCACCTTTGGGGCGCATGAAGTTCCGGTGCACGTTTACTTTTTCGAAAAACTCCCCACCGCGGCTGCCGAAGCCAAGTGTCAGCACGCCGCCAAGCAGGCGGTGCGAGCTGCCCTGCGGCTTGCCCGTCCAGGTAGGTGAGAACTGCACGGTAGCGCTGGAGCTTCAGCGATCATGTCGCATCACTGCCGGTGGTCGATGAGGACGGCAAGCCCGTCGAGGACGCATTGCAAGCCGAAGCGGTAGGCATGCTCGGGATCGTGGGCGCTGCCGTGTTCGGCACCGGCCGCAGTCCCGATACGGGTTGCGAGGGGGTAGCTGCCGCTGTCGACATAGCGCGCAAGCACCGACCCAGCGCAAGTCCACCATTGCTCATCGTTCATGGCGGTCTCCTGGCGGATAGCAAGGGTGTCCGATGCGGCGCGCGCGTTGGCTTGGACGAACGTCAGCAGGTAGGTCAGGCAGTCGTCCATCTCGACGTCGGCCAAGCCAAGCCCGTCGAGTGCGGCGAGTTCATGCTCGTATTTCGCAATGGCGCCGGGACCTAGCGGTGGCCGCAGTGTGCACACGCCGGCGACCCAGGGATGAGTTGTCAACAACTGGCGGTTCTCCTCGGCCACGACGGTAAGCCGCTGTCGCCAGGGCTGCCCCTCCGTGGCGGCGCGTGCCATGTGCAGGTAGGCAACATCGAGCATCAGGTCAACCATCTCGGCCTTGCCCGGAACATAGGTGTAGAGCGTCATCGGGGCGACGCGAAGGGCCTGCGCCACCCGGCGCATGGTGACCGCTACCAGCCCCTCGCGGTCCGCGATGTCGACCGCCTTATTCACCACTGCATCCAGGTTTAGACCACGTTGCGGTCCTCGACGAGGAATCACCGAGGGGTCTCGCCACAGCAGCGCCAGGGTGCGCTCCAGATCACCTGCGTTACTTCGCGGGATGGACATAGCCCCATTGTGACCCGCACCGCCACATCAGCGTACATTGTACTTCATACAAAGTACGCTGATGTCGAGCAACCAGCCGATCCTCTGGAGTACCCATATGATGATCACGTCCTCCGCGGTGTCTGTGAACGTCGACGACGTCGACGCCTCCAGCGCCTTCCTCATCGATCACTTCGGCTTCACGAAACAGATGGCGGCCGAGGGATTCGCCAGCCTCCACCGGGACGACGCCGGCATGAACGTGGTGTTCCTGCGTCGTGGTCTACTCACCTTGCCCGCTGACCAGCGCGACGACCATGCCCAAGGACTTATCCTCGCGTTCGTGGTGGACGACCTCGAAGGCGAACTCGCCCGCTTGCAAGAGGAAGGCGTCACCATCACCATGCCGCTCACTAGTGAGGAATGGGGGGAACGGGCATTTCAGGTGCGCGACCCCAATGGCGTGATCATCCAGCTAGTCGATTGGAACGGCACGCGATGATGACGCCGTAGGGCCTCCAACGACGCCGACACTGTCGGGTGGCCCGCGATGATGCGACCATGGCCACGACGAGCAGCGCGGGAGGTGACGCAGCGATGGCCGCGCCAGTGCCCGAGGCGGTCAAGCCCCAGCTGTACGCCCAAGCTGGGGTCCCGCAGTACCTGCAGATTGAGCTGGATGAAGCTGCCCCACACGCCCGCGTCTACCGGTTACAGCGCGGCTGTTACGCGCAGGTGGCGTGCGTCGAGCAGGGTCAACCGCTCACGCTCACCGAGCTGATCGCGGTGACGCTTGACCTGGCCGCGCTGCCAGCCGCCACCAGGCCGTCCAGCTGAGCCACGGTGGTGGCTGATCCGCGGGCGCTGTTGCGTGCGATGTTCGACGCGGCGGTGACGGCCGCTGACCCGATGCACCGAGTGGCGGCGTTCCTGCCGCCGCGCCCACCCGGTCGGGTTGTCGTGGTCGGCGCGGGCAAGGCGTCGGCGCGAATGGCGCAGGCGGTCGAAAAAGCCTGGGACGGGCCACTGTCCGGCCTGGTGGTGACCCGCTACGGGCACGCGGTGCCGTGCCAGCACATCGACGTCGTGCAGGCAGCACACCCGGTGCCTGACGAGGCGGGGCAACGAGCCGCGCGCCGAATACTGGAGCTGGTGTCCGGGCTGGGCGCCGACGACCTGGTGCTGGCGCTGATCTCCGGAGGCGGTTCGGCCCTGCTGGCGCTGCCGGCACCGGGCATCACCCTAGCTGACAAGCAGGCGATCAACACCGCGCTGCTGCGTAGCGGGGCGTCGATCGCGACGATGAACCTGGTCCGCAAGCACCTGTCGGCAATCAAAGGCGGGCGACTGGCGGCGGCGGCGTTCCCGGCCGCGACCGTCGGCCTGCTGATTTCCGACGTGCCCGGCGATGATCCGGCGGTCATCGCTTCCGGCCCGACCGTGCCGGAGGCGTCCACCCCGGCGCAAGCACTGGCCGCGCTGGCGCATTACCGCGTGCCGGTGCCGCCGGCGGTGCGAGCGCACCTGGAGACCACCCCGGGCTGCCCGGGACCCGAAGACCCGCGGATGAGCTGCGCCACCAACCACGTGATTGCCGCGCCGCAGCAATCTCTCGAGGCCGCCGCAGCGGTGGCCCGGCAGGCCGGCGTCACACCGGTGATCCTGAGCGACTCGCTGGAAGGCGAGTCCCGGGAGGTGGGCATCGTGCTGGCCGGCATCGCTCGCCAGGTGCGCCGCCACGGCCAGCCGGTACCGGCA
>DATELN010000230.1:0-18783 GCA_035276605.1 Pseudonocardiaceae bacterium | reverse complement strand
TCGTGAGTGGCATTCGGTGCTATAGCACCGAATGCCACTCACGAGCAGGCGGTGCGGTGGCAAGCGCTGCGTGCCACCGCACCGCCTGCTGATCAGTCAGCGCAGCCACCTGGTCGATGATCACTCTCAGCCGGGCACTGTCACTACCAGCCTGGTGCCACGCCAGGCGCAATGCAGGATCCAGTGGCTCCGGCGCCCGGCGCGCCAAAGCCGTGCACAGGTCGGCGACCAACTCGCGTTGCCTGGCCTGCACCGCCAGCCGGTGCGGGTCACTCATCACGAACCGCAAGGCCATCGCTTTGAGCAGTGCGACCTCCGCGGCCACCCGGCCCGGGATAACGAGATCAGCGCGGTAACGCCCCCACGGGCTAGACCCGAACCGGGCCAGTGTCGCCGACACTACGGCCGACACGAATCGCCCCACCAGCTCGCTGGTGAGCTCCTTGAGCGCGACTTGCGCCGCTAGCGAGCCGTCGTATCGCTGCAAGGCAGCAACGACCGGAAGGGCGAGCAGGTCCTCTGCCGCGGCCTGCAACTCAGTGCTAGGCAACCCGCTGAAGTGTTGCGCGGCAAGTTCGGCGAGCACATCCTGCTCCACCGGATCAGCCAGGGTGTGCAACGAGATGCGACCGGCCAGTATCCCGTCTTCCACGTCATGCACCGAGTAGGCGACATCGTCGGCCCAGTCCATCACCTGTGCTTCCAGGCAGCGCCTGTCGTCGGGAGCGCCGTCGCGCACCCATTTGAACACCGCGGCATCGTCGGCGTAGAAACCGAACTTGACCTTCCCGCTGCCGCGCGGCCACGGGTATTTCACCGTGGCGTCCAACGATGCCCTGGTGAGATTGAGCCCGTGGCTGCGCCCGGTCCCGGAGTCGATCAGCTTAGGCTCCAACCGAGTGAGGATCCGTAAAGTCTGCGCGTTGGCTTCAAAACCACCACAGCCGGCGGCGACCTCGTTGAGCACCTGTTCGCCGTTGTGCCCAAAGGGGGGGTGGCCGATGTCGTGCGCCAATCCGGCAGTCTCGACCACATCGGGATCACAGCCCAGCTCGACGGCGATCCCGCGGCCGATCTGAGCGACCTCCAGCGAGTGCGTTAGCCGCGTCCTCGGTACGTCACCCTCCCCGGGGCCAACCACCTGGGTCTTACCCGCCAGTCGTCGCAACGCCGCGGAGTGCAGGACGCGGGCCCGGTCGCGAGCAAACGGGCTGCGGCGTTCCGGCGCCGATCCCGGTAAGGCGCCCCGCTTGGCTGGCTCAGAGATCAGCCGAGCCCGGTCATGCTCGGTGTAGCAGTGGTCCACCTGACTCACCCGAGATCGGTGCCGAACGACCCGGCCGGGGCGTGGGTGAACCGGTAATGCAGCAACGCTGCGCTTTCCCGGACGATGTACTGCGCCTGTATCGTCCGCGTCTGCACGATCGGCCCACTTCGGGTCGGCGAGGTCCAGGAACGCAGCCCCAGGTCGTCGGCCATCGTGCGGGCCCGTAGCGAGTGCCACGGATCGCTGACGATCACCGCGGTGCGCCACCCCGCGATCTGCGCTCGACGCGCTACTGCTTGGAGACTCTCCAGGGTGTCTCGACCTTCCCCGATCGGCACCACGGCATTCTTGGGAACCCCGTAGGACGTCAGGTAGTTGCGCCCGGCCTGAGCCTCGGTGTAGGCGTCGCCGATGCGCCGACCACCAACCGTGACGATCACCGGCGCGACCCCATTACGCCACAGCCGGGCGGCGTGATCGAGCCGGGAACTGAGCACTGCCGATGGAGTTCCGTCGTATTGCGCGGCCCCCAGCACCACCACGACGTCGGCTTTGTCCCGATTATCGACCCGAGCCACCTGCCACACCCGAAACATCGTGCCACCGACGATCAAGGCGCCGACTAGCACCGCGCCGAGAATCAGCCGGAACAGCACAACGGGCAGCACCGATCCGCTGCGGCAGTCGCTGAGTTGCTGGTTCAGCGGTCACCCACCGATACGGCCCGTCGCGGCGGACAGCGGCCCACCCGAACGTCCCCGCCGCACGGCGATGACCTCAGCGACCAGAGACACCGCCGTCTCAGCCGGTCTGGACGCGCCCAGGTCCAGGCCCATCGGCCCGTGCAATCTCGCCAGCTCCTCGTCGGTGATCCCGGCGGCCCGGAGCCGCTGGCGGCGGGCATCCTGGGTATGCCGCGATCCCAGCGCGCCGCAGAATCCGCGCCCCGATCGCAACAGTTCCACCAGTACCGCATCAAAGGCCGGCCCATGATCGAGCAGCGCCAGCACGTCCACAGCCGTGAATTCCTTGGCCGCCGCCACAGCCGGCTCCAACTCGGTCTCGGTACGCACCGCCCAGCCCAGCAATTCGCACTGTGCCGTCAGCGCGGTCCCGATCGCACCACCGCCCACGATCAGCATCGTGGTCACCGGCACCCACACGTCGATCAACACCGACGTTCCTGCTATCTCACCATGTTCGGTGGCCGTCGCACCGACCCGGGCCAGGTTTCGCAGCCTGGCCAAAACGATGTCATCTACCTCCGGGGCGCCGAGCGTGCCGACGACATCGGTGAGCCCAGCGCCGCCTGCCACCAGCACCGCGGACCCGTCGGCTGTGGAGGCCAACGCACAGGGTTCCCCCTCCGCCAGCGAGGTACCCAACGCGGCGGCGGCCGGGGGAGGTAGTGGGTGGCCCAGCAACTGGGCGCCACCGCTACAGGCCAGGCCGGCGGCCAGCGCGTCGGGCTCGGTGACGTGCCCTTTCGCGGTGCCGGGCATGGTTATCGCGGAACTGAGCAGCGGCAGGGCCACGCCATCCATGGCGCCTTCGAACACCGCGCCCGCCCGTTCTCCATCGGCGGTGCCGGCCAGCAGTTGGCCGGTGGCGACAGTGCCGAAACCATGGCGTTCCAGCACCCGCACCACCCCGGAAGAACGGCCTTGGGCGGCCCAGCGACGCAGCGCCTCACCGGCTTGCCGGCGCTGACGGGTTTCTTCAGTGTTCACCGTGTCCATGCCGACCATGCTTCCAGAATGAACCGGTATTCAGCAGCCAACTAAGCGAGTCGCGAGATAGGACTCCACCTGGTCCATCGCCACCCGCTCCTGCACCATGGTGTCGCGCTCGCGCACCGTGACCGCATGATCTGTCAACGAGTCGAAATCCACCGTCACGCAAAATGGGGTACCGATCTCGTCCTGGCGACGGTAACGGCGGCCGATAGCTCCGGAATCGTCGAACTCGACGTTCCAGCACCGGCGCAGCGCCGCGGCGAGGTCCCGAGCCTTAGGGGAAAGGTCGGCATTGCGCGACAGCGGTAGTACCGCGACCTTCACCGGGGCAAGCCGCCGGTCCAGCCTCAGGACTACCCGGCGATCCACCCCACCCTTGGCGTTGGGCGCCTCATCCTCGGCGTAGGCATCGAGCAGGAACGCCATCATCGACCGCGCGACGCCGGCCGCGGGCTCGATCACATAGGGGCGGTACCGGGAGTCGGTGGCCTGGTCGTAGTAGGACAGATCGACTCCAGAATGGTTGGAGTGCGTGGTGAGGTCGAAATCAGTGCGGTTGGCAATGCCCTCCAGCTCACCCCATTGCTGACCGGAGGAGAAGCCGAAACGGTATTCCACGTCCACCGTTCGCTTGGAGTAGTGGGACAACTTCTCCTTGGGATGCTCGTAGTGGCGCAGATTGTCCCTATTGACTCCCAGATCGGTGTACCAGTCGGTGCGGGTATCGATCCAGTACTGGTGCCACTGCTCGTCGCTACCCGGCTCAACGAAAAATTCCATCTCCATCTGTTCGAATTCACGAGTGCGGAAGATAAAGTTACCGGGAGTGATCTCATTGCGGAAGCTCTTGCCAATCTGCGCAATACCGAACGGCGGCTTCTTGCGGGCCGACATCACCACATTCTGGAAGTTGATGAAGATGCCCTGCGCGGTCTCCGGTCGCAAGTAATGCAATCCCTCCTCAGCCTCCACCGGGCCGAGGTAGGTTTTGAGCATCATGTTGAACTCGCGCGGCTCGGTGTACTCACCGCGGGTGCCGCAGTTCGGGCACGGTATGTCCGACAGGTCACCTTCGAGCACATCCTTGCCGGTGCGCTCGGCGTACTCCTCTGCGAGCTGGTCGGCCCGGTATCGCTTGTGGCAGCTCTGGCACTCGACCAGCGGGTCATGGAAGGCCTGGACATGTCCGGAGGCGACCCACACCTGGCGGGGCAGGATCACCGAGGAATCCAGGCCGACGACATCGTCGCGGCCGGTGACCATGGCGCGCCACCACTGCCGTTTGACGTTTTCTTTGAGCTCGACGCCGAGTGGGCCGTAGTCCCACGCCGAGCGGGTACCACCGTAGATCTCTCCACTCGGGAACACGAAGCCACGGCGCTTGCACAGGCTGACGACGGTCTCAATGCGATCAGCAGACACGGCGCTCAGATTAGCGATCGACAGATCCGGCCCCCCGGTCGGCGTCGCTATCGGGCTCACGGTCAGGGCCTGGAGACCACTGGCAGCGATGCGACAATGACGTTACCGAGTGGATCGGGGCCGGCACCTACCATGGCTGGTGGTCTGGACCGAGCAAAGGAGACGGCATGCCGGGTGCAACCGCAGACGCGAGACCGGATCCGACTCTCGCCGACGAGCACTCGCCTGGCCGACCCGCGCCCACACCGGCAGCCACGCGCCCACGGGCCACCTTGGTGGCGGCCGGCGAGCTGCTGCGGGCGCTGTCGGCGCCGGTGCGGATCGCTATCGTGCTGCAGCTGCGTGACCACGAACGCTGCGTCCACGAGCTGGTTGAGGCGCTGGGCGTCACCCAGCCGTTGATCAGCCAGCACCTGCGGGTGCTCAAGTCCGCCGGGGTGGTCGACGGTGAACGGCACGGCCGGGAGGTGGTGTACCGGCTGGTCGACGAGCACCTGTCACACATCGTGGTTGATGCCGTGACCCACGTGGAGGAGGAATGAGCGCCCCCCGGCTGCGCTCTACCCGGCAGCGGACCGCGGTGGCCAAGCTGCTGGATGACACCGAGGGTTTCCGGTCTGCCCAGGAAATTTACGAGAAGCTGCGCCGCCGCGGTGAGGGCATCGGCTTGACCACGGTGTATCGCACCCTGCAGACGCTGGCTGAGGCCGGTGAGGTGGACGTGCTACGCACCGCCAACGGGGAGGCCGTCTACCGGCGCTGCTCGTCGCATCATCATCACCACCTGGTGTGCCGGGACTGCGGGCGCACCGTCGAGGTCGAGGGTCCCACCGTCGAACATTGGGCCGAGCAGGTAGCCCGCGATCACAACTTCACTGACATCACCCACACCGTCGAAATCTCCGGCCTCTGCCCGGACTGCGCCCCCTGACTCCCCCAAACGGCAGTCTGGATGCAGACTGCCGTTTTTTGGGCCCCGAAAACGGCAGTCTGCATCCAGACTGCCGTTTGGGGAGAGGATCAGGCGGGGAGGAGTTCGGTGCGCACTTGGGAGGCGGTGGAGACTACGAGCATGAGGAGCGTGCCCAGGGGCACGCTGTCCAAGCCGGCGGCCGGGAAAGCGTAGCGCAGCATTAGGTCGGCGCCGCGCTCGGTGCGCACCAGGCCTAGGGTGCCGAACAGCCCCTGACCAGCCCGGGTGGCGACCCGCTCGGCCAGCTCACCGTCGTCGGCCACGTCCCAGGCCACCACGCAGGTCAAGCTGAGCATCACCAGCCCCTCGACGAGTTCCACCGCCTGCACCGCGCACGGGACATCGGAGTGCTGGAAGGTCAAGGAGCCGTCGTCGTCTACTCGGACGTCCTGGAAGCGCTCTAGCGCCGTGCGGGCGGCCTCGAGCAGCTCACGGGCGGAGCTACCACTGGCCGCTTCGCCCTGGTCCTGGCTCATGGGTTCGTCCTCCTGGCGGAGTGAGCGTTGACTGCCACGGTGTCGATGGCGCTGCCGAACCTGCGGTCGCGGTTGGCGTAGATCTCGCAGGCTCGCCACAGGTCCCGGCGGTCCAAGTCGGGAAACAGGATGTCCTGGAACACCAACTCGGCGTAGGCAGCCTGCCAGATCAGAAAATTGGAGATGCGCTGCTCCCCCGATGGCCGCAGGAACAGATCAACGTCGGGCATGTCCGGTTCGTCCAGGTAGCGGGCGAACGTCCGCTCGTCGATGCGCTCCGGGTCGATCTCCCCGCGGGCCGCCCGGCGGGCCAGCTCGCGCGCCGCGTCAGCGATCTCAGCGCGACCACCGTAGTTGACACACATGGTCAGGGTCATCACGTCGTTGTCCGCGGTGAGTTCCTCGGCGATCTCCAACTCCCGGATGACACTGCGCCACAACCGCGGACGGCGGCCGGCCCACCGCACCCGGACCCCCATCTCGTGCATCTGGTCGCGGCGGCGTCGGATGACGTCGCGGTTGAAGCCCATCAGGAAGCGCACTTCCTCAGGGCTGCGGCGCCAGTTCTCGGTGGAGAACGCGTAGGCCGACAGCCACTGCACGCCAACCTCGATGCAGCCGCACACCACGTCCAGCAACACGGCTTCGCCACGGCGGTGCCCCTCGGTGCGGGGTAATCCACGCTGCTGAGCCCACCGCCCATTGCCGTCCATCACCAGCGCCACGTGCCGCGGCAGGCGGGCCGCTGGTATCACGGGTGGCCGGGCCCCCGACGGATGCGGATCAGGCGCTCGAACCACCGGGCCATCCTGCCGCGTCAAGCGCGGGGGCGTTCGACGAGGGGTAGGGAGCGCAGTTGGCGTTCCAGGTGCCACTGGAGGTGGGCGGCGATCAGGCCGGTGGCTTGCCGGCAGGTGGACGGTGCGGCGCTCTGCGCCTGGGACCAGTCGCCGCGCATGAGGGCATCGAGCAGTTCCAGGGTCGCCAGCGACGGGATGGCTGCACCGGGCGGGCGGCATCCGGGACAGACCGCGCCGCCGGCGGGGACGCTGAACGCCTGATGCGGGCCCGGCCGCCCGCATCGGGCGCACTCGGTCAGCGCGGGCGCCCATCCGGCGGCGGCCATCGCCCGTAGCAGGAACGCATCCAGCACCAGCGGCGCTGGTCGCCGTCCATCGGCCAGCGCCCGCAGCGCGCCCACCACGAGCAGATATAGCCGCAGTGCGGGTTCACCCTCGGCACCGGCCAGCCGCTCGGCGGTTTCCAGCACCGCGCAGCCGGTGGTGTAGCGGCCGTAGTCGCCGACCAGCCGGGAACCAAAGCCGTCGACGGTCTCGACCTGGGTGATGATGTCCAGCGTGCGGCCGCGGTAGAACTGCACGTCGACGTGCCCAAACGGCTCCAGCCGCGCGCCGAACTTCGATGAGGTGCGCCGCACACCCTTGGCCACCGCGCGCACCGGCCCGTGCCGGCGGGTCAGCAGCGTGATGATGCGGTCGGCTTCACCCAGCTTCTGTACCCGCAGCACCACCCCGGTGTCGCGGTACAGGCTCACCGCCCAATCGTCGCACCAGTCGCCCTCAGAAACCGAGACGGCGCAGCTGCTTGGGATCGCGCTGCCAGTCTTTGGCGACCTTGACGTGCAAGTCCAGGTAGACCGAGGTGCCCAGCAGGGCTTCGATGTGCGCCCGCGCGCGGGTGCCGACTTCCTTAAGACGCCGACCGCCGCGCCCGATCACGATTGCCTTCTGGCTGTCCCGCTCGACGTAGAGGTTGACGTAGACATCAAGCAGGTCATCCCGCCCTTCCCGCGGGGTCATCTCCTCCACTACGACGGCCAGCGAGTGCGGCAGCTCGTCGCGGACACCTTCTAACGCCGCCTCCCGCACCAGCTCGGCGACCAGCGTCTGCTCCGGTTCGTCGGTGAGCTCGCCACTGGGATACAGGGGAGGCGACTCCGGCATCCGGGCCAGCAAAAGATCAGCCAGCAGCCCGACCTGGAAGCCGTCGGCCGCAGACACCGGCACCATTTCGGCAAACTCGCCGATACCCGCCGAACGCGCCAGCTCGGCCAGACCGGCGAGTTGCTCGGCCACCCGCTGCGGGCTCACCAGGTCGGTTTTGGTCACGATGCCGAACACGGGGGTGCGGTGGGCCAGTGCGGCCAGCTCACCGGCGATGAACCGGTCACCGGGGCCGATCGGGGCGTCGGCGGGCACGCAAAACCCGATCGTGTCCACCTCGGCCCAGGTCGCGCGGACCAGGCTGTTGAGCCGCTGGCCGAGCAGGGTGCGGGGGCGGTGCAGCCCGGGCGTGTCGACCAGCACGAGCTGGCCGCCAGGCTGGTGCACGATGCCGCGGATGGTGTGCCGGGTGGTCTGCGGTCGGCTGGAGGTGATCGCCACCTTCTGCCCCACCAGCGCGTTGGTCAACGTCGACTTGCCGACGTTGGGCCTGCCGACCAAGCACGCGAATCCGGCCCGAAACGGGCCGTCGGCGGGTGCGGCCACGGCTAGCCGGCTACCCGCAGCACGTCGCTGACGTTGCCGCGCTGATCGACCAGCAACACCGGAGCCGTGGGCCCCAGCTCCCGAACCGCTGACAGCGAGGCAGCATCCACCCCGTCTGCGACCAGCGCCGCCGCCTCCACGCCGGTTGCCCCGCTGACCACCGCCGCCGCCACCGCAGCCTGCAGCGCGGTCAGGGTCAGCGAGGGCAGTGCGACGGTGACGCCGATGTAGGTGCGCCCGTCGGTGTCGCGCACGGCGGCGCCTTCCAGGGCGCCGGTGCGAGCCAGCGCTGAGCGCGCCAACGTGACGATCTTGGCGTCCTCCGGGTCGAGCTCAGGCACGGGTGTCGCTCGCTTCCTGCGGCGGGTCAGCCGCCACGGGGTCGGGTGGGGTATTGGTATCAGACCGGGTGGGTGCCCGGGATGCGATCACGGTGGTGATCCGCAGGCGGCCCCGGCGGTCGTTGCCGCCCTCGGCCCGCAACCGTAGGCCGGCTACGTCAGCCTCGGCGCCGGGCACGGGCACCCGACCCAACTGCTGCGCCAGTAGCCCGCCCACCGTCTCTACGTCGGAGTCGGCGAAATCCACGTTGAACAGCTCACCCAGGTCGATCACCGGCAGCCGGCTGATCACCCGCACCCTACCGTCTCCGAGGTGCTCGATGGGGGGCCGTTCGTTGGTATCGGACTCGTCGGCGATCTCACCGACGATCTCTTCGAGAATATCCTCAATCGTCAGCAAGCCGGCGGTGCCGCCGTACTCGTCCACCACGAGGGCCATGTGGTTGCGCGAGACCTGCATTTCCTTGAGCAGACCCGTGAGCAGCTTGGAGTCCGGCACGAACGTCGCGGGCCGCATCACCGCTCCGACGGTCCCATCAGCGGAGTCTTCCCGACGTTCGGCCGTCACCAGATCCTTCAGGTGCACGACACCGACCACGTCATCGACGCTTTCGGCGATCACTGGGATCCGGGAGAACCCGGAGCGCAGGCACAGCGCCACTGCTTGGTGCACTGATTTGTGCTGTTCAATCCAGACGATCTCGGTGCGGGGCACCATGACCTCACGGGCCACGGTGTCCCCGAGCTCGAACACGGAGTGGATCATCTCGGCCTCGCCGGCCTCGACTACGCCGCGCTGACCCGCCATGTCGACCAGCTCGCGAAGCTCGACCTCCGAGGTGAACGGCCCCGCCGGGAAACCCCGCCCAGGTGTGATTAGGTTGCCGACGAAGATGAGCAGTCGGGACAGCGGGCCCAGGATCCGGCCCAACACGCGCACCGGTCCAGCCACCAGCAGGCCCACGGTGTAGGGATGCTGGCGTCCGATGGTCCGCGGACCCACCCCGACGACGACGTAGGTCACCACGACCATCGCCAAGCCGGCGACCACCACGGCCAGCCAGGTCGGCGACAATCCGCGCACGGCCACCACCGTGACCAGGACCGTGGCGACCAGCTCGCAGCTCAGCCGCAGCAACAGCAGCAGGTTGATGTGCCGCGGCCGGTCAGCCACGACCAGCTCGAGTGCCCTGGCACCGAACCGGTGCGAACGCACCAACTCATCGACCCGGGCCCCGGACACCGTGCCCAGAGCGGCGTCGGCCGCGGCAAATCCCCCGGCGGCCACCACGAGAGTGGCGGCCGGCACGAGCAGCACCGCCGAGCCCATCAGCGCCGCACGACCGGTGTGCTATCGCTGGCGGCCGGAGTCCTCCGGCCCGTCCAAACCGACCACCCCCAGCAGTCGGGTGTCCGCATCACGCTGGGCGATCCGGCGCCGAGCTGCCCGGTCAGCCCGCCGGAAATCCTCCAGGATACGGTCTTGCAGCGCGAACATCTCCTGCTCTTGGGCCGGATCGGCGTGGTCATAGCCCAGTAGGTGTAGGACGCCGTGCACGGTGAGCAACTGCAGTTCGTCGAGCACTGAGTGGCCCGCTGCGGCGGCCTGCTCCATTGCGACTTCGGGGCACAGCACGATGTCACCAAGTAGCTCGGGTCCACCGGGCGGGCTGTCTGGCCTGCCACCTCCGAGCAGCCCATTTTCGTCTGTTTCGTCCATCGGGAACGCCATCACGTCGGTGGGGCCCGGCAGGTCCATCCACCGCTGGTGCAGGTCCGCCATCACCGGCGCACCGACGAGCAACATGGACAGCTCGGCCAGCGGGCTGACCCCCATCCGATCCATCGCGAAACGCGCCGCTGCCGCAATCGACGCCTCGGCAACGGCGGTTCCCGATTCGTTGGCGATCTCGATACCCATCGACGCCTCACCGCCTCCGGCGACGGTCGCTGCGGTTGGGCACCGGACGCGCGCCGGTGGTGTCGGTAGCGGCATCCCACCGCGCGTACGCGTCCACGATCTCGGTGACCAGCCGGTGACGGACCACATCGGCGCTGGACAGCTGCGCGAAGTGGACATCATCGAGGCCGTCAAGGATGTGCTGCACGATAGTCAACCCGGACAGCTGGCCGCCCGGCAGGTCAATTTGCGTGACATCACCGGTGACCACAACCTTGGAGCCGAAACCCAGTCGGGTCAGGAACATCTTCATCTGCTCGGGAGTGGTGTTTTGCGCCTCGTCGAGAATGATGAAGGCATCGTTGAGGGTACGGCCACGCATGTAAGCCAGCGGGGCGACTTCGATGGTCCCGGCAGCCATCAGTTTGGGGATGGACTCCGGATCAAGCATGTCGTGCAGCGCGTCATACAGCGGGCGCAGGTACGGGTCGATCTTCTCGTACAGGGTGCCGGGCAGAAAGCCCAACCGCTCCCCTGCCTCGACCGCTGGCCGGGTGAGGATGATCCGGTTGACCTGTTTGGTCTGCAACGCCTGCACCGCCTTGGCCATGGCCAGGTAAGTCTTGCCAGTGCCGGCGGGTCCGATGCCGAATACGATCGTGTAGCGATCGATGGCATCGACGTAGCGCTTCTGGTTCAACGTCTTGGGTCTGATCGTGCGGCCCCGCCGGGACAGGATGTCCAGGCTCAGTACCTCCGCAGGTGACTCTGCCTGGCCTTGAGCGAGCATCGCAAAGGCCGCCCGGACCGCGTCTGGGCCGAGTTGCTGGCCGCGCCGGGCCAGGATGACCAACTCGCCGAATGCCCGCTCGGCGTATGCCACATCCGCCGGGGCGCCCGAGATAGTGACCTCGTTACCCCGCACGTGCACATCGGCGGCGAGTAGGTCCTCGATCACCTTCAGGTTCTCATCGCGAGATCCCAGCAAGGCCAGCACGGCCGAATCTGGGATCACTATCTTCGACTGGACCGGCACGGGCTGCATGGTCTCCGAACCGGACGGGGAGGCACCCTCCACTGGGGTCGGCGTCACGTGGGCGTTGGTCCTACTTTCTGCGCGTTCACGCATCTCGAATCAACCAGCAGGACCGATGCTATCCCGACAGCCGAGCCCGCGGGGCGAGGATTTGCAACTGTGTAGCAACCGCCCGTTGAATGACACCCACTGCGCGTCGAAAGTGGCATTACCAGCACAGCGGTCGGCGGGCGAACATAAGGATCTGTCGATGGGCTCCGGATGCCGCGCCGCGGCGGAAACTGGGGGCTGTCCCGCCGCGACGCAGCGCCGCCGGACCGAGGGGGGAGGTGCCCGGCGGAGCCTGGTGCTAGACCAAGTGAGCCTTGCGAACCCGGCGGGGCCACTGACTCGATCAGGTGGCCCCATCCCGGACTTGCACACTTAATGTAAGGCTGTCCTTGGATGATCGGGCGAAATATCACCTGAATGACGCAGAATCCAACGTTCCGAGAGCGCTCCTATTGCACTCAGAGCTACCACCCCGGCACTAGAAGAACGCAATACGGTCGGACCCAAGCGCACCGGCCGGCCACCGGCCGCAGTCAAGGTAGCTAATTCAGCCTCGGTGATGCCGCCCTCAGGTCCGACGATCAGCAGGAGTTCGCCCGTTCGGGGCAGGGGCGCCGAGGGCAGTGCTTCGGTGGCACGCTCATGCAGCACCAGGCATCCGGCCGCGGCGGCACAGCGCTGCTCGAGCGCTGTGATGCCCACCGGCTCGGCCACCGGAGGAAACCATGCTCGGCGAGACTGCTTAGCGGCTTCGCGAGCCGTCTGCCGCCAACGGGCCAGCGCCTTGTCTCCGCGAGGCCCGGAATCCCACTGGGCGACGCACCGATCCGCGCGCCAGGGCACTACCGCGTCCACTCCGGCCTCGACAGCCAACTCCACGGCCAGCTCACCCCGCTGGCCCTTGATCAGCGCCTGGGCGAGGGTGACGTACAAGGCTGGAGCCGGCTCGCTGCCGCGCCGTAGCACCTGCAGCCGCAGCCGATCCCGACCGGTGTCAAGCACCTCACACAGCGCCAGTTGGCCCTGCCCGTCCGTCAGGGTCAGCCGCTCACCGGCGCGTAACCGCCGCACGGTTGCGGCGTGCCTGCCTTCCGGACCAGCCAAGATCGTCTCGGCGCCCTCGGATGGCAGTTGCTCGGCGACAAAGACGGGCGGGCTGCTCACTGGCACCCGGCAGGGTCCATCAGCGTCCGCCGAGAGTGTCCCGCAACCGGGAGAACAAGCTGCCCGCGCGGCCGTTCACGGTCAGCTCCGCCTGCTCCTCACCACGCAGAATGGCCAGTTCGCGCAGCAGCTCCATTTGCCGGCTGTCCAGCCGCGTTGGGGTCACGACGTCGAGGTGGACAAACAGGTCACCTCGCCCCTCGGCGCGGCCGGTACTGCGCAGCCGCGGCATTCCTCTGCCGCGCAACGTGAGCACAGTCGCGCACTGGGTACCCGGCTCGACCCGAACTTCTTCGGTGCCGTCGAGGGTGTCCAACATGATCGTGGTGCCCAGTGCCGCGGATGTCATGGGTACCCGCAAGGTGCAATGTAAGTCGGCGCCATCTCGGGTGAACGTCTCGTGCGGGACCTCCTGCACTTCGACGTAGAGATCACCTGCAGGGCCGCCGCCCGGGCCTACCTCGCCCTGGCCAGCCAGCCGCACGCGCATCCCGTCGCCCACTCCGGCGGGCACCTTCGCGGTGACGTTACGGCGGGCTCGAATCCGGCCGTCGCCACCGCACTGACGGCAGGGCTGCGGGATGACCTCACCGATTCCGCGGCAGACCGGGCACGGCCGCGAGGTCACCACTTGACCGAGGAAGGTCCGCTGCACGTTCTGTACCTCGCCGGCACCACCACAGGTGTCGCAGGTCTGCGGGTGAGTTCCCGGTGCGCAGCCGGAGCCGTTACATTCGTTGCACAGCACCGCGGTGTCCACGGTGAGTTCTCGGGAGGCCCCGCTAGCGCACTCCTCGAGCGTGAGCTGCAGCCGGATCAGCGCATCGGAGCCACTCTGCACCCGGCTGCGCGGCCCGCGGCGAGCGCCAGGCCCGGCGCCAGCGCCGAAGAAGGCGTCCATGATGTCGCCGAAACCGAACCCACCAAAGGGATCACCGGCAGCGCCGCGTGCCCCACTCGAGTCCAGCGGGTCACCGCCAAGGTCGACAATCTGGCGTTTCTGCGGGTCGGTCAAGACCTCGTAGGCGGCGGTGACCTCCTGGAAACGCTGCGCCGCTGCCGCGTCGGGGTTGACGTCGGGGTGCAACTCGCGCGCCAGCTTGCGGTACGCACGCTTGATCTGGTCCGCGCTGGCGTCCCGGGGCACGCCCAGGATCGCGTAGTAGTCCCTGGCCACGCTGGTTTCCTCCTACCGCAGCTGAGCTGCGGTCTCATCTACATCTCGCTGGGATGTCGTTGAGCGCTACCGCACTCAACGAGTAGTCAAGATTTCGCCCACGTACCGTGCTACCGCGCGCACCGCAGCAATGGTGCCCGGGTAGTCCATTCTGGTCGGTCCCACCACCCCCATACCCCCGAGCACGGTGCCGTGCGAGGCATAGCCAATCGAGACCAGCGACGTACTGCGCATCTCTTCGGCTTCGTTCTCCTCACCGATCCGTACCGTGATGGTGCCCGGATCACTGGCCGCAGCCAGCAGCTTGAGCACCACCACCTGCTCTTCCAACGCCTCGAGCACTCGGCGCAACGAACCCGGGAAGTCGGCGGCGTTGCGGGTGAGGTTGGCGGTGCCGCCCAGCAGCATCCGCTCCTCCGGATGCTCCACCAACGTCTCGATCAATACGGTCGACACCCGGGTCATGGCGTCTCTGAGCTCGACGGAAACCTGCTCGGGCAGCTCGGCCACCACTGCGGAGGCATCCGCCAGCCGGCGCCCGCACAGCGCCTGGTTGAGCAGCGTTCGCAGCTGCGCGACTTGCTCCTCGGTGATGACGTCGCCCAGGTCGAGCAGGCGCTGGTCCACCCGTCCCGAGTCGGTAATGAGGACCAGCATCAACCGGGCCGGGGTCACCGCAAGCACCTCGAGATGACGCACCGTCGACCGGCTCAGCGTGGGGTATTGGATCACCGCTACATGCCGGGTGAGCTGCGCAAGCAGGCGCACGCTGCGGCGCAACACGTCATCGAGGTCCACCGCACCCTGCAGGAAGGTTTGTACCGCGCGACGCTCTGCCACCGACAGCGGCTTGACCTCAGACAACCGATCGACGAACAACCGGTAACCCTTGTCGGTCGGCACCCGACCGGCGCTGGTGTGCGGCTGGGCGATGTAGCCGTCCTCCTCCAGCGCCACCATATCGTTGCGGATGGTGGCGCTGGACACCCCGAACTGGTGGCGCTCCACCAGCGACCGGGATGCGACTGGCTCATGGGTGGCGACATAGTCGGTGACGATGGCGCGCAGCACCGCGAACCGGCGGTCGTCGGCGTTCACGTCACCTCCCTACGGCGGGCTTTTTGGTACTGGCAGCTGGCACTAGCAGCGGCCTACCCACCGAGTCTAATGCGCTGCGGGCGCGGGCGCCGGAACCCGCCACCGTGCCCGATACGCTGGCCTCTCACGCCGAGTGGGGGACGGAGGTGAGCGTCGGCTGTGATCTTCAAAGAAATCCGGAACGGCCGCCCCTACCCCGAGCACAGCTTGTCCGTGAAGGACTGGGCACAAATTTGGCCCCAGCAGGTTCGGCTGGCCGACTTGATCACTACCACGACGGTGCTCGACGTGGCCCGGCTGCTGTCTGACGATCCCACCTTGCCCGGTGACCTCTTCCCGCATGCGGTGCGCTGGTGCGGCGAGCTGTACTTAGAGGAGGGTCTGCACCGCGCGCTACGGGCCGCCCTCCAGCAACGCACCACCCTCAACGTCCGCATCCTCGACCTCGACCTACTCCGCAGCTAGCGGCCCCATGCGGTTAGGGACCAGCAGGTTCCGCACAACCGTGTCGGTGAGAAGGCGGCCGCGGAGGGTGAGCGCTAACCGGTCACCTGACACCATGGTCGCCAGGCCGTCGGCGCAGGCGCGATCAGCAGCGGCGCGCCCAGGTGCGTCCAACACATCCAGCGGTAGGCCGTCGGCTAGTCGCAGCCTGAGCATGACCTGCTCGGTGTGCCGCTGTTCGGGGGTGAGGATCTCCCGTCCGGCCGCCGGGGAACAGCCGCCTGCCAGCGCCGCGGCGTAGCGCGCGGGATGTTTGACATTCCACCAGCGCACTCCGCTGATGTGAGAGTGCGCGCCGGGCCCGGCTCCCCACCAGTTGCCGCCGAGCCAGTAACCCAGGTTGTGCCGGCACTGAGACTCAACCGACCTGGCCCAGTTGGATACCTCATACCAGCGCAACCCCGCCGCCGAAAGCGTCGCGTCGATCTGCTCGTAACGCTCGGCGAGCACGTCGTCATCCGGCGCGGGCAGTTCCCCGCGGGCTACCCGCCGGGCCAGCGCGGTGCCCGCCTCGACGACCAGCGCGTAGGCCGAGACGTGAGTCACCCCCGCAGCGAGCGCCGCGTCCAGCGAGGCAGCCAGATCATTGCGGGTCTCCCCCGGCGTGCCGTAGATCAGATCCAGGCTGACGTGAGCTATCCCGGCCGCGCGGGCCTGCCCCGCCGCGGCAACCGGCCGGCCCGGCGTGTGCACCCGATCCAGCACGGCCAGCACATGCGGCGCGGCGCTCTGCATGCCCAACGAGACTCGGGTGTAACCGGCCGCCGCGATTCCGGCGAAGAACTCCGGAGTGGTGGATTCCGGGTTGGCCTCGGTGGTCACCTCCGCACCGGGCGCCACCCCCAGCGACTCCCGGATGGCGTCGAGGACCGCTGTCAGACCGTCCGCGCCGAGCAGCGACGGGGTGCCGCCGCCGACAAAGACAGTCTGTGCTGGCACCGGCTCATCAAGTAGCTGAACCGCCAGGTCAAGCTCCCGGCGCACGGCGTCCAACCAAGTCGACGGGGACGAAGACGAGCCGAGTTCACCCGGGGTGTAGGTGTTGAAATCGCAGTAGCCGCATCGGGTGGCGCAGAACGGGACATGTACGTACACGCCGAACGGACGGCCGCGTAGCCCACGCAGAGCGGCGGCGGGCAGCGTTGCGCCAGCGGGGACTGCATCACCAACGGGCGATAAAGCCACCTGCGCATTGTCCCAGTATCCGAACGCCGGTAGTCGCGGCTGCGTGATAGTGGCAATCTGGTGATGTGGCCGCACTCGGACTGCTACTGGTGGCTCGCCGCCACGTCGACTATGTCCGGGTTTCTAGCGCGCTGTGCCGTCCGACGATCTGACGCCCCCGCCCGACTGCTGTCCCAGCCGGCGCCGGGTGCGCCGGGACCGGGCTGCGCGATGACCTGGTGACGGCCTGCCCGCACGCCGGTGCTCCCTACCACGGAGGCACCCAATGGCTGCACCCACCCGACCAGCGCCAGTCCCGAAGGCGCCACCAACCAAGGTCCGCCGTGGGGAGGGCCAGTGGGCGATGGGCCACCTCGAGCCGCTCAACCCGAACGAGCGGACCAAGAAAGACGACGACGGGCTCAACGTCCGGCGCCGCATCGAGACTATCTACGCCCAGCGGGGCTTCGACTCGATCGATCCCGCCGATCTGCGCGGCCGGTTCCGCTGGTGGGGGCTCTACACCCAGCGCCGGCCCGGCATCGATGGCGGGCGCACCGGCACGCTGGAACCCGAGGAACTCGACGACTCCTATTTCATGATGCGGGTCCGCATCGACGGCGGCGCGTTGAGCACCGAGCAACTCCGCGTAGTCGGCGAGATGTCCCGGCTCTACGCTCGCGACACCGCCGACATCACCGACCGGCAGAACATCCAGTACCACTGGGTCCGGATCGAGGATGTCCCCGCCATCTGGGAAAAGCTGGAAGCTGTCGGATTGTCCACCACCGAGGCGTGCGGCGACTGCCCCCGGGTGGTGCTGGGCTCCCCGGTCGCGGGTATCGCGGCCCAGGAGATCATCGACGGTACCCCGGCGATCGAGGAGATCAAGCGCCGCTATATCGGCAGCCGCGAGTTCTCCAACCTGCCGCGCAAGTACAAGACTGCCATTGCCGGCCTGCAGGACGTCGCGCACGAGGTCAATGACATTTCCTTCGTTGGGGTGGTGCACCCCGAGTACGGCCCTGGCTTCGATCTGTGGGTCGGCGGTGGCCTGTCCACCAACCCGAAGATCGCGCAGCGGCTAGGCGCCTGGGTGCCGCGAGAGGAGGTGCCGGAGGTCTGGGCTGGGGTGACGGCGGTTTTCCGCGACTACGGCTACCGGCGGCTGCGCCACCGGGCTCGGATCAAGTTCCTCATCGCCGACTGGGGCGCACAACGCTTCCGCGACGTGCTGGAGACCGAGTACCTGCACCGCCCGCTACTCGACGGACCCGCCCCGCAGCCGCCGCCCGCGCCGATTGACCACATCGGTGTGCACCGCCAGCGTGACGGCAAGTTCTACGTCGGAGTCGCCGCGGCGGCCGGGCGGGTTTCAGGTTCCACTCTGGTCGACGTGGCAAAGGTCGTCGAGCGGGCCGGGTCCACCCGAGTGCGGCTGACGCCGTACCAGAAGCTCGTCGTGCTCGACGTGGCGGAATCCGAAGTGGAGGGATTGGTCGCTGAACTGAACCGCCTCGGATTACACGCCGACCCCACCCCGTGGCGGCGTTCGGTGATGGCCTGCACCGGCATCGAGTTTTGCAAACTGGCCATTGTGGACACCAAGGACCGGGCGATTGCCCTGGTCGCCGAGCTGGAGCAGCGACTGGCCGATATCCAATCCACTCTGGACACTCCAGTCTCGGTACACCTCAACGGGTGCCCGAACTCGTGTGCCCGGATTCAGGTTGCTGACATCGGCCTCAAAGGTCAGCTGGTCACCGATGCGCAAGGCAACCAGGTCGAGGGCTTCCAGGTACATCTGGGCGGTGGGCTCGGGTTGGACATGGGCTTCGGTCGCAAGCTGCGCGGCCACAAGGTGACCTCCACCGAGTTGGCTGACTACGTTGAGCGAGTCGTCCGCGGTTACGCCGAGCAACGCCAGCCCGGGGAGCGGTTCGCGCAATGGGTTGCGCGGGCCG
>DATELN010000229.1:0-23854 GCA_035276605.1 Pseudonocardiaceae bacterium | reverse complement strand
TAAGATCGCGCGGGTGTCGCGTCTGCTGCGGTCCACCGCTGTGCTGGCGATCATGTGCGTCCTGAGCGGGTGCACTGCCGCGGCTGCGGGTAGCCGGTTGCCCGACGACGACGGCGGGCCAGTCCCCGATGGCGGACCCGTCCCGTACCCACCCACCGCGGTCGGGCCGGTGCCCCCGGGTCTCGACCGGTTCTACAGCCAGCGGCTGAGCTGGGGTGGTTGCCGTCCCTTCGTCACCACCGACCGTGACCGCGAGTTGTTTGAAGATCTCGCTTTCCAGTGCGCCCGGTTGGAGGTTCCCCTGAACTACGCCAACCCGCAAGGGCGCACCGTGCAACTCGGGCTGCTTCGCCGACCCGCCGACAACCCGCAGGAACGGCTGGGTTCCCTGGTGGTCAACCCGGGCGGTCCAGGTGTGTCCGGAATGGCCGCGGTCGCGGTGTTGGCAAAAGCGGTCAACGGTACCGATTTGGGCCGCCGGTTCGATCTGGTGGGTTTTGATCCTCGAGGGGTGGGCGCCAGCAAGCCCAAGATCGTCTGTCGAAACACCCAGGAGGAGGATGCCGAGCGGCTCAAGGTCAACCTGGATACCTCGGCCGCTGGAGTGGCGCAGACTGAGAACGACAACCGTGCCTACGCCGCACTGTGTGCCCAGCGAGTGGGCAAGGACATGCTCGCCAACGCCGGTACCAGGGACGTCGCCCGGGATCTGGATGTGATGCGCTCCGCGCTAGGCGACACGAAGCTCAGCTACCTCGGTTACTCCTACGGCACCCGCATCGCCACCTCTTACGCTGAGCAGTTCCCCGGCAACGTGCGGGCGATGGTGCTCGACGGCGCGCTGGACCCCAATGGCAGCCTGGTGGACAGCTTGGCCAACCAGGGGGCGGGATTCCAGCAGTCGTTTGACGCCTTTGTGAATTGGTGCCGCGCACAACCCCAATGCTGGTTGGGTAACAGCCCGCCTTACCTGGCCAACCAGGATTTTCAGCATTTATTGCTACCGCTGGCAACGGCAGCACTGCCGGTTGGCGACCGCAAACTGTCCTATACCGATGCGACCATCGGTACCATCCAGGCCCTCTACACCGATCAGCTCTGGCCGCGGCTCAACCAGGGCCTTACCGAGCTGGCCACCGGCAACGGTGCGACCTTGTTGGCGCTGGCCGACATCTACTATCAGCGTGACGCGCATGGCTACTCCGGCAGCCAGGACGCATTCACCGCGGTTCGCTGCGTTGACGACCCACCGGTGCGGGATCCGGCGGTGGTCCGGGAAGCCGATCGGCGATACCGGGAAGCCGCGCCGTTCCTCGACGACGGGCATCCCCCATCAGCTGCCCGGGACGCCTGCGCTTTCTGGCCGGTGCCGCCTACCGGCAGTCTGGGAGCTGATCAGCTCGACGGGCTGCCGCCGGTTCTAGTGGTCTCAACGACGGGCGATCCAGCTGCCCCCTACCAGACTGGCGCGGAAGTGGCTCGACGGCTGCGTGGCAAGTTGCTCACCTACGAGGGCAACCGTCACACCGTCGTCCTGCAGGGCGTGGCGTGCGTGGATGAGACGGTGACCAACTACCTGGTCCGGTTGGCGCTGCCCAAAAGATCCTCACTCTGCGCCACCTGAGTGGGTTGCTGGGTGCCTGCCTTGCCGATCAGTACCGCGCCGATCGCGCCGAGCCCGCAGATCACCGCGGTGAGCAGGAAGATCTCTCGGTACTCGGTACGTAGCGCGTTCTGGAGGGCTAGCTGGTAAGCAGCCAGCTGCTGCTGGTACTGCTGTGCGCTGACCCCGAAAGGCAGTGGCGTGCCCAACTGTGCAGTGAGCTGACGGAAGCGGTGTAGGCCCCACGCGGACAGCGCCGCGACGCCCACCAGCATGCCGGTCATCCGGGCCACGACCACCGCGGCGGACACCACACCGTGCCGGTCGGGTGGGGTGGCGCGCAGCGCCGCGGTCGACACCGGCGCGATCACCAGGCCGAGACCGAAGCCGGCCAGCGCCAGATCGGTATCCAGCCGGGGTAGGTTCAGCGGCCCGAGATGGTGGCGGGCGGTCAGGACATCGGCGGGCCATCCTGCGATGAGCAGGTAGGCGGCTGCGGCCAGCAACATGCCGACCACTGCCACCACCGGGTTGCCCAACCGGCTGGCGGCCACCCCGCCTAGGAACGCGCCGACGGGCAGCGCCACGAGGAACCGGACCAGGATTGCAGTCGCGGCGGTCGTCTCCCGGCCCAGCACAGTCTGGGCGTAGAGCTGAACATCCACCAGGGTCACCAGCAGCGCCGCGCCGGCGGTCAGGCTGACCCACAGCGAGCTGGAGAAGACCCGCCACTGCACCCCGACGGGATCGATCAGTCGTACCCTGGCATGCCGCTCCCACAGCACGAACGCCAACCCGGTCACCGCGGCTGCGGCCAGCACCGGCCAACCCCATGAGGGCAACACCGTGCGGTCCGGATCCGGGTTGTATAACCCGACGACCAGCAGCCCCAGAGTCACTGCCAGCAAGCTGCCGCCGACGAGATCCAGCGGAGCTCGGCGTGAGGAGCCAGCGGGCTTGGCGGGCACGGCCAGTTGCACCGCCACCACGGCGACCGCCGCGAGCGGGATGTTAACCCAGAACACGCCGCGCCAGCCCACCACGGCGGCCAGTCCGGCGCCGTAGAGCGGTCCAAGCACGCTACCCAGCTCCTGTGCGGCGCCCAGGGCGCCCAATGCGGTGGACCGGCCGCGATCCGGCCACAGGTCCGCGGCCAGCGCCATGGACACCGGTAACAACGCGCCACCCGCAATGCCCTGCAACGTCCGACCAGCCACCAGGACCGGTAATGTCGCCGCGGCCGCGGTCAGTGCCGACGCCACCGCAAAGGTGATCAGGCATGCCTGCAGCAGTATGCGTCGCCCGAAGCGATCAGACGCTTGCCCCAGCAGCGGCATCGCCGCGACATAACCCAGCAGGAAGCCGGTCACGATCGGGGTGGCCCGCTCCAGGTGGTTCAGGGGAACCTGCAAGTCGCGGACCATGTCGACCAGCAGGCTGACCACGACGTAGGCGTCCAGCGCGGCCAGCAGCGTGACCAGGGCGCCAGAACCCAGCGCCAGTCCGCGGCGCCGCATCAAGGTTGTCGTCGCGCTCATCGAAGCAGCACGAGATCAGACGGGCGCGGTGATTTGAGCGGGAGCGTCGTAGTCCGAGAAATGGGCGGTGATGCCGCCGCTGGTAGTCGGGAACTGCGCCTTGACCAGCCGGGAGCCCTGCACGGCGACCCAGACTTCGCTGGGCTTGTCAGTGGCCAACTCAGGCACCATCGTGCCGAGTGGCTGGGCCGGGAACGTCGCCTCGACTCGGTAGGTGTCCACCCCGTCGACCTGTTCACGCGCCTGGGTGGTGGCGTCCTTACCGCTGGCCAGTGCCGCCGCGATACCTCGGTCCGGGTTCAGGATGATCGACGGGTCGTACACCGAGCCGGCGAAGGACAGCGGCAGCTTCTGCACTGGTCCGGTCGGTGGGCGCAGGTACAGATCCTGGCCGATGATCGTGAACTGGAGTTCCAGGAGCTGTCGGCCCTCGTCCACCTTGGCGGTGCCCTGCGCTGATCCTTCCCGCGTGAGCTGGCCCTCGGCCGAGCGTAGCTGGACCCCCGCCGCGTTACCTTTGACGTCAAACGCGAAGCGTGTGGTGTTTACCGTCCGCATCGCCTTGGCGGAATCGGCAAGCACCGTGGCTCCCTGCGGCAGGTTCGCTGTTTTTCCGGCGCCGCACGCGGTGACCAGTGCGATGATCAGAGACAGGATGACGGCAGTGAAGGAGGCGACACGGCGCATCCCGCCATCGTAGGGGCCAGACCACTGCGCCGTCACGGACTGTCCTTCCCTGTGCGCGTACCCTGCGCGCATGGACCGCCAGCAGGAATTCGTGCTGCGCACGCTGGAAGAACGTGACATCCGGTTTGTTCGGTTGTGGTTCACCGACGTGCTGGGGTACCTCAAATCTGTGTCGGTGGCACCGGCCGAGCTAGAAGGCGCCTTCGCCGACGGCATCGGCTTCGACGGGTCCGCCATCGAGGGTTTCGCCCGGGCCTATGAGTCCGACATGATCGCAAAGCCAGATCCGGCCACGTTCCAGGTGCTGCCGTGGGAGAACCCGAAGGGCGAGCACTATTCAGCCCGGATGTTCTGCGACATCACGATGCCCGATGGTTCACCGTCTTGGGCCGACCCGCGGCACGTGCTGACCCGGGTGCTATCCAAGGCGGCGGAGGCCGGATTCACCTGCTATGTGCATCCTGAGATCGAGTTTTACCTGCTGCGTGACCTGCCCGACAACGGCTCCGAGCCGGTGCCCGCCGACTCCGGTGGCTACTTCGACCAGGCCAGCCACGACGCCGCTCCGCACTTCCGCCGGCACACCATCGAGGCGCTGGAGCAGATGGGTATCTCGGTGGAGTTCAGCCATCACGAGGGCGCGCCCGGCCAGCAGGAGATCGACCTGCGCTATGCCGATGCGCTGACCATGGCCGACAACATCATGACCTTCCGGTACGTGGTGAAGGAAGTCGCGATCACCCAAGGCGTGCGTGCCTCGTTCATGCCCAAGCCGTACACCGCTCAGCCAGGGTCTGCCATGCATACGCACATGAGCCTGTTTGAGGGGGACCGCAACGCCTTCCACGACGACAACGACCCCTACGAACTGTCCACCACCGGCCGGGCGTTCGTGGCCGGAGTGCTCGTGCACGCCAGGGAGATCACCGCGGTAACCAACCAATGGGTTAACTCCTACAAGCGGCTCATCGTCGGTGGCGAGGCCCCCACGTCGGTGTGCTGGGGGCACGCGAACCGCTCGGCGCTGGTCCGGGTGCCGATGTACTCACCCGGTAAGGCGTCCAGCCGGCGGGTGGAGATCCGCACCCCGGACTCGGCGTGCAACCCGTACCTGGCCTACGCGGTGATTCTGGCTGCCGGGCTACGCGGCGTGCGCGAAGGCTACGAGCTGCCGCCTGCCGCTGAGGACGACGTGTGGTCGCTGTCTGAGCGTGAGCGTCGGGCCGCGGGATACGCGCCGTTGCCGCAGAACCTGTCCGAGGCGCTGGTCGAAATGGAGAACTCCGAGCTGGTCGCTGAGACCCTCGGGGAGCACGTCTTTGACTTCTTCCTGCGCAACAAACGAGCCGAGTGGGACAGCTACCGCCGGCACGTCACGCCGTACGAACTGCGCACCTACCTCCCGGTGCTGTAATCCGCCGCCGCCGGCCGGCGTGTCGCGCCCTCGTGCATGGCGTGTCGTGCGCCCAGGTACGCCGGTGCACGCGCCGGCCGGCCAGCGCCCCGTCGGATACTCGATCGACGCAGCGGGGCGCCCGGGTGACGATGGCGCGGTGAACGTTCGGCTGCACCACGACCTCAACGAGTTTGTGGCGCTCACCCGGCCCTTGCTGGAAGCCGATCCGATCCGCCACAGCATCGCGCTGACGGTGCTGGTACTGCTGGAGCGGGTCCCCGAGGCCAGTAACGGCCCACCGGTGCTGCTCACGGTGAGCTGCAGCGATGCGCTCGCCGGGGCGGTGATGTGCACGCCACCACGAGATGTGATCGTCAGCGGGTTACCGGGGGACTATGCCGGCGCGGCGGTTGAGCTTCTTGCTGCAAAGCACCCGAGCGCGCCGGGCGCTGTGGGGCCTCGCCCCGAGGCGGAGCCATTCGCCAAATGCTGGTCGGCGTGCACCGGTGCGGCGCTGCACGAGCGGATCGCGCAACGGGCGTTCGCCCTGCACCGGCTCACCCCACCACGGGGCGTGCCGGGCGCGGCGCGGCGGGCCGACATCAGTGACGTCGAGCTGCTGGCGCGGTGGCGCACCGACTTCGCGAACGAGATCTTTGGCGGCCTGCGCGGTCACTTGAGCGCCCGGCAACAGGTTATGAACACTCTCGCGGCGGGAACCGCGGCGTGGGTGTGGGAACGTGACTCGCAGCCGGTGGCCTGGGCGTCAGCGACCGCCCCGATCGCGGCCATGTCCCGGATCGGGCCGGTCTATACGCTGCCCCAGCATCGCGGCCACGGGTACGGCAGCGCGGTCACTGCGGCCGCCGCACGCTGGTCGCTGCGGACCGGCGCCAAACACGTGGTCTTGAACACCGATCTGTCGAACCCCATCTCCAACGCGATCTACCCGCGCATCGGCTTTCGCCCTACCCACGACGCCGTCGAGATCGCCTTCACGCCGGCCCCGTGATCGCAGAACGCGAGTTAGCCTGGCGAAGGTGAAAACGCGGCTACTTGTGGTGGAGCCATCTGATGTCGATCCCGTGGAGCGGTTGGGGGAGTGGCTGGCACAGGCTGGGGCGGAGCTGACCGTGTGTCGCCCGGCGGCCGAGGGGGTTCCTGACCGGCTCGACGGAGCTGACGGGGTGGTCTGTATGGGCGGCGAGATGGGCGCGTACGACGACGCCGACCATCCGTGGCTGGCCGCGCTGCGGTCGTTGCTCGCCGACGCGGTCGCCCGTCGGCTGCCGGTGCTCGGAGTCTGCCTTGGTGGTCAGCTGCTGGCACTGGCCACCGGCGGTGAGGTACGGCAGGCAGTCGACGGCCCTGAGGTTGGCACCCTGCTGATCGCCAAGCGAGACGTGGCCGCGTATGACCCGCTGTTTGCCCAGCTGCCGCTGACGCCCGACGTCATCCAGTTCCACCACGACGAGATCTCCCGGTTGCCGCCGGGAGCCACCCTGCTCGCCTCCTCACCGCGGTACGCCAACCAGGCGTTCCGGGTTGGTGCTGCCGGCTACGGCCTGCAGTGCCACATCGAGACGTCGCCTGCCACGGTGCTGTCCTGGGCCCGCCGGGACACCGCTGGCCACTTCCCTGCGCGGCAGCTGGAACCGGATCACCTGGAACAGGTGCACGCCGACATAGCGCACACATGGCAGCCCTTCGCGACCCGGTTCGTCGCGCTGGCCAGCGGTGAACTGGTCCAGCCGGCAGGCACCGAGGATCGCCGGACATTACCGCTGCTGCGCGGCTAGGACAGGGAGTGCTGCGGTGACTGAAGGCGGGCGCATTGGGTTTTCCCTGGCCCGGTTGGGACTCACCGACGACGGTGCCGCCGACGCCCTGATCAAGCTCGGTTGGTGGGTCCATGGGCAAGTCAGTCATGGTGCGGAGGACTCGCTGTGGGCACTGTCTCGAGCGCCTGACCCGAACCTCGCGCTGCGCACATTGGCCCGTTTGGCCAGCGCCGCCGGCCCGGGATGGGTCGAGCTGGATGCCGCGTTGCGCCGGGAACCGGGCGTGCGCGGGAGGCTGCTCGGCCTGCTGGGATCGTCGACGGCGTTGGGAGATCATCTCGTCGCTCACCCGCCGCGCTGGCACGGGCTTGTCACCCCAGAGGCGCTCGCCCCAGATTGGACAGATCGCGCCGCGCAGCGGCTCCTCGCTGCGGTGGGCGCAGATCCCGCTGACCCGGCGCCAACGCCGATCACCGGTATCAAGGCCCAACGCGCACTACGCGAGACCTACCGCGACCTGATCACTGAGCTGGCGGCCGCCGACCTCGCCGCCGTGGTGGAACCTGAGCTCCCTGTGGTGCCCTTCGAGCGGATCGCCGACGCGCTGGCTGACCTTGCGATAGGGGTGCTGCGCGCCGCGCTGACCGTTGCCGTCACCGAAGTCACCGCAGGGGGGCCGGTACCACCGCTTGCGGTGATTGGAATGGGCAAGTGCGGCGGGGCCGAGCTCAACTACGTCTCTGACGTCGATGTGATCTTCGTAGCGGATGCCGAGGACGAACTGGCTGTCGCCACCAAGCTGGCTTCGGCGATGATACGGCTGGCATCGGCGTGCTTCGAGGTCGACGCGGCGCTGCGGCCTGAGGGTAAAGCCGGCGCGCTGGTACGCACGCTGGACGGCCACCTGGCGTACTACCGGCGGTGGGCCAAGACGTGGGAGTTCCAGGCGCTGCTCAAAGCCCGTCCGGTCGCCGGCGACGTCGAGCTGGGTGCCCGTTATCTGGCGGCGGTGGAACCGCTGGTGTGGACCGCTGCGGATCGGGAGAACTTCGTGCCCGAGGTGCAAGCGATGCGTCGCCGGGTCGCCGATCATGTGCGGGCCGAGTTGGTGGATCGAGAGCTCAAGCTAGGCCATGGTGGGCTGCGCGACGTGGAGTTCGCCGTGCAACTGCTGCAGTTGGTGCACGGCCGCACCGATGAGTCTCTGCGGGTCAGATCGACTCTAGAAGCGCTAGCAGCGTTGTCAGCTGGCGGGTATGTCGGCCGTGACGACGCCGCAAACCTGGCGGCCTCCTACCGCTTCCTGCGCCTGCTGGAACACCGGTTGCAGCTGCAGCGATTACGTCGCACTCATCTCCTCCCGCCCGACAGCGACACCGCAGCGTGGCGATGGCTGGCCCGGGCCGCCGGGATGCGGCCGGATGGGCGGCACGACGCGCTCGGGGCGCTGCGCCTCGAGTACACCCGGCAGTCGCACCGGGCCCGCCGGCTGCATCAAAAACTGTTCTACCGGCCGCTGCTGGAGGCCGTGGCCAAGGTACCCACCGAGGTATACCGGCTGTCAGAGTCTTCGGCGAAGGCACGGTTAGCGGCGCTGGGTTATGCGTCCCCGCAAGGAGCGCTGGGACATCTGCGGGCGCTGACCGACGGGGTATCGCGGCGCGCGGCGATCCAATCCACGCTGCTGCCGGTGCTGCTGGAGTTTCTCGCCGACACCCCCGACCCGGATCGCGGGTTGGCCGCCTACCGGCGGGTATCCGAGGCGCTCGACGATACCCCCTGGTACTTGCGGTTCCTGCGCGATGAAGGTGCCGTAGCGCAGCGGCTGATGGCTCTGCTCGGCACCTCCCGGATGGTGGCCGACCTGCTGGTGCGGGCGCCGGAGGCGCTGCAACTGCTGGCGGACCCAGCCGAGCTGGCCGGCCGCGACCCGGCAGAGGTGGCGACATCGTTGCACACCACCGCATGCCGGTACCGCGACCTTGGTGCCGCTGTCACCGCCGCTCGAGCACTGCGCCGCCACGAGCTGTTCCGGATCGCCTGCGCCGATCTGCTCGGCCTGCTCGACTTGGACGCGGTCTGCGTTGCGCTGTCCTCGGTATGGACCGCGGTGCTCGCCTCGGCGCTGGACGTCGCCTTGCGCGCGGAGGTCGAACGTCGGCAGGCGCAGCCGGCGAGGATCGCGGTGATCGGGATGGGTCGGCTGGGTGGCGCCGAGCTGGGCTACGGTTCCGACGCCGACGTGCTGTTCGTCTGCGAGCCCCAGCCCGAGCCTGAGCCGGAGTCGGGCGCGGAGTCGAGCCCCGATGCCGAGACCGAGGCCGTCCGGTTCGCCGCCTCGGTCGCCGAGTCCGTGCGCAAGCTGCTCGACTCACCCAGCCAGGATCCGCCCCTGGTGGTCGATACTGGCCTGCGTCCAGAGGGACGTTCGGGCCCCCTGGTACGCACCTTGTCGTCCTATCAGGCCTACTACACCCAGTGGGCGCAGACCTGGGAGGCGCAGGCATTGCTGCGGGCCGTCCCGCTGGCTGGCGATGCCGAGCTTGGGCAGCGGTTTATCGCGATGATCGACCCGGTGCGCTATCCCGCAGGCGGGCTGACCGCACGTCAGGCCACTGAGATCCGCCGAATGAAGGCCCGCGTCGACGCGGAGCGACTACCCCGTGGTGCTGACCCGACCACCCACACCAAATTGGGCCGCGGTGGGCTGGCAGACGTCGAGTGGACCATCCAGCTGCTGCAGTTGCAGCACGCGCACGAGTTCCCGGCGTTGCGTACGCCGTCGACCAGCGCTGCGCTACGCGCTGCCGCGGCGGCCGGACTGCTAGCCCAAGCCGACGCGGAGATATTGCTGGCCGCTTGGCAGCTCGCCACCAAGACCCGCAACGTGCTCACCCTGGTACGTGGCAAGCAAGTCGATCAGCTGCCCAGTTCCGGGCAGGAGTTGGCGGCGGTGGCCAGAGCTCTGGGGCGCTCGGCGGACGATGATCCCGGTGAGGTGCTCGACGAGTACCGCCGCACTACCCGGCGAGCTCGCGCCGTCGTGGAGCGTTCCTTTGGGGTCTAACCTGCGGCGACCGTCAGTATCCAAGGTCGGAGTTGACCACGCCGAGAAGAGGCTGCCCGACGGCAAATCGTTTGACGTTGTCTCGGATTCGATCGGCGAACAGCGGCTCGGCCATCTCCCAGGTGTTCGCGGTGTGCGGGGTAATCAGGCAGTTGTCGCAGTTCCACAGCGGGTGGCCGGTGGGTAGGGGCTCGGGTTCGGTGACGTCAAGGGCTGCGCCTCCGATCGACCGGGCCTGCAGGGCAACCACGAGGTGGTCAGTGATGACGTGGGCGCCGCGAGCCACATTGACCAGCCACGCGTGCTGGTCCATCCGTTCAAGCTCGGGTGCGCCGATGATGCCGACCGTCTTGGGCGTGAGAGCCAGGGCGAGTACGACGAGATCGGCGCCTGGTAACGCATCGGGCAGCCGATCGGCGCCCACCACCCTCGTTGCGCCCCTCAGCGGTGCGGGCCGGCGGCGTACCACGGTGGTATCCACCGTGAACGGCGTCAGGAGAGCAAGAAGGGCTTCGGTGATCCCACCGCCGCCCACGATGGTGACTCGCCCATGCATCAACCGGCGTCCCGACGGCGGGCCCCATTCCCGTGCCCGTGCCCGAGCGGGCAACTGGCGCAGGCCGGCGAGTCCCAGGGCTAGGGCATGCTCGGCGACCGGTAGGGCGTATGCCCCCTTGGTGCTGGTCCAGACCCGCTGGCCATCGACGACTGACAGGAAGCGGTCGATCCCCGCAGCTGGCAGCTGAACCCATTGGATGCCGGGCTCCGCCGTCAATAGCTCTCCGAGCGCGGATGCGTCGAGGGGGTCGGTCCAGACCAGCGCTTGTGCATCGGCGACGTCCACAACCTCGCCGCCCCCCTCGCGGATGGCGTCGGTAATGATCGGCGCGGGCGGCCCTGGCGCCACGGCACAACGTACGTTCACGCCGCCCAACGCTAACCCGCCGCCATGGGCCACGCTGACCTGGCACATGTCGCGCCGCGGACGGGTAGGCCTTTGATGCGCAGTGCGGCCCTCGTCGCGGCGGTCCTGACCACTTTTGGTGTGCTCAGTGCCGGGTGCGGGGACGGCATCGGTGACGTCGCAGCGGGTGACTGCTTTCGCACCGGTACCGCGGCGGCATTCGGGTGGGGTACGGAGGTGCCCTGTGACCGCCCGCACTCTGTCGAGGCCTTCCCCGTCCGCGATGTGATCGACATCTTTGCCGATATTCCCCGTAGTGCACTCGAGGATGCGGCCAATCCAGTAGACAGTGCCGACCTCTGATGCCGGTGGTGCAGGGGATAACAGCTCAGGTTCGCCGACCACCGAAACCGCTGGGGTGGAAACACCGGGACGGTTACGGAGCCGGTCTCCGTGCCCCCGGCACAAGCACCCGCCTAAGATGAACCGTTAATGGCGCCGTCGACGCGGCCATCCAGGTGGTGAGCGTACCGGTTTGTACGGAAAGGCCCGAAGCGCCTATTCGCAACAGCAGCTTCGGGCCTTCCGATCTCAACGATATTTAGACGTCATAGTACAAGGCGAACTCGAAGGGGTGCGGGCGTAGTCGCAGCGGATCGATCTCGTTCTCGCGTTTGAGCGCGATCCACGTCTCGATCAGGTCCGAAGTGAAAACGCCACCTTCAAGCAGGTAATCGTGGTCGGCTTCAAGCCGGTCAATAACTTCGTCCAGGCTCTTCGGCACCTGGGTGACGTCCTTGGCTTCCTCAGGCGGCAGCTCGTAGAGATCCTTGTCGATCGGCGTCGGCGGTTCGTAGGCGTTCTTAATCCCGTCCAGCCCCGCCATCATCATTGAGGCGAACGTCAGATACGGGTTCCCGGAGGCATCTGGGCAGCGGAACTCCAATCGCTTGGCCTTCGGGTTGTTGCCGGTAATCGGGATGCGCACACATGCCGAACGATTGCGCTGCGAGTACACCAGGTTGACCGGGGCCTCGAAACCCGCCACCAGCCGATGGTAGGAGTTCACCGTCGGGCAGGTAAAGGCTAGCAAGCTCGGCGCGTGGTGCAACAGCCCACCAATGTAGTACCGCGCCGTATCGGAGAGCCCTGCATAGCCGGATTCATCGTAGAACAGCGGTGAGCCGTCTTTCCACAATGATTGGTGGGTATGCATTCCCGAGCCGTTGTCATCGAACAGCGGCTTGGGCATAAATGTCGCCGTCCGCCCATGCTGCCATGCGGTACTTTTTACAATGTACTTATAGAGCTGGTGGTCGTCGGCCGCGTGCAGCAGTGTGTTGAACCGATAGTTGATCTCCGCCTGGCCTGCGGTGCCTACTTCGTGGTGGGCTTTCTCTACTTGGAACCCAGCCTTGAGAAGGTTTGAGACTATCGCATTGCGCAGGTCGGAGAAGTGGTCGGTAGGCGGCACCGGGAAATAGCCGCGCTTGTAGGGCACCTTGTATCCCATGTTGGCGCCGCTACCGTCCTTGCCGTTCTCTAAGCCGGTGTTCCACCAACCCTCGATCGAGTCGATGTGGTAAAAGGTGCCGTTCGGGGCGCTGTCGAAGCGCACCGAGTCGAACATGTAGAACTCGGCCTCAGGACCGAAGTACGCGGCGTCCGCGATGCCGGTGGACGCCAGGTACTCTTCTGCCTTGCGGGCTACGTTGCGCGGATCCCGGCTGTAGGGTTCACGCGTCACCGCATCGTGCACGAAGAAGTTGAGGTTCAGGGTCTTGTGTTCGCGGAACGGGTCAACGCGGGCAGTAGCCGGGTCGGGCAGCAACAGCATGTCCGACTCGTGGATCGCCTGGAAGCCACGCACCGACGAGCCGTCGAAGGCCAGGCCTTCCTCGTAGACGTCCGCGTCGAAATATGCGGCCGGGACTGTGAAGTGCTGCATGACGCCCGGCACATCGCAGAAGCGGACGTCGACGAACTCGACATCCTGATCGGCGATGAAGCGCAGGACCTCATCGGAGTTGGAGAACACCTTTGATTACTCCTTCGTGCGCTATGCGTGTAGACCGGCGTGATCGGTCACGTCGCTGCGGCGAACCTAAGAGGGCGATGTTGCACTGCCGTCACCCGGATGTTTCGCCAAGGTTAAAGGGCTGGTGGTGAACAAGGCTAGACTGCCGACGGCCTAACCTAGTCGAGTGAGCAGATGGACCCAAACCTGGCTGACCGGCCGTGCCGCGCCGCCCTCTGACGACCCGCAAGCGGGCCCTGGTGGGCAGGACTATCCCGGCCAGCGACTCGGTTTACCCGAACATGGGCCAGGCTCCGCCGGTGGTTTCGGTCCCCGCATCCTGGCGCTGGTCATCGACTGGCTGCCATGCTCGGTAGCGGCTCAACTAGTCACCAAAAACCCCGCGTTCTCGGCGCTGGTGCTGTTCGCCGCGATCACGGTGCTGTCAGTAGGTATGGCGGGCCGCACCGTAGGGCATGCGGTCGCAGGCCTGCGGGTCGCACTGCTGGACGGCCAGCGTGCCGGCTTCACCGCCGCGGTGATTCGCACAGTACTGCTGTGCCTGCTCATCCCCCCGGTGGTATACAACGTCGACGGCCGCGGCCTGCACGACCGCGCCGCGGGCACCATCGTGCTCCGAACCCGCTAGCCCCCGACATCCCTTAACCCCGACATGTCTCCATATCGGGGTCGAGAGTTTGGGAGGAAAGCGGTCAGCGGCGGCGCGCGGCGCGTTGGACGTTGCGCATCTTGGCGCCCTGCGGCAAGGGACCCTTGGGCACCGCGGCAGCGCGGGTACTCAGGATGGCCAACTTGGTCTCCAGCCCGTCGATCTGCGCGGTATTGACGTTGCGGGGCAGTTTTGCCAGATGCCGCGGCAGCTTGGCCAGCGGCACCTGGCCTTCCTCATTGCCTACCGTGATGTCATAGATCGGTGTGTCGCCGACCAGTCGTGCTACCCGCTTTTTTTCCTGCGCCAGCAGCGGCTTGACTCGATGCGGGGCACCCTCCGCCACCAGCACCACACCCGGCCGACCGATGACCCGGTGCACCGCGTCCAGTTGCGTGGTCCCTGCCACGGCCGGCGTCACTCGCCACCCACCGCGCATGTTCTCCAGCGCCCATGCCGCGGCGCCTGGCTGACCCTCGGCCTTGGCGAAGACGTTGCGTTGAACCCGACGGCCGAAGATCAGCATGGCGCCGAGCCCACCGAGAGTGACACCCAGTGGCAGGGCCACCCACTGCTGGCCGAAGAGCAAACCCACGCCGAACACCACTGCGAAAATCAGTAAGAAGGCGCCGATCATCAGCGGCAGCAGCGCCTTATCCTCCCGGCGCTGGATATTGAATGCCTCGAGCACTTGCGCCCGGCGCTGCTTGGCGGCGGCGCGGCGCTGCTGCTTGGCGGCCTTCGCCGCGGCGGCGTCTTTCGGTCTGGAGGCGGGCTTCGGAGGAGGTTTGGCGGGCATGGCTCTTAGGATACTTGCGGATCATGTGCCCGCGATTGCCCTGACTGGCCGACAATCAGCGAGCCAGCAAGCGGGTTGCCTCCTGGGCAGCTGGGCCGGCGGCGGCCAGTTTGGCGAGGTGCTCGGACAACCGCCCGCCGCGCCGCGCGACGGCCCTGGCATACAGCTGGCCGGCCCGGTAGGACGATCGGACGAGTGGTCCAGCCATCACGCCGGAGAATCCCATCGACTCGGCGGTGTGGGCATGATCGACGAACTCTTGCGGGGTGACCCACCGTGCCACCGGATGGTGCCGGGCTGACGGGCGGAGGTACTGGGTAATGGTGAGTAGCTCGCATCCGGCAGCGTGCAGATCGGCCATCGCGGTGGTGACTTCTTCAGGTTGCTCACCCAGACCCAAGATCAGGTTCGACTTGGTGATCAGACCCGCGTGCCGGGCCGCCCGCAGCACGTCCAACGACCGCTGGTAGCGAAACGCCGGCCGGATTTGCTTGAAAATCCGCGGCACCGTCTCCAGGTTATGCGCCAGCACCTCCGGTACGGCGTCGAACACCTCGTCGAGCTGTCCTCGGCAACCGTTGAAGTCCGGGATGAGCAGCTCTACGCCCGTGCCGGGATTGAGCGCATGGATCTGCCTGACGGTCTGGGCGTACAGCCAGGCGCCACCGTCGGGCAGATCATCACGGGCCACCCCGGTGACGGTGGCGTAGCGCAGCCCCATGGCCTGCACCGACTCTGCGACCCGGCGTGGCTCGTCGCGGTCCAGCGCGGCGGGGCGGCCGGAGTCGATCTGGCAAAAATCACAGCGCCGGGTGCACTGGTTGCCGCCGATGAGAAAGGTCGCTTCCCGATCCTCCCAGCACTCAAAGATATTGGGGCAGCCAGCTGCCTCACAGACGGTGTGCAGGCCTTCCCGCTGAACCAGACCCCTCAGCTGCCGAAACGACGGCCCCATGGTGGCCCTGGTCCGAATCCACGCAGGCTTGCGCTCGATTGGCGTTTGGCTGTTGCGGACCTCCAGACGCAACAGCTTGCGGCCACTCGGGTCAGTTGCTGGCGCGCTCACGAGGGCCACCCTACGCGGGATCCGGAGTTACACCGGTGAGTTGGGCGGTGCGTTCCCACAGCAGCCGGGCAGTGTGCTCGTCGTAGGCAGCCGCGCTCGCTGTCACCCGGCCCGTGGCTCCGCGAGTCTCCCCGAGGCTGGTCGGTCCGAAGTACTCACCACTGCGGACATCGGCTGCGGTGGCCGCGTAGAGCTGCGGCAATGCGCCTGCCGCGACACCCTGGCTGACTAGCTTGTTGCCCCACTTCATCAGCTGAGCAAACGGTCCTGGCAGGTACATCCGAGTGGTAGTGGGCACCAGTTCAGTGTCGGTGATGCCCGGATGGGCGGCGACGGCAATGAGGTCTCGCCCGGCGGCTCGGGCCCGCCGGTCCAGCTCGAAGGTGAACAGTAAATTGGCCAGTTTCGACGCGCTGTAGGCGGCGACCGGGTTATACCGTCGCTGCTCGAAGTTCAGGTCGTCGACGTTCAGCCCGCCGCCCCGGTGCGCGAGGCTGGACACCGTAACCACCCGGGCGCCGGGTACCAGCGCGGGCCCGAGTAGCCAGGTCAGCGCGGCGTGCCCGAGGTGGTTGGTGCCGATTTGCAGCTCAAATCCATCGGCCGTGTGCCGCGAGGGTGTGTACATTACGCCGGCGTTGTTCACCAGCACGTCCAGCCGGTCCCCTGTGATCGCCCGGACCTCGTCAGCAGCCTTGCGGACGGAGCCGAGGTCAGCCAGGTCGAGTTGGACGAGCGTGGCGTCCGCCGCGGCCTCGCCCCGCACGCGGTCCAACGCTGCCTGCCCACGGCGCGGATCGCGGCAGGCCAGCAGCACCGTTGCGCCGTATCCGGCGACCACCATGGCGGTCTGCAGGCCCAGCCCCGAGTTGGCGCCGGTGACGAGCACCGTGCGGCCGGACTGATCGGGAATGGCGGCCTGGGCCCAGCGGCTCATCCGCACACCGGCATATTGCCGTCGAGGGCGTCGAGAACAGCGTTCTGCACGTCGGGTAGCACCTGTGCCACGGACACCGGCCGGGCCAGCTCAGCGGTCAGTGACGTCACGCCGGCATCGGTGATGCCACAGGGCACGATCCGATTGAAGGCGGTGAGGTCCGGCTGGCAGTTGAGCGCGAACCCGTGCGTGGTGACGCCCCGGCTGATCCGGACTCCGATAGCGGCGATCTTGCGTTCGGGTCGTCCGGTAGCGTGGTCGGCCGCCAGCCACACCCCCGACCGCCCCGCGACCCGGGCGGCGTCTAACCCCAGCCCGGTGCAGACCGTGATCAGGGCTTGCTCCAGGCGCCGCACGTAGTTGATGACGTCGACCGGCTCGGCCAACTTGATCAACGGGTAGCCGACGAGCTGGCCCGGCCCGTGCCACGTGATCTTCCCGCCCCGGTCGACGTCGACGACTGGTGTGCCGTCCTGCGGCCGCTCGGCAGGCGTGGTCCGCCGACCTGCGGTGTACACCGAGGGGTGCTCCAGTAAGAGCAGCACGTCGGGTCCGGCGCCGTCCGCGCGGGCAGCGGCCAGTTCTCGTTGCAACGACCATGCCCGGTGGTAGTCGACGGTGCCGAGGTAACGGACCTCGACCGGCGCCGTGGTGACTCGACAAGACTGGGTAGCGACGGTCACAACGGCGAGATTACGCCGGGCGCCGGTGCGTTACTCCAGCGCCGCAGTCAGCGCCGCCGTGACAGTGCGGTGCTGGAACGAGTAGCTGTGCTTGCGCAGCACCGCTGGCACCACCCGCGGCCCCGTCAGCACCATCTCGTCCACGAGTTCGCTGCCGCGAACCAGCCGCAGCGCGAAGCCAGGCACCACGAGGCGAGTCGGGCGGTGCATCACCTCGCCCACTGCTTGGGTGAACTCGGCGTTGGTCACCGGGTTGGGGCCGGCGAGATTGACCGGGCCGCACAGGTCGTCGTGTTCGAGGGCGAAGCGGATTGCATCCACCTCGTCGTCGAGTGAGATCCACGGCATGTACTGCTGCCCGCTGCCCAGCCGACCGCCCAGCCCGAGCGCGAACAGCGGCTTGAGCTGACCCATCAGGCCCCCGGACGGGGAGATCACCGGAGCGGTACGCAGCCGTACCACCCGCGCCCCGGCCTGCTCCGCAGGCGCGGTGGCCGCTTCCCAATCACGGCAGACCTCGGCAAGAAAGCCGGAGCCCAGCGGGGCGGTCTCGTCGACCTCGCGGTCCCCCGTGTCGCCGTAGTAGTTCACCCCAGAGGCGTTGAGGAGCACCGGAACCCGGCGCTCGGCCACCGCCGCAGCGAGTACCTCGGTGGGCACGATCCGGCTGTCCCGGATGGCCTGTTTGACCTCGCCCGACCAGCGCCGGGTGCCCATCGGCGAGCCACACAAGTTCACTACGGCATCAACGCCGTCCAGGGTGCCGCCGTCCATGGTCGCCGCTGGCGGGTCCCAGGCTCGCTCGTCAGGGCCGCGGGCCGGTCTGCGTACCAGCCGGAGTACGTCGTGGCCCGCCTGGCGTAGCCGCGCGACCAGCGTGGTGCCGATGAGACCTGACGACCCCGCGATCACGACGCGCATGGGGAGATCCTCTCGGGCCTCTGGCCGGCGGCGCTACCCCACATCTACACCCCAAGACCGGCCTCGAATGCACCGTCGGTCAGGCGTTGTTTGACGGTGTTAAGGAAGCGTGCGGCGTCAGCGCCGTCGACCAGCCGATGGTCGTAGGACAAGGCCAGGTAGGTGATCGAGCGAATCGCGATGGTGTCGCCGTCACCGTCGGACAGCACCACAGGTCGCTTGACCACGCTGCCGGTGCCGAGGATGCCGACCTGCGGCTGCAGGATGATCGGAGTATCGAACAGGGCACCTCGCGAGCCGGTGTTGCTCAAGGTGAAGGTGCCGCCGCTCATCTCGTCTGGAGTGATCTTGTTGGTTCTGGTCCGGGCGGCGAGGTCGGCGATCCGGCGTGCCAGTCCGGCGATGTTGAGGTCGCCCGCATCGTGGATCACCGGGACGAGCAGACCTCGCTCGGTGTCCACGGCGATGCCGAGATGTTCCGCGTTGTGGTAGGTGATCTCGCCCTTGTCGGTGTCGATTGAGGCGTTGAGCTTGGGGTGTTGTTTGAGCGCTTCGACCGTGGCTTGGGCGAAGAACGGCAAGAACGACAGCTTGACGCCTTCACGGGCCTCGAAGTCGCGTTTGGCTCGGTCGCGTAGCCGTGCCAGTCGGGTGATGTCCACCTCCACGACGGTGGTCAGCTGTGCGGAGACCTGGAGCGACTCCACCATCCGCTTGGCGATGACGCTGCGCATCCGGGACATCTTCTCGGTCCTACCCCGCAGCTCGGACACCGCTGGCGTCGGCATGACCTCAGGCGCCGTCGCGGTGGACGGCCACTGCGGTTCGGCCATGGTCGGTGGCCGCGGCGCGGGCTTCGGCTCCGGCTCGGGTTGCGGTGCCGGCTCAGGTGCCGGTGCTGGCTCGGGCTCGGGCTCGGGTATTTTGACCGCGGCGAGTACGTCCTGCTTGCGGATCCGGCCGCCGACCCCGGTGCCCTGTACGGTCGATAGGTCGATGCCGTGCTCGGTTGCGAGCTTGCGTACCAGTGGCGTCACATACGGTGCGCCGCTGTCGTCAGCACCGATTTCGATCGCTTCTGGCTCTGGCAAGGCAACTTGTACGGATCGGTCAGGCTGTTCCGCGGGCGCGGGCCCAGCCTCGCGGTCACCGACCGCGACGAGGGTGGTTCCGACCGCGACCGTCTCGTCCTGCGCAACCACGATCTCTAACACGGTGCCGGCCACCGGAGAGGGAATCTCTGTGTCGACCTTGTCGGTGGATACCTCGACGAGCGGTTCGTCCACCTCGACGGTGTCGCCGACCTGCTTGAGCCATCGGGTCACGGTCCCTTCGGTGACGCTCTCACCGAGTGCCGGCATTGTCACCAGCTTCCGGGAGCCCACGCCGGATGCAGCCGGCGAGGCCACCGATTCCTGCGGCGGTTGCTGAGATGGTTGGGCCGGCCGGTCCGAACTGGCGTGGACTGGCGGAGGCGCCGTAGGACTGGGTGCGGCGTGACGGGGCATACTGGGCGGAGGTGCAGAAGGCCGGGAGGCGTCGCCGATCACCGCGAGTTCTGCGCCGACCCGGACGGTTTCATCCTCGGGCACCATGATCCGTTCCAGCACGCCGGCTGCCGGCGAGGGGATCTCGGTATCGACTTTGTCGGTGGACACTTCCACCAGCGGTTCATCAACCTCGACGGTCTCACCCTCTTGCTTGAGCCAGCGCGTCACTGTCCCCTCGGTGACACTCTCGCCGAGCGCAGGCATCGCCACGGAGTACGCCATCTGTTGCCTCGACTCCCGTCGTCTTCCGTTCTTGTGTGCGCTTGTCGGTTGCGCCGCAGCCTTGTCGCGTCAGCCGTGCGCGTGCAGTGGCTTGCCTGCCAGAGCGAGGTGAGCTTCGCCGAGCGCCTCGTTCTGGGTTGGGTGGGCATGCACCAGCGCCGCCACGTCGTCTGGGTAAGCGTCCCAGTTGACGATCAGCTGGGCCTCGCCGACCAGTTCGCCGACCCGGTCACCCACCATGTGGACGCCGACCACTGGGCCGTTCTTGGCGCGTACCAGCTTGATCGCGCCTCTGGTCTGCAGGATGACGCTCTTGCCATTGCCAGCCAGGTCGTAGGTGATCGTCTCGATCTCGCCGTGACGCTGCCTGGCCTGTGCTTCGGTGAGGCCAACGGAAGCTACCTGGGGTTCGCAATAGGTCACCCGTGGGATGCCGTCCTCATCGATCGTGGGGGGCTTGAGCCCAGCGATTTCTTCGGCAAGGAAGATGCCCTGGGCGAAGCCGCGATGGGCGAGCTGGAACCCGGGCACGATGTCGCCCAGCGCGTACACCCCCGCAAGGTTGGTTCGCAGCCGATCGTCGGTGAGCACAAAGCCGCGTTCCATCCGCACGCCGGCCTCGGCATACCCGGCCTCGGCGGTGTTCGGTCCCCGGCCGACGGCGACCAGCAACAGGTCGGCTTCGATCTGCTCCCCCGACTCGAGGCTTACCGTCACCCCGGATTCGGACTGGCTCGCCCCGGTGACTCGGGCCGCGGTCTTGGAGGTGATGCCGCGCCGGCGAAAAGCCCGCTCCAGCTGCTGGGAGCAGAAGTCGTCCTCTGCCGGCACGAGCCTGGGCAGCGCCTCCACCACCGTCACCTCGGCGCCGAAGGACCGCCACACGCTGGCGAACTCGACACCGATCACACCTCCGCCGAGCACAACCACGCGGTCTGGCAGGTAATCCAGATTCAAGGCCTGATCGCTGGTGATGAAGCGGCCGCCGATCTCCAGACCGGGCAGCGACCTGGCGTAGGACCCGGTGGCCAGCACGACGTTGCGCCCGGTGTATCGCTGCCCGTCGACATCGACGGCGTTGGGCGCGACGAAGTGTCCGGTGCCTTCGACGTAGTTGATCCCCCGGGAGGACACCAATCCCTGCAGACCCTTGAACATCCTGGCGACGACGCTGTCCTTGTACTTGTTGACGCCTCCCATGTCGATGCCGTCAAGCACGGTCTTCACGCCGAACTGCTGACTGTGGCGCGCAGTGTCGGCTACCTCCGCGGCCTGCAGCAGCGCCTTGGTCGGGATGCAGCCGCGGTGCAGGCAGGTGCCACCGAGCTTGTCCTTCTCCACCAGAACGACGGTCAAGCCCAATTGCGCGGCACGCAGCGCGCAGGCGTAACCGCCCGAGCCGCCACCGAGGACCACCAGATCGGCGGATGTCTCCGGGTTTGACGAAGTGGTGATTGCTGACGTGTCTGGCACTGAGCCGCTCCTGGAGCAGACGTCGGTAACGTGGCACTGGGCGCGACAGCCATCTTGTCACCAAGCTGCAGAGCTCTGCGACCTGGGCGAGAGCAGTGAGTTGGCGTGCTCGCCGAAGGCTCGCCGGTGGAGGAGGTGACAGGGTTGGGTGTGCTGGATCGTCTGCTTCGCCGGCGGCGCGCCGGGAGGGCGCGCGCGGCGTCCAGCGCGGATCTCGACCACCTCGAACAGTGGACCACGGCGCGTCGCGGAGTGGAGGCGTTCGTCGAGCCCCGCACGATGGTCACCGAGACCACCGTCGTGCTGGTCGCGCACGATGGTGAGTGGACCCGGCGCCGGGTCGATGGTGCGCAGGGTGCACAGCGGTTGGCCAAGCGGCTCAAAATCCCGATCTATGACGTCGCCCTCGTCGGATACCCGCAACGGATGCGCGACTACACCGCCCGGCAACGACTCATGGGCGAGCGCGAATAGCGCCTCACCCCCGCTCGGCGATGTCCGCTAGGACTGCGGTCAGGGTGCGCACCGGCACCCCGGTGCCGCCCTTTCCGGTATACCCCCACGGTGAGCCGGTGTTGTAGGCCGGGCCCGCGATATCCAGGTGCGCCCAGGGGATGCCGTCGGGCACGAATTCCGACAGGAACACTCCGGCGGCGAGCATGCCACCCCAGCGGTGTTCTGCCACGTTGGCGATATCAGCGAGTTTGGAATCCAGGTCGGAGCGCAAGTGTTCGGGCAACGGCATGGCCCACCCGTTCTCCCCGACCTGCTGCGAGATCGCGGTGACCCGGTCACGGAACTCCGGAGTGCCCATGATTCCCGGGGTTCGCTTGCCGAGCGCGACGATCTGGGCACCGGTCAGGGTGGCGGTGTCGATGAGGTAGTCCGGACCGTCCTGCGCGGCGCGGACCAGCGCGTCAGCCAGAATCAGCCGTCCCTCGGCGTCGGTATTGATCACCTCGACGGTGGTCCCGCCGTACATCGTCAGGACATCCCCGGGCCGGTAAGCGGTGGCCGAGGGCATGTTCTCGGCCATCGGTACGGTGGCGATCACCTCGACCGGGAGTTCCAGCCGGGCGGCCAGCACGGTGGTCACGACGACCGCGGCCGCGCCGGCCATGTCCATGGTCATCTCTTCCATCTTCGCCGCGGGCTTGATCGAGATGCCGCCGGTGTCGAACGTGATGCCCTTGCCGACCAGCGCCACCTTCGCTTTCGGCGCGACGGGGGCATGGTGCAGCCGGACCAGCCGTGGTGGGCGCGACGATCCACCGCCGACGCCGAGGATGCCGCCGTAGCCCTCGCGCAGCAGGTCCTTCTCGTCGAGTACCTCGGCGTGTAGCCCGGCGGCCTCGGCAAGACGCACGGCGCGATCAGCAAACGAGGCGGGGTAGAGGTCGTTGGGTGGGGTGTTGACCAAGTCGCGTGCCGCCATGACCGACTCGGCTATCGCGGCGGCCGTGGCCAGGCTTCGGTTCGCCCCCGCGTCCCGGGCCGAAGACACCGACAGGTCGACCTGTTCCAGCGGCCCGTCGCCATTGGAGGAACGGTAGGCGGTGAACCGGTAGCAGCCCAGCGCGCTGCCCTCCGCTGCGGCGGCCAGGTCGATCCGCGACAGCGTCGTGATCGCGCGCGAGGTGCCGGACAGTGCCCTGGCCGCGGCCCCAGCGGCCCGGCGTACCTGTTCGCTGCTGGGTTGGCCGTTGACCTCGCCGAGCCCGGTAGCGACCAGCAGCGGGGCACTGATGGCTCCGCGGGTGGGTACCTTGATCACTTCGTCGGCTTTGCCACGTGCTCCCAGCACGACCAGCAGGTCGGTGAGCGCACCGTCGAACGCCGCGTCGATCTCCTCATTCCCCGGAAGAAGCCGGGGACCACCTTCGCCGCAGGCGGTGCCCACCACGAGGGCATCGACGGTCGCGGTGGTCACCGAGGCATCGGTGAGGCGCAGCGTCGGGGTGGTCACGGTGATCTCCTCGCTGATCTATGGGTTTGGGATGCGTTGGGCGTGTCGCACAGACAACTGCCTTGGAAGGTAGCGTTCCATAACCGTGAGTCCTGACCTGCACCGCGGACCCTTACATGCCGCACACGTCGAAGCCGGCGCCACCCTCGGTGCGTTCGGCGGGTGGGAGATGCCGATCAGCTTTCCCGGTGGGGGTGTCGTCGCCGAACACACTGCGGTGCGGGAAGCCGTAGGAGCGTTCGACATCACCCATCTCGGCAAGGTCGCGGTTATTGGTCTGGGTGCGGCGGACTTCGTCAACTCATGTCTCACCGCGGACCTCGACAAGATCGTCTCGGGACAGGTGCAGTACACCCTGTGTTGCGCCGACGACGGCGGGGTAGTGGACGATCTGATGACCTATCTGGTCAACGCCGAAGAAGTGTTCTGCGTACCGAATGCGGCCAACGCGGCGGCGGTCGCGGCCCGGCTGGCTGCCGCGGCTCCGCCGGCTATCACGGTGACCGACATACATCATGAGTACGCGGTGCTCGCCGTGCAGGGGCCTCGCGCTGCGGAGCTGCTCAGCGCGGTG
>DATELN010000228.1:0-14917 GCA_035276605.1 Pseudonocardiaceae bacterium | reverse complement strand
GTCCCGCCGCTAGTCCACCCATGCCTTCCTGGGCCAGTCCCAGAACCGCTGCGAGACTGGTCGTCGAGCAGCTACGGCTGTGTAGCAGTCGTGTAGCAACCGACTGCTGCACCCTGCACGCTTCGGCACACATATCAGCAGGAAGCTCGCAGGTAGGCAGCTTGGGACACACTCCAACACACGGTTCCCCTGGGTCTTGAAAGCGACCGACCCGAGAGGGTCCGGGGGTTCGAATCCCTCCGCTGCCGCCCTTCTACCAGCACAAGTGTCAAGATCATGACCGCTTCCTGGTCCAACGCGGACGCCGGTGGTTGCACTTCTGGTGGCATGTGACCCATCTGGATCGCTCAGGACCTTCCCACTCAAGTTGATCAGCTTGTCCGGGAAGACCCCGCAACCGGACACTGACGATCTGTCGCCTTGTTGTGATCACGCCGTTGGGTCAACCATGTCAGGCATGAAGCTCAAGCTCGACCTGCACGACATCTACAACCGAGGTGGTGACATCGATCGCGCACTGCGGGCGATCATCAACGAGGCCGTTGCCACGAAGGCACCGCTGGTCGAGATCATTCCCGGGAAAGGCTCCGGCGCGCTCAAGAAACGTGTGCTGCGCTTCCTAGAGCAGAAAGAGATCAAGTCTCAATACCACCGGGTGGAGAAGGACTCGAACAACTTCGGCCGGATTTTCGTGCACTTTCGCTGGAAATAACCGACGTCACCGCCGCCCGGTAGTGCCTACCTAGATTGATCAGCCTGCCCGGTAGGGATCTATATGGACAGGGTGATCAACTTAAGGTGGAGAGCCCTGAACGGCGGCAAGTAATGTTGGTTAACCGTTCCCCTGCGAACACCAGTGCTGCGGACTCACGGCCGTAGCCGTTGCCGTACCCGTGCGGCCTCTCGGGTGAGGTGGTCGCGCTCGGGCACGCTGGTAGCGGCGCGGGAGACCTGGGCATACAGCTTGGCGGCGTGCTCGAGGTCGCCGGCGCGTTCGTGCAGGTATGCCGTCACCGCGGTGTAACGAGGCAGGTCGGGGTGGACCTCAGCAGCGCCGCCAGGCCGGCCGGCGGTCCGTCGGCCTGCCCGATGGCCACTGCGCGGTTGAGTCGGACCACCGGGCGGCCGGTGAGCAGCAGCAGTTCGTCGTACCGCGCCAATAACCCGACCGATGCCGACGCTAAGAGGAAGCCTTTGAGCTGGTGGAGTTTTTCACAGGATCTCTGCCGCCGCCTGGGTTGATATGCGCCTTGCCCTCCAACTCCTGGGAGCAGCCGCGGACCTTGGTCACCATCGACCACATCTGGCGCAACGGTCAGTACGGGAGATGACCGCAGGGCTCCGGCAAGCTGTTAGGCACCCGAAGATCGACCCAGCCCCGTGTTGAGGCATGATGCGAGCCGGGCTATTCGCCGTGCACGTCGCGCACGAGCGGACGCTGGGATCATGAGCTTGCCTCCTCTTGCCCAGCGTATGGGCGTTCGGGACAGGCCTGACGGCGCGACGACGGGGTACCCGCTGCGGCAGCGTCCGGCCTGCGGCAGGGCACTAATGTCGCCGGGGTGTCAGCGATGATGCCCATCGCGCAGGCGTCCCGGAAGACGGACGGCCGCCACTCACGGCAACGTGCAACCACTGTGGTGATTGCCGCGGCGACGGTGCTCGGTTTAGGGCTGCGCTTAGGTCAGTTGGCGCAGCCCGGTTTCCTGATGGGCGTGACCGAATATGACGACGGGGTTTATTTCGGTAATGCGGTACGAATGGTACACGGTGCCCTGCCGTACCGGGATTTCGTGGCAGTACATCCGCCCGGGATTATACTTCTGATGGCACCTCTGGCCATGCTGTCGAAAGCCATTGGCACGGCAAACGGATTAGCGGTCGCGCGCGTGCTGACAGCATGCGTCGGTGCAGTGAACGTCACACTCTTGGGTTGGTTGGTCCGTCACCGGGGACCGCTTTGGGCCGCGGTAGCCTGCGGACTCCTTGCTGTCTTTCCGGACGCTGTCGCGGCGGACCATACTCTCTTGCTTGAGCCGTGGCTAATTCTGTTTTGCTTAACAGGAATGGTGGCCGCCTTCGATGGTGAAGAGCTGAGGCAAGGCAAGGCGCTGTTGTGGGGTGGGGTAGCGTTTGGTTTCGCCTGTGCTATCAAGCTGTGGGCCATCATACCGGTGTTGGCCTTGGTAGTGCTGTGCCTGCGGCGCCGGCGGGCCGCAGACGAATTCGGGATTGGTGTTGCGATCGGTTTTCTTGGTCCTACTCTACCGTTTGCTGCCACCGCCCCGAAATCCTTCATCGACGGCGTCATTATCGCCCAGCTCGGCCGGGTAGACACGGTCAGGGTGCCCGCTTGGCAGCGGCTAGCGAGCATGACCGGGCTTGCCCACGCTGGTGTGGGGCCCGCAATGGTGTTAACCGTCTCGGTAATGCTGTTGATTCTCATCATCTTGTGTTACGCCCGCGCGGTGCTTATTGCTGGGCATGCGCCATCTGCGCTGCAATGGTTCGCATTCGTCACAACCGCGGGCACAGTAACCGCGTTCCTGTATCCGGTCGACTTCTACTACCACTACACCGCCTTCCTCATACCCTTCCTCGCCATCACAGTGGCGCCACCGATAGCCGGTGCCCTCGTTACTCAGTGGGCGCGACGCGCCCGATACGCGGGAGCAGGCGTTGCTCTTGTTGTGATTGCCACGCTGACGGTCACCCAGATTCGCAACGAGACCACAGCGGCGCGTGCCGACAATCCCGCCCGCGCGACAGAATTGGTCATCCCGCGGGGTACTTGCGTGCTCACCGACACCGCATCGTTCACCATCGCCGCGAACCGATTTGTCTCCACCGTGCCCGACTGCCCGGTCCTCGTCGATGCCATCGGCACCGATTACAGCCTCAGCCATGGCCGCAACGGAGTCACTGGAGCCGATCAAGTGCTGGAAATCCGGCAGCTGTGGGCGGCGGCATTCGCCCACGCCCAATACGTCTGGCTGTCCGATCTCAATCGTCGCCGGATTGCCTGGACCCCGCCACTGGCCACGTATTTTCAGGCGAATTTCCAACCCGTCCGCACACCCGGCGCACCCCCGGGCCTCTACATCAGAACCACCGAGCCCCGGCGTTGATCTGCCTGCAGATGCAGGCACTTGGTGATTAGTGCTGGGTGACGATCAGCTGGCCGCCGTCGACGGGGGGTGCGCAAGCCGGTACTGCAGCCGGGCCTATCATTCGGCGTTACGCATCCGTGAGCAGTCGCGTGCTTGGAGCGAACGTCTGACGAAGTGACCACGAACTCTAACGAGACGGCTGCTCAAACCTCTTCAACCAGCCAGGTTTGTTCCACCGAGCCGTTGGGGCGCCGGTCGGCGGACCCGCGTTGGCCGACGCTAATCGTGCAGAGCTGCTACGCGGCGCTGGCGCTGTTTCTCACGTGGTCGTGGTGGTCACCGCTGGGAAGGCGAATCACCGCGATCAACAGTTCCGACATGATCCTTTTTTCCTGGCTGCTCAACTGGACACCACATGCACTGCTCAACGGCCAGTTCCCGCTATTTAGCGACAAGCTCAATGCGCCTACCGGCATCAACCTGATGTGGAACAACGGCATGGTTTTGCCAGGCCTGCTGTTCGCGCCGGTCACCGTGTTGTTCGGCGGTCTGGGCACAGTCACCGTGCTCACTGCTCTCGGGCTGGCGGGCTCGGCGGCGACCGCGTATTGGTGCCTGCGGTCTCTGTCGGTACGGGCGCTGCCGGCTGCGCTGGGCGGCGTGCTTTTCGGCTTTTCACCCGCCATGATGGCGCAGGCGCTCGGCCATCCTGACCTGGTCCTCAACGTGCTCGTGCCGGTGCTGATCCTGCTTGCCGTGCGCATCATGATCAGCGAGAATCCGCGGCTGAAACTCGCCGTGCTGCTCGGTGTGATCGCTGGTTTCCAGGTGCTAATCGGCGAGGAGGTGCTGTTTGACACCGGCGTGGTCGTCGCGCTGTTGGCGCTCATGCTTGCGCTGAGCCACCCGAGATTGGCATTGAGCAGGGCGCGCATGGTGGCCAGTAGGGCGTTGGTCGCGCTGGGCACCTTTATGTTGGTCGCCGGCGTACCTCTTGGTTTCCAGTTGCTGGGCCCGCTGCGGCAAAAAGGTAGCCCGTTCACCACCTCCGACTACCCGACAGACCTGGCCGGCTATGTGGTGCCCACGGAGCGGCAGCTCTTCACCTGGCATTCGGCCATCGAGCAGTCCAAGAGTTTCCCCGGCAGGTTGGAGGAGCACACTGCCTACCTGGGCTGGCCGCTGATCATGCTGTGCGTGCTTGTGCTGGTGCTGCGCTGGCGCAACCTCTGGGTGCGTATCCCGATGCTGGTGGCGCTAGGGGTGGCCGTACTGGCGTTGGGCGAGGAGCTAACCGTCTTCGGCAACAAGCAGGGCGTCGGGCTGCCGTGGAAGCTGCTCAGCGACCTTCCCGGTTTCGAACACGTCATCACGACTCGATTTGCTCTGTTCACCGCCGGATTGATCGGCGCGGCGCTGGCCTTTGCGCTGGACGACGCCTTCGATCAGCAAGCCTCGATTCGGGGCGCCGGGTTGGCCGCAGTGACGGTCGCGCTTGTCCCCTTACTCCCCACTCCGCTGCCGGGCCGGGATGCGCCGACGATCCCCGCATTCTTCACCCACCGGGCAGCTCAGGACCTGGCTTGTCCCGGCGGCAGCGCGCTGATCCTGCCATTCCCGCGTGGCAGATACCCCGACCCGATGCTGTGGCAGCAGGCGGCTGGGATGTCGTTCGCGATGCCCGGCGGCTACTTCATCGGTCCGGCCACGACCGGGCGTGCCCATGCAGGCGGTCAACCGAGCCAGACGGGTGAGCTGTTCTCCGACATCATGGTTGACGGTCAGCTGCGGCCGGTCACCCCAGCGATGCGCGGGGATTTCGTCGCCGATCTGCACCGATGGAAGGCCTGCACGGTCGTGCTCGGTCCGGCGCGCAATTTCGATGTATTGCGCAAGCAGGTCACCAACCTCATCGGCAAGGAGCCGGAATCAGTAGACGGGGTGCTGCTTTGGCGGGACCTATCTGGCGTACCGGTCACATGAGAGCTCAGCGTGCCGTGCCCATGCCAGTACTGCGCTGCCTGGTGGTGCTGGCCGCTGGGCTGGTCGTGGGTCTGCATGTGTTCGGGGGATGGCCCAGTTGGACCATGCACCTGAACGTCTACCGGCTCGATCTGGATGTTTACCGGATCGGTGCACAGCGGTGGCTGCACGGTTGGCCGCTGTATGATCTGTTTCCAGTGACCCGGGTCGGGCCGCCGCTGGGGTTTACGTATCCGCCGGTGGCAGCGGTGTTCTTCAGCCCACTGGTTGTGTTGCCGCTTGGCGTCGACAGCCTTCTGGTCACGTTGGCGTCCGCCGCATTGGTTGGTGTTGTCGTTTGGCTGGTCCTGCACGTACAGGGTTACCTGCCTCGATGGTGGTGGGTAGTGGCCGCAATGCCGGCCGCGCTGCTGCTGGAACCCGTAGCCAAAACACTGGAGTTAGGGCAGATCAACCTGCTGCTGCTGACGGCGATGCTCGCCGACGGCCTAGGGAAGCGAGTGCTCTGGCCGCGTGGGCTGCTGACTGGGCTGGCCGCAGCGGTGAAGTTGACCCCGCTGGTCGGTCTGCTGTTTTTCCTCCTGCGCGGCGACCGTAAGGCTGTTCGCATCGGGCTGTTCAGCTTCGCGGCCGCCGCCGGAGTTGCCGCGCTGCTCGCGCCGCGCGACTCGCTGCGGTACTGGACGTCAACGGTGTTCGCGGTCAACCGCATCGGCGATCCGATGCGCGCGGAGACTCAGAACCTGCGCGCCGTCTTGGTCCGACTTGGGCTTACCGAGCCGGCCGGCACCGCAGTGTGGGCCATGGCGGTGGCGGTGGTCGTGGGGCTCGCGGCGGTCGCGGTCCGCAAGGCGCTGCGTGCCGAGCAGCCCGGGCTCGCGCTGGTGCTCGTGGGGATTGCCGGGGTACTCGCGTCGCCGATGTCATGGTCGCACCATTGGGTGTGGTGTGTGCCCGCCCTACTTATCCTCGCCGATCTCGGCCGCCACTACTGGATGCCACGATTGCTGGCGGTAGCAGGCTTGCTGCTATTCCTCGTGCCGCCGCAGATGCTGCTTCCCCATGGGGCCGGGGCCGAACGCAGTTGGGCGCTGTGGCAACAGGTGGCTGGCGCCGGTTACGTCTGGTGGGCGCTGCTGCTGCTGGGCGGCGCGGCCACCGCTGCAGACCAGTGGTCCACTGCACCGGGGATTCGCAGTCTGCTGTCGGATCGAAGGCATGAGCTTACCTAGGAAACTTATTCTGTTCGGGGCGTACCTTTCTACCCCGGCGGTGGGCTAGGCCGCGCGATCATCCATAGCGGAGACTGACGAAGCGCGCTGTGCTGCTTGTTTCGGTTCTCGGCCGGTTGGGTGGTGGATCGGTAGAGTCGGTCAGGTGATCTCCACTGGTGTGGCATCGGGTGGCAGGTTGTTCGGAATCAGTGATGTGCACGTGGGTCATCCGGAAAATCGGGAGGTTGTTGAGGGTCTGCGAGCGGAATCGGACAATGATTGGTTGATCGTTGCTGGGGATGTAGCAGAGCTGATTTCCGACATCGAATGGGCACTGCGCGTACTGCGTGATCGGTTTCACACAATTATTTGGGTGCCGGGAAATCACGAACTGTGGACACTCCCACAGGACCCGGTCACGCTGCGCGGTCAGGCACGTTATCAGCACCTGGTTGATCTGTGCCGTGGGCTGGGTGTGATCACCCCGGAGGATCCCTACCCGGTCTGGCAGGGTCCGGGCGGCCCAGCCCGGATCGCGCCCTTGTTTTTGCTTTATGACTACACGTTTCGGGTTGAGGGCACGCGCTCCAAGGAGCAGTCGCTAGCCTATGCACATCAGACCGGGGTCGTGTGCACCGACGAGGTGTTGTTGCACGCAGATCCGTACCCCAGCCGGGAAGCGTGGTGCCAGGCGAGGGTGGTCCAGACCGAGCGACGGCTCGATGGGTGCGATCCGGGTGTGCCGTTGGTGTTGGTCAATCACTGGCCGCTGATTCGCGAGCCGACTCGCAGGTTGCGGTATCCGGAGTTCGCCCAGTGGTGCGGCACGCAGCTGACCGCCGAGTGGCACCGTCGGTTCAACATCGCGGCGGTGGTGTACGGCCACCTGCATATCCGCCGGTCTACGGTGCACGAGGGGGTGCGATTTGAGGAGGTGTCGCTGGGTTATCCGCGGGAGTGGACCCCCCGGGGCTTGCCCTGCCCCGTGCTGCGGCCGATCCTGCCCGCGCCGGGGACGCCGTGATTGAGAAGGTCCTGCCCGATGCGGTGCTGTTTCCGGCCGAGGCGGCGGTCATCAGCCGGGCAGTGGACAAACGATGCCGGGTCGTGGTGGGCAACATCGACCCCACTCAGGATCTGTTGTTGTGCTGATGGCATGTCCGGCGGGGTTGGGTGAGGGGCAGGGGCTGTTGGGAATCTGGTGAGTTGGGGCGGGGGAAGCGTCTGTCGTCTGTGGCATGTGCTGCAGCGGTCCGCCCGGCGGACAGGAGCTGCCATGCGTCTGCCTGGGGTATCCCCAGCAGCTCGGAGATCTGCGCCACGGTGCGACCGGTGTGGCTCATTTGCCACACCGCGATGGCCTGCTGCTGACGGATCTGGTTGATGTCGTTTTGCGCGGCCGCGTGAATTTGCTCGATCTGGTGTTCTAGGGCGACATAAGCGCGCCGGACGGTTTCAATCCGACGGTCAGCGTCGTGCAGCGCCTGGAGGTAGTCGACGTTGTGCTGGCGCGGCCGATCCAGTCGTTCGCCCGCCTCGGGGGGCCGCCGTAGTCGCCGGTGTGCAACGGCGGCGCGAGCCTCGGTCATCCAACCCCCTCATTGCTTGCGGTTGCCCACTGCTGCCGGGACCTTATCCCCGGGTCGTTCGCTGACAGGGGCGCCGCGCCCAGCCAAATCGGCTGTACTGGACTGCCGGTTGGTGTCGGGCCGGGCTGGTGGCTGCACTACGCCGTGACGGGCAGCGGTCAATGCGGTTACTAGTTCCAGTGTGGCCACCAGGAATTCGGGCGCCTCTGCGCAGCTATAGCGTTGCCCGGGTCGGCAGGCGTCTCGCATCGGCGGCAGCCGAGACCGCCGTGGCTGTGGTCCGGAACGGTTGAGGTCCGGTGGTCACCGCCGCAATGATCGATGGTTGCACAGCGCATTTATCGTAGGCGGTACGTGGCCGGCGTCGAAGGGACTGCGATGCAGCGTTGCACGAGTACGCGATCTTGCGGGTCGCTGTCTTGAGGTCATCGCGGCTCGCCGCGGGGCTCATTACGCTAGCCGCGCTGATCGTGCCCGCCTGTAGTCCTGGGCATGACCGTAATTCTCCTAGCCATAGCTACAACTCTCCTCGGACGGTGTCTCCGCCCCAGCAGGTTGCGCCGGTGCTAGGTATCAACGGCGCGGTAATACCGGCGCTGCAGTGGGGTAGTTGTGGCCGGTTGTTCCAGTGCGCCACCGCGACGGTGCCGCTTGACTACAATCAGCCGCACGGTGCAATGATCATGCTTTCGGTGATCAGATTACCGGCGGCGGATCCGGTGCACCGCATCGGTTCGCTATTCGTCAACTTCGGTGGTCCTGGAACCCCCGGTGTCGGTGGGCTGCGAAGCCTTGGCCTGACCTATCCTGAGGTGCTGCGCCAACGCTTCGATCTGGTGAGCTTCGATCCTCGCGGCGTCGGTGGTAGCACCCCTGTGCGGTGTACCAGCAACGCCGAAACCGCCGACAAGCTGGTGGGTTCGCCGGTGCGTCCTGACCAGCAGGCACAGTTTTTCGCCAGCAGCGCAGCGCTAGGCCACAGCTGCGCGGCAGCCTCCGGTGAGCTGCTAGCACACACCTCGTCGGCTAACACAGCACGCGATCTGGAGCTGCTTCGGCAGGCGGTCGGTGACGACAGTCTGAGCTTTCTCGGCTATTCCTATGGCACCTATGTTGGCGCCAGCTACGCCAACCTTTTTCCCGATCGCACGCGCGCCATGGTCTTCGACGGGGCGCTGGATCTGGTGGCCAATTCAACCGGTCGGCTCGGTCAGGAGCAGTTACCGGTTGACGTGCGCGCGGACACTGCCCGCTCGCAAGCTGAGGAGCTTGATGCGTTTTTTGACCGCTGTACCCAAGCTGGACCTCGATGCGCATTTTCGGCAGGTGATGCGCGTCGCAAGTTCGCCGACATCCTGGCCAGGCTCAAGCAGGGCGGCAGCGGTGGTACCAGCCTGGCCGATGTATTAAGTACGGTCTCTTACGACCTGCACAGCTCGACTCGCTGGCGGGATCTGGCCACGGCGCTGCAGGGCGTTTATGAGTCGCTGCACCCCGCTGGCGCCGCGGCGAAGGGTCAGCCATTGACCCTCGATCCGTATATACCCAGCCATTCGGGATCATTTCTCGCCGTCCAGTGCGTGGACAGCGACTACCCGCGAGATCCGCAGGCTTACCAACGGATCGTCCCGACAGAAGATCAGCGCCAACCGTACTTTGGGCTGACTGCGCTGTTCGACATGGCGCAATGCCTTGCCTGGCCCGCTGCCGACCGTGACCGCTACCTCGGCCCATGGAACCGTCCCGGGCGGCACCCAATCCTGGTCGTGAACAACCGTTACGACCCCGAGACTCCGCTATGGAACGCGCAGGCCACCGCCGACGAACTCGGGGACGCCCGGTTGCTGATCGTCGAAGGCTATGGCCACACCACGCTGAACGTGCACAGCGCCTGCGCCAGCGCCGCGGAGACCAACTACCTGATTACCCTCCAGCTTCCAGGCGACGGCATCACCTGTTCCGCAGACCGCCAGCCATTCCTGTAATTGCATGCAGCGAACGCCCTGGGCACGATCAGGAGCGGCCGCATGGCAGGAGGCCAAGACGGGATTTGGTCTCGAGGATGCGCCGTTGGGACTCAGCTATGCGCCCGGCGAAGTCGGGGTCGCTGGTTGCGGTGGACAGTACCTCGTCGATCATCGGGCCTAGCGCGGCCGGGTCAGCGGTCAGCACGATATCTCCTCCGGCGCGGAGGAACCGCACCGCGCGTTGCCCGGCTGGCACGGCGGCAACCTGCTTGGCCCGGCCCAGGTCGTCGGACACGACCAGGCCCCGGTAACCAATTTTCTCCCGGAGCAAGGTAGTAATGATCGCTGCGGAGAAGCTGGCCGGCTGCTGGGCGTCGATTTGTGAGTAGATCGCCGAGGACACCATCATCCATGGCGTTGCTGCCTGGGACGCGCGAGAAAACGGCAGCAGGTCAGGGTCGGTCGCAGTGGTCTGCTCATCCACCACACCGGATGAGAAGTCGGTGTTGTCCTGCACCCTGCCGAGCCCAGGGAAATGTTTGACCGTGCTGACCACCCCAGCCTCACGCATGCCCCGGACGAAAGCGAGGACGTGCGTGGCGACAACCTGTGGGTCGGTGCCATACGCCCGGTCATAGCGCCCGATCGCCGCGTTGGCGCTGCCAAGCTCGGGGGAGAGCACATCAGCCACGGGAGCAAGGTCGACGTTAACGCCAGCGGCCCGTAGCTCTTGGCCCCAGCCGGTAGCGGCAGCCTGCAGCACCTCCGGCTTCCACCCGCCTTGAACTTTGGCGCTGGGAATCTGGGAGAAGCCAGGTCCAGAGAGGACTTGGACCTGGCCGCCCTCTTGGTCGGTGGCCACAAACATCCCGACGCCACCGCTGGCGCTGGTCCCGCGTTGTTGGATGCCGTCTGTGGTGACGGCCGTGGCGGCCACCCCCGCGGTGTTGCGGCCGATCAAAAACACCCCGCCGGGAGCCAACCGCTCGATGACCGACGAGAACCCGTCAGCTGTGTTCGCCGGTACACCCAGCAAAAACAGCTGACCCACTCGCTCCCGGGGGGTCATCGTCTCCCAGGTGGCCTGCGTGCAGGAAACCAGCGTCGGTCGTGCCGACTGCGGTGGGCTGCCAGCACACGACATCGCCACAGCGCAGCACGTCGTCACCACACCGCCGAGTTTGAGCCGTCGAAGCATCGCGATAGCTCAGCACAACCCTCAACGCGTGGAGTTGGAGACCCCGCCACACCAGATTCCCATGCAACCACCGCGAGCCCGTATTCCGGCGCGAAGGGCGCTCATCTCAGCGCCGGCGAGGAGCCCTTCGATCGTGGACTCCTCACTGGCGTGCGCGGTCACCAGGATGACCGGCGTCGCTCCTCCTGGAGCGCGAAGCCGTCGAGGCCGGGCCCCCGGACCCGACCTCATCTCAGTGGGCGACGCGATTCTGCCTATTGGCCGACTACGGGCTGACCGTGCAATGGCGGGATCGCGGTGCTGGATGACCAGGTGCCGGCACGGTTAGGATCACGACTCCCTTCCATAGCGCGACAGGAGGGGATGCGCACATTGAAGAACCGTAAATGCCCTAGTCCAGCGACTCGGTTTGCTTCGAACGTCACGGCGCCGGGCGGTGCGGGGCGTATTGCCCCGTGATCCACCGGCAGATCGCCTCGACGACATAGTTTCGCTCGGCGTCGTCGAGCGCGTGCCCGGCGGGGATGTCATGCCAACGCGCCAGGCAGGTGCGACAGCACGTCGCGGTGGCGTGCTGCGCGACGAACACCGGATGCCCGCGGTAGGGCGTCTGACGGCCGTCGTTGCGCGGTTGGGCCGGGGCCAGCCTACGTTTGACCAGCTCCTCGGCGTGTCTACGGACGGTCGTGATGCCGCGCAGGTCGACCACCGCGCGGTCCCTTCCGCGCAGCCGGAACTTCGCGCGGAAGGGATGCTGCCCGATCCGGTGCAGCCTGGCGTCCAACCCGTCCATCGCCCGCGCCCGGACCCACCTTCCCTGCCATCACCCGGGGAGTGCTCCCCATTGGCGGACTCCGCCAGCATGATCCTCGCGGCAGCACGCTGATGTCTACGGATCGCGTCAGACCGATCATGGGCTTCCGCAAACTCGGCTACGGCCGATCCGCGAACGCCGCTCTCTCAGCCGGCCCTGGCTGTCCGAACATACCTCGCATATCGTTACAGTCCCTACTATGACGTCAATGTGCTCATTAGGCGAATCCTCGCTAATGTGAGATCAGTGCTGATTCGCTTCTAACGATCACACGCTTGCTACTGCGCATTCTGGCTAGTGCGGTGTCATCACACGACCGGCTGGTTTGTTGGGTGTTGGCCTGGCAATTCTATGAGCGGCAGACGTTGAGAGCAGGTGACGGCGATGTCGATGCAGAGGATTTCGATTGATGCCCGGGCGCTCACCCGCTGCGACCGGAGTGCTGAAAATTACCTTTGGCGCTGGGACGCCCGTCGTCGTAAGTGACGTGGCTCACCATTGTCCGGGGCCGGGGCCCACGAACGGGCACCGGCGCTCCACCAGGCCACGCCCACGGGTCCCTGGCTTGCTACTGCTTGCGTCAGGATTGTTGAGCGTTTTCGCCGTGTCTCTAGTGTGGCTGGTTACTGGCATGCGGGAGTCGTTAGCTGCCCGGCTCTATCCCGGAAGCCGCATAGCCCTGCACCCGGCGGACCGCACTACCGGCGCTCAATCCGTCGCCTTCCCCTCGCGAGACCCTGGTGGTGTCACCTTGCACCGCAGCGTCGCGACAAAGCGCCTCATGCGCGGTGTCCGCCAGCTTTTCCATCAGGGACGGCAGCTGCCCTCCCGGCTGAATCCGAAGATCACGGTAAGCGTTGTCTTCGTCGTAGCAACCTTCATGACGATCATGGACATCACGATCGTCAACGTGGCCCTGCCAACGCTGGCCAACGAGTTCCATGTCAGGCCCGACCACATCGACAGTGTTGTCGTCGGCTTTTTAGTCAGCTGGGCGGTGGTTATTCCCGCCTCCGGGTGGCTCGGTGACCGGTTCGGGACCAAACCCATCTTCCTGTTCGCACTAGTGCTCTTCACCGGGGCATCGGCGCTGTGCGGAACGGCACAAAGCCTGCCGCAACTGGTGATCTACCGCATCCTGCAAGGCGCCGGTGGGGGCATGCTCACTCCGGTCGCGATGGCGATGCTGTTTCGCACCTTCCCACCCGACGACAGGGCACGCGCATCACGGATCCTGGTGGTGCCCACAGCCCTGGCGCCTGCTGCCGGCCCCATGATCGGCGGCTTGCTCGTCATCGACCTGTCGTGGCGCTGGGTGTTTTACGTCAACGTCCCTATTGGGCTGGCGGCGTTGGTCTTCGGGGCGCTCTTCCTCTCCCTAGAGCGTCAACCCGAGTCGGGTCACTTCGACATCCCTGGATTTATTCTGGCTGGGACGGGGCTCGCCGCGCTGATGTACACACTGTCGGACGGACCCAGTCGCGGCTGGACATCACCGATGATCATCACTTCTGGCGTCGCGGGCGCCGCTGTGCTCGCGCTCTTCATCGGCATCGAGCTGCGATCACCAACCCCCCTCGTCGACCTCAGACTGCTTGGCGACAGCCTGTTCCGCTCGATCACCGTGGTCGCCTTCATTGGCACGGCGGCGTTTCTGGGCACCCTGTATCTCGTCGCGTTGTTTCTTCAGGATGGCCTTGGCCTGTCAGCACTCGATTCCGGGCTCAGCACCTTCCCCGAAGCCCTCGGTGTCATGGCCGGTGCACAGTTAGCCATGTGGCTCTACCCCACACTCGGCCCCCGGCGGCTAGTCATCGGTGGCCTGATCGGCGTCGCCACCAGCATTAGCCTCATGACGCTGGTCGACTTCTCCACCAACCTATGGTGGATTCGAACTGTGATGCTGCTACTTGGGCTAGCCATGGCACACGTATTCGGCCCCTGTCAGGCCTCCGCATTCGCCACCATCACTCCAGCGGCAACCGGACGCGCCTCTACCCTGTTCAACGCCTCACGCCAGCTCGGCAGTGCAGTCGGAATCGCCGCGCTCACCACAGTCATCACCACCATCGGGACCACCCACGAGATCATGAGCCACCCCAGACCACAGCTGTCGGCATACCACTGGGCGTTTGCCACCGCAGCGGCCATCGCGCTCCTAGCCGCAAACCTGGCCTGCAGCATCGACGACAAAGCCGCCGCACCGACCATGCGCACCCGGACCCATCAGACCAGCCAGCATCCTCGCGCAGCCCGAAGCGGGACCAATCCATAACACCACAACACGCCAAACCCCTCTCAGTAGTTCTGGGAGTGACACCGTGAGCTTCCTTGAATGGTGAGGCGATCCAGGTCGTCACCGACACGGCGACGGTCTACCCGCCACCAATGCGGATTGAGGTCGAGCATGGCCGAGAAAGTCCTGGCTCTGGCTGGTGGGTGGCCTTAACACAGCTTTAGTCGCACGAGTGATCACCAGACATGCGTTCGTCCAACACTTTCGTCATGGATATTACGAACTCGGGATCAAGGCGCCCACGGCGTTGCAGCTGGTGGCTACCGCACCCTTTACTGAGCTGGTTGTGGCGATCTGATCAGCTATCGGAATGCATCTGGCTGCACCGCTTCGCGCAGCGTAACAGCGCCCGCGGAAGTGCCGTGAGCATTCACGGAGGTCCGACCCTGCCGCGGCAAAGCAGAGGCGGCGGATCGTTACCGAGGCGCATCCCGTTGAGCGGTAAGGGGCTTGGGCACGCAGTTGTATTCTAGTAACATCCAGTAGAGGTGGGTCATGCGGTTTGTGGAGGATTGGCCACGGTGCCGCGTGACATCTCGGAGAACATGAGGAGGTGCAATCCGATGGCCGTGGCGGGGAATCAGGTCACCGTCGACAGGTTACGAGAACTCGTCGCGAAAGTTCTCCATGTGGACGTTGCACAGGTCACCGAGGATGCGTTGTTTTACGAAGATCTGGAGGTGGACTCTTTACACAAGACCGAGATTTCTGAGCGGGTTGAGCGGGAGTTCCACGTGCGAATCGAC
>DATELN010000227.1:0-3355 GCA_035276605.1 Pseudonocardiaceae bacterium | reverse complement strand
GAACGGTCGAGATCCGGTTCGACAGCAGCGTGACGAACGCCGGCCGGTCCCGGTGGGCGTGTTCGTGCGCCAGCAACACCTCAAGCTGGGGGAGAGACAACTTGCGCAGCATGGTTCGTAACTGCGCCAAGGACATCTCGTCGTACCTGGCGAGCAGCTCCGACGGTCCGCTGGCGGCGGTGCTCCGGACACCGTCCGACTTGGGGGGCGTCAGGGCTTGCGCGGCGTCGGCCTCATCGACTTCGCCGCCCATCACGACCTTGTTGTCAGCATTGTCAGCGTTGTCGGTGCTGTCGGGCTGGGTTGTTCTGGTGGCGAGATCAGGTTCTGGTTCGTCGTCCTCGTCGAACCTAGCCCACGGCGGGGTGTCTTCGACGGGGTTCAATAGCGAAAACACCTGATCGCCTTTGATGGCCAGCTCAGTGACCCGCTGCTGCACCCGCATGCCGGCCTGCACGGCCCGGCTGGCGGCGGTGACAGGAAGATCGGCGAGCTGCTCGGGCAGCTTGCGAGCCTGCTCTACGGCGGTGACCATCAGGCCCACCGCGACGCGCACAGGCAAGGGTACGTGGCTCATGGCCGTCAAGCCTGCCCCAGCAACCCCACTTGTGCCTACTCGGACCGGGGCAGGCGCACCGTGGGCCGTTGCCGGGGCGTTGCCGTGGCCGGCCGTAGGGTAGATGCATGACCAAGCGTGTGCTGCTTGCCAGACCTCGCGGCTACTGCGCCGGGGTTGACCGTGCGGTGGCAACGGTCGAGAAGGCACTCGAGGCCCATGGGGCGCCGGTGTACGTGCGCAAGCAGATCGTGCACAACCGGCATGTGGTGCAGACCCTGGAAGACCGCGGTGTGATCTTCATCGACGACACTGATGAGGCACCCGCAGACGCCGTGGTGGTGTTCTCTGCGCATGGGGTGTCGCCGCTCGTGCGCGAGCAGGCGGCGACCCTCGGGTTGCGCACGATCGACGCCACCTGCCCGCTGGTCACTAAGGTGCATCAGGAGGTCAAACGGTTTGCCCGGGACGGCTACGACATCCTGCTGATCGGTCACCACGGTCACGAGGAGGTCGAGGGTACCGCGGGAGAGGCACCCCAGTATGTCCAGCTCGTCGACGGGCCGGAGGCAGTGGATTCAGTTTCCGTGCGCGACCCCTCGCGAGTGGTGTGGCTGTCCCAGACCACCTTGTCGGTCGACGAGACCATGCACACCGTGGCGCGGCTGCGGGAGCGGTTCCCGGAGTTGGCCGACCCACCCAGCGACGACATCTGCTACGCCACCCAGAACCGGCAGGTAGCGGTGAAGGCGATGGCCCCCGACTGCGATCTGGTGCTCGTTGTGGGATCGCCGAATTCGTCTAATTCGGTGCGACTGGTCGAGGTGGCGCTGGATGCTGGGGCGCATTGCGCCCGTCTGGTGGACTGCCCCGGTGAGATCGATCCGCGCTGGCTAGACGGTGTGCAGACGGTCGGTGTCAGCAGCGGCGCCTCGGTGCCCGAGCTGCTGGTGCAGGGGGTGTTGGACTACCTGGCCGAACGTGGGTTCGCCGAAGTGGAGGAGATCATCACTGCGGAGGAGAAGGTGGTGTTCTCGTTGCCGCGAGAACTCAAGCGCTCACCAGGCGAGTAGTGGTCATTCGGTGGTGTGCCGAGCGCTGGGCCGTCGCTGGATGCACAGCCGCAAGATCCCGATAGCCACTGTGAACCCGGTAGCGATCGCCATAGTGGGAAACGCGTTGATCAAAGGAGTGCCGACGGCGAGCGCTGTGGCGGTGAACCCGCCACCAGTGGGCTTTGCGCCGGTTACCAAGATAACGCCGGGCACGGTCATCGCCAGCACCAGCGGAGGCGCAACCATCGGCGCGAACAAGCCCTTCCGTTGCACGACTACCACCGCGAACAGGCAACCGAGGAAGTAACACACCTGGAACACGACGCCCAACCGGTTGAGTCGCTCCAGATCAGCGAAAACACCGGTCGCCGCGAGCGCAAGAGTGCACAACACCGCAGCCCACCAGGGCATCCCTGGGCCGTCCGGTAGCAGCGCATACTCATCCCAAGACCCGCGGGCGCCGGTGCGTCGGGCTCGGGTTCCCGTCACTCGTTCACACTAGACCGTGGCGGATCCTCGTTTGGCGCCTGGTGCAGCGTGTCGATGACCCAATCCCAGTTGTGGTCGGGCTCCGTCGGGACAACGGCTGGCCGCTGCCCAGCATCCAAAGCTACGAGTGAGTCAGTCGCGGACGCCACCAGTTCCACTGCTTGCACGGTGCGTGGGCTGCGCTCCACCTGCTCGGGCGTTTCAAGCTGATCGGTGACCACGCCGAGCTCGCCGAACCGGCGGGCGGTGACTAGTACTCGCGACTCCAGCGAGCTGACGGTGCGATTGTAGGCGTCGACCGCACCGCCGAGCTGCTTGCCGAGCTTGGCGACATGGCCACCCATCGTGGCCAACCGGGCATGCAGCTCGCGGCCCAACTCATGCACCCGTGCGGCGTTGCTGGCCAGCGCTTCCTGGCGCCAGGTGTATGCCACCGTCCGCAACAGCGCGATCAGCGTGGTCGGAGTCGAGATTACGATATTGCGCTCGAAGGCGTGCTCAAGCAGCGTGGGATCGGCCTGCAGCGCTGCTTCAAGAAACGGGTCGCCGGGGACGAACAACACCACGAATTCCGGGGTGGTGTCGAAGCGTTGCCAGTAGGACTTGTGCGCCAGCGAGTCGACGTGCACACGCAGGTGGCGGGCGTGCGCGGCCAGCCGGTCGGACCGGCGATCCGGGTCGGTGGCCTCAACCGCCTCCAGGTAGGCGCCGAAGGGGACTTTGGCGTCGAGCACGATGTGCTTGCCGCCGGCAAGGTGCACCACAAGGTCGGGCCGGACGATGGCGTCGTCGTCGCCACTGCCGTCGGTGGCACTGACCTGCCGGGAGAAATCGCAGTGTTCGACCATGCCGGCCAGTTCTACGATCCGCTCCAGCTGCAGCTCACCCCATCGGCCGCGGACCTGCGGGGCGCGCAGCGCCGTGACCAGTTGCCGGGTTTCGCTGTGCAGCTGCTCGGACGTGCGGTGCATGGCCCCCACCTGCTCGCGCAACCCGGCGTAGGCGGCCTCCCGCTCCTTTTCCACCGTGCGCAGTTGACCGTCGAGCCGGTGCAAGCTTTGCGTGATCGGGGTCAGCAGTGCCTCGACGGCTTGGTGACGCTGGGTGGCGTCGCCGTCTGACTTGGCCGCGAGCGCCGCAGTGACCTTGGCCAGCCGCGCTTCGGCGAGTTGAACGAACGCCTCGTTGTTGCGCGACAACGCCTCGGCTGACAGCGCTTGAAAGCTATCTCTCAGCTCGGTCTCGCGCTGGGTGA
>DATELN010000226.1:0-2891 GCA_035276605.1 Pseudonocardiaceae bacterium | reverse complement strand
CCCGCGTCAAAGAGCTCGTCGTGCGGGGGGCGCTGTACGCCACCCGCTCGTGAGTGGCATTTGGTGCCAGAGCACCAAATGCCACTCACGAGGGGTTTGGGGCCTAGGCGGGATCGGGAAGGTTTTTGGTTGAGAGGCGGGATCCCCTCGGCACAAGGGAGCGATGCGAATGGCGCAGCAGGACTACGAGCAGCAGCCTGAGGCTGCCGACCTCGCGGACGCGGTCCAGGATGACACCGCCGAGACGCTGGTGGGACCGCCGGGAGCCGATCCGCTGGATGCCGGCTACGTTCCACCGGACCGCCCGTATGGCCTTGACGATGGCGCGGTCACCGCCGCCGGCCAGTGGAACGGGGGATCGCTCGACGAGCGGTTACGCCGGGAACGACCGGAATCGGTGCCGGTGGATGCCGGCCGCTCGGGACGGATCGTGGTCGCGGACGCGGGCGCGGCTGGCCAGACGCCGGATGACATGGATGGCGTCGACGAGGGCATCGCCGGTGGTGCCGCGTCCGCCGAGGAGGCGGCCGTCCACGAGCTCGACATGAGCTTCGAGCCGGTCGACGATGAGTCTCCGATGGACGATCCTGAAGTCGCCGCAAGCCTGGCCTCTGACCCTTATGCGGATCAGGCGCGGGCCGATGCAGTGCGGGATCAGGCGGGCAGGTAATGCAAGGGAGTGTTGGAGATGACTGACACCACCACGTCGGACCACGCCAGGCAGGCCCTGACTGAGGAGCTGGAGGTACTTCGAAGTCGCCGACGCGAGTTCGCCGAAGGTCTCGAAAGCGACGATTTCCCCGGTGACCGCGCAGACCAAGCCGACGCGATCGAGCGGTTGTCCGAGATGCAGTCGATCGACCGGCGAATCGATGAGGTCATCCGCATGCTGGCCGACATTGGCGACGCCGACCAGCCGAGCCCTTCCGGCGAGGTGTCCCTGGGCAGCGTCGTGACCCTACGCTATCCGGACGGGACCACGGACGTGTTGCGCGTCGGCACGGTCGTCGAAGCCGATGACGCCACTGTGGTGACGGCGGACAGCCCGCTGGGTGTGGCGCTGCTCGGCCGGTCTGCCGGGCAGGACATCGACTGGTCCACCCCGACCGGCCAGCGGGCAGCCCGGGTGGTGGAGGTATCCGAGCCTTAAGCCGGAGGTTCCGAGCCTGCGGCGGGCTGGCGCGCGGCAGTGGCCAGTTCACGCCTGGAACGCAGCCGCCCGCCACCGGTGTTGGGCGCTTATGGATGCTTGTGCACCTTTGACCGGGCTACTTACTCAAACCGCAATGCGGTAATGGGGCGCAGCCGTGCGGCACGGTAGGCCGGGTAACACCCGGCGACGACGCCGATCGCGAGGCTGATCGCGAATGCCGCGCTCACCGGCGGGACGGACAAGACGGGGGTGAACCCGGCGAAGATTCCGGAAGAGGGCGCCAGGGATGGTGCGACGATGCGCACGACGATGGCCAGCCCGATGCCGACACCGACACCGACTGCGCCACCGAGGCCGGCGATGACGGTGGACTCCATCAGGAACTGCTTGAGGATGGCGGCATTGGTGGCGCCGACTGCTTTGCGCAGGCCGATCTCCCGGGTCCGGTCGGTGACCGAGACCAGCATGATGTTCAGTACCCCAATGCCGCCGACCAGCAGCGAGATCGCCGCGACAGCCGGGGTGAACGTCGTGAGTAGGTACACGATCTGGTTGAAGCTGCGCAGCCGCGACCCCAGGGATTGGATCTGGTAGTCCCGGAGCCTGGGGTCGGTGATGTGGTGGCGGGCGTCGAGGATCTGGGTTATCTCGGCCATGGCAGCAGGCACGGCGGACTGCTGGGGTGCCTGCACGGTGATCTGGTTGAGCTTGTCGCCGATGCCGATCCCGTAGCCGACGACGTAGCGGCGAGCAGTTCTCAGCGGCATGACCGCGGTGTTGTCCAGCTGCTGGCCGTAGCTGGCCATCACGCCGACGACCGTGAATGGGGCATGGTTGATCTGGACTGTCTGGTCCAGCGCGGCCGCGCTGTCATGACCGAACAGCGTGGCCGCGACGGTGGGGCCCAGGACTACCACCCTGGCCGACGAGCGAGCTTGTGCCGCGTCGAAGAATGATCCCGCGGTGATGGTGCGGTTGTTGGTCGTGGCCCAGCTCTCCGTGGTGCCGATGATGTTCGCCGACAGGAATGACGTGGTGCGAGCCTGGATCAGCGTTCCACCGCCGGTGCTGCCGCTTGCCGCGCTGGTGACGGCTGGCGTGACGGTGGCGACGTCGGGTGCGTTGCGTAGCGCGGAGATGTCGGCGTCGGTCAAACTCTGCGCGGGCGGGCCACCGGGGACATCAGCCGCCTTCGGCACGATGGTGATGTTGTTGGCAACCGGTTCGATGCGCACATCCACCGAGTTCTGCACGCCTTGACCGCAGGCGCTCAGCAGGACCACCGCCGACACTCCGATAATCAGGCCCAGCATGGTCAGCGTGGAACGCAGCCGGTGGGCCCGCAACGCGCGTAGCGCAATCAGCAAGGCTTCTGTCAGCCTCATCCGCTCACCTACCCCGCACGGACACATCTGCAGACAAACCCCTGTCGATGCCGTGCGCAAGGAGCGCCACAAGTTCCCAGTGAATTCCCCTCGAACTCCCAGCGAACTTTTTCTTTTCCTCACCAGGAGTCCGATCATTGCTACCCGCTGCGCACGCGGTCTCCACGGTCAGCTCAAATCCCGCTGTCGCCGTTCAATGCCTCAGAAACGGCGGCCAGAAAGTTTGGGCCTGGTCGGTTCCAGCACCGTCCGGGCCGGGTAGATCAATGACAGGCCGGCTGGCAGCTCGCCGGCCGTCACGGCAACTGAGCGGAGATAGGCGTGGCTGTACTAATCAGAGCTTTACTCGCCGG
>DATELN010000225.1:0-17464 GCA_035276605.1 Pseudonocardiaceae bacterium | reverse complement strand
GATCGGCCAGGTCACCGCCGCCGGCATGACGGTGGCTGCCCGGGTCAGCCCGCAACACGCTCGCGACCTGGCCGGCGATCTGCTCGCCGCTGGCGTGGAAATCCTTGTTGTGCAGGGCACCATCGTGTCGGCCGAGCACGTCTCCCGCGCCGCAGAGCCGCTCAACCTGGTGGAGTTCATCGCCTCCATGGACGTCCCGGTGATCGCCGGGGGAGTGGGCGACTACCGCACCGCGATGCATCTGATGCGCACCGGGGCGGCTGGGGTGATCGTGGGCTACGGGGCGGGCGCCAGCACGTCGACGGATGATGTGCTGGGCATCGGAGTGCCGATGGCTACCGCCGTCGCCGATGCGGCGGCTGCCCGGCGCGACTACCTCGACGAGACCGGTGGGCGCTACGTGCACGTAATCGCCGACGGGGGTATGCGCACCAGCGGGGACCTGGCCAAGGCGATCGCCTGCGGGGCCGATGCGGTGATCCTCGGCGAACCGCTGGCCAGCGCGGTCGAGGCGCCGGGCAACGGGCTGTACTGGACTGCGGCCGCGGCGCACCCGTCACTGCCGCGTAGCCACGTCACGCATGTGCCCGAACGCTCGCTGGGTATCGACACCCTGCTGTTCGGTCCGTCGACCGATCCCGGCGGCACGGTGAACCTGTTCGGTGCCCTACGCCGCGCTATGGCCAAGTCCGGCTACTCAGAACTCAAGGAGTTCCAGAAAGTCGGCCTCACCGTCCGCCCCTGACCCCGTCACCCGCAGTCTGGATGCAGACTGCCCTTTTGGGGGTTCAAAAAGGGCAGTCTGCATCCAGACTGCCGTGGGGGTCAGGGAGGGAGGGCGGACGTGGACTACGACGTGGTGGTGGTGGGGTCGGGGTTCGGGGGAAGTGTGGCGGCGCTGCGGTTGGCGGAGAAGGGCTACCGGGTTGGCGTGCTGGAAGCCGGGCGGCGCTTCGCTGACCATGAACTGCCCACCACGTCCTGGCAGCTGCGTAAGTTCCTGTGGGCGCCGGCACTGGGTTGTTATGGCATCCAGCGCATCCACCTACTGCGCAACCTCGTGGTGCTGGCCGGTGCCGGTGTAGGGGGCGGTTCGCTGAACTACGCCAACACCCTCTACCGGCCGCCCAAGGAGTTCTTCGACGACCCCCAGTGGGCCCACCTCGCCGATTGGCGCGCCGAGCTGCGGCCGTACTACGACCAGGCGGAGCGGATGCTCGGGGTGACGACCTATCCCGGGCACACCGCCGCGGATACGGTGATGCAGCGGGTGGCGCGGGATATGGATGTCTTGAAGAGCTTCCAACCCACCCGTGTCGGGGTGTTCTTTGGTACTCCGGGTGAGCAGGTCGGCGATCCGTACTTCGGTGGCGCCGGCCCTCGGCGAACCGGCTGCATCGAGTGCGGATCGTGCATGACCGGCTGCCGGGTCGGCGCCAAGAACACCCTGGTAAAAAACTACCTGTACCTCGCCGAACGAGCCGGCGCGGTGGTGCATCCCATGACCACGGTGACCGCGGTGTGCCCGCAGCCGGATGGGACCTGGCTGATCAACGCCCGGCGCACCGGAAAGCGCGCGCGTCGGACGATCAAGGCGAATCAGGTGGTGCTGGCCGCCGGCACCTGGGGAACCCAGCAATTGCTACACCGGCTGCGGGATAAGGGTGTGCTGCCGCGGCTGTCACCCCGGTTAGGTGAGCTGACCCGGACGAACTCCGAAGCGATCGTCGGCGCTAGCCGGGCTTCAGTGGACCCGTTACGGGACTTCTCCCGCGGGGTGGCCATCACCTCGTCGTTCTACCCCGACGAGCACACCCACATTGAGCCGGTCCGTTACGGGCGGGGCAGCAACGCGATGGGTCTGTTGCAGACAGTGTCCACCGACGGAGCCTCGGACACCCCGCGCTGGCGGCAGTTACTCCGTTTCATCCGCCAGCATCCGATCCGAGCAGCGCGGTTGCTGTCCGTACGGCACTGGAGCGAGCGAACGGTGATCCTGCTGGTGATGCAAACCTTGGACAACTCGCTGACCACCTACCGCCGTCGCGGCCGGCTCACCTCCCGCTACGGCCACGGTGAGCCCAACCCCACCTTCATCCCGGCCGGTTTCCACGCCAGCCACCTCACTGCCCAGCACATTGGCGGCATCGCCGGTAGCACGTGGGGGGAGCTGTTCGAGATCCCGATGACCGCGCATTTTCTCGGTGGCTGCCCGATGGGCGCGACCGCCGCCGACGGCGTCATCGACGCCTACCACCGGGTGCATGGCTACCCCGGCCTTTCGGTTGTGGACGGCTCGGCGGTCAGCGCGAACCTCGGCGTGAACCCGGCGCTGACCATCACCGCGCTGGCCGAGAGAGCCTTCGCGATATGGCCTAACAAGGGCGACCCGGACCGGCGGCCCGCCCCAGGCAAGGACTACCAGCGCCTAGATCCCATCTCGCCGCGCACGCCGGGTGTGCCACAGCATGCCGTTGGTGCTCTGCGGCTGGCGCCTTCCTGAGCGATCAAACACGGCGTACATCCCGGTGGCTCCCGTAGTCACGGTCCGTGCCGCAACCCACCTACGCTGTCACTATGTCCTCGCGCCGTGCCCACGTGCTGGTCGTCGACTTCGGGGCGCAGTATGCGCAGCTGATCGCGCGCCGGATTCGTGAGGCGCAGGTGTACTCCGAAGTTGTGCCACACACCACGCCGGTGTCTGAGTTACTGGCTGGCGAGCCTGCGGCGATCGTCCTGTCCGGCGGACCGGCCAGCGTTTACGAGACAAGCGCCCCTCGCGTCGACCCGGCGCTGTTCGAGACCGGGGTGCCGGTGCTAGGCATCTGCTACGGGTTCCAAGCGATGGCCGACGCGCTGGGCGGCGGTGTGCAACAAACCGGCACGCGGGAGTACGGGCGTACCGATCTGCAGCTGCTCGACGGCGGCGGCGTACTTCACCGCGAGCTACCCGCCCGCGGTCCAGTGTGGATGAGCCACGGCGATGCGGTCACCGCAGCTCCCGACGGTTTCACGGTTACCGCACTCTCCCCCGGTTCCCCAGTGGCGGCCTTCGAGGACCTCGACCGGCGGCTGGCCGGGGTGCAATACCACCCCGAGGTGGTGCATTCGCCGCACGGTCAGGAGGTCTTGCGCCGATTCCTGCACGAGATCGCCGGCATCCGGCCGAGCTGGACCACCGCAAACGTCATCGACGAGACGATCGCGGCGATCCGGGCCCGCGCTCACGGCGCCCAACTGATCTGCGGGCTGTCCGGCGGGGTGGACTCCGCGGTGGCCGCAGCGCTGGTGCACCGCGCCGTTGGCGACGCCCTAACCTGCGTGTTCGTCGACCACGGTCTGCTGCGGGCCGGTGAGCGGACCCAAGTGGAACAGGATTATGTGGCGGCTACGGGGGTCAAGCTGGTCACTGTCGATGCGCGAGACCGGTTCCTGTCCGCGCTGGTGGGGGTCACCGATCCCGAGCAGAAGAGAAAGATCATTGGTCGGGAGTTCATCAGAGTCTTTGAGGCCACCGCGCGCGACCTCGCCGCTGAGGCGGGGCGGCACGGTCAACAGATCCGGTTTCTGGTGCAGGGCACGCTGTATCCCGACGTGGTCGAATCCGGTGGCGGGTCGGGCACCGCGAACATCAAAAGTCACCACAACGTCGGTGGGTTGCCCGAGGACCTGAGCTTCGAGCTGGTCGAGCCGCTACGGGCGCTGTTCAAGGACGAGGTGCGCCGGGTGGGGCTGGAGCTGGGACTGCCGGAGACGATCGTGCACCGCCAGCCGTTTCCGGGACCGGGCCTGGCGATCCGGATCATCGGTGAGGTCACCGCAGCACGTCTGGAGACGTTGCGCGCCGCGGACGCGATCGCCCGGGAGGAGCTCACTGCGGCGGGGATGGACCGCGACATCTGGCAGTGCCCGGTCGTGCTACTGGCTGACGTCCGCAGCGTCGGGGTTCAGGGTGACGGGCGAACCTACGGTCATCCGGTCGTGCTGCGCCCGGTGTCCAGCGAGGACGCAATGACCGCGGACTGGGCGAAAGTGCCCTACGACGTGCTGGCCCGTATCTCCGGACGGATCACCAACGAGGTGCCCGACATCAACCGAGTAGTGCTCGACGTCACCAGCAAACCTCCCGGCACCATCGAATGGGAGTGAGGCATGTCAGAAGTACGCCTGGGAGCGCATCAGTGACGTGCCCGCCAGGGACGGCATCGGCGTCCCTGAGCTGACCCCGCGCGACTACGCCGAGATTGATCGCGCTGTGACGGTCGTGTGGTGATGGCCCGAAGGGCCCGGGAGTGGCGCAATACGAGTCGTAGCTCACATCGCCACTCACGGGGCGGCGTATCACACCGCCACAACGCCGCCTCTGTCCCGGTGCATGGACTGCGTGGAATGTGGATTGGCGACGTGTCATGGAACCGACGATCAATGCTCCGGTCGAGGCGGCAGCGGTAGCGCTGGCCACTGCGGTTGCTTCGCCCATCACCACGAACGACGAGACGCTGACACTGGTCCGCGATCTGGCGCGGATCGCCTCCCACCTCGGAGAGCTCACCGCGGCCGCTCGAGATCGCTGGGCGGCGTGGGGCACCGTCACGCCGCATCTGCAGCGCGCCGAGGCCCTTGCTACCGACGTCACCCGATGCCTGAGCCACGCGGCTGGGATCTATGTCTTCAACAGCACGCAGCCCCTCACCGAGCATCGTCCGGCCAGTCCGGAGCGCGTCGCGCAGCTAGCGAGCACCCGGCCCCTGGCGCCGTCAACCACATCGGTGGAGGTGAGCCGTGGCCGGTCTCGTCCTGTTCACTATTGATCTCACGTTGCACGAAGGCGTACGCCTTGCCGCCGTCCTCGACGCCTTGGACCCAGATTGGGATCCGACTGCGATCCTCACCGGTGAAACCCAGGCCCGTCAGAGGCTTTACGCCGATCTCGATCCAAACCAGCAAGCCACCTACGACGTGCTCGTCGCCGCCGGTGTGCTACCCGATACACCAGGGGGATGAGATGATCTTGGATGCCCAAGCGGACCCCGGGCGGCGGGTGTGGCTGCCCTGCCGCTACTGCGAGGCCAACAGTGCCCTGTACCTGCTCGACGCCGATGTCAACTTCGTCTGGGTGCAGTGTGGCCAGTGTCTGCACCGCTGGTGGCACGACACCGGTGTCGGCCGGGGAAGGCGCCCGGAGTGTCTGTTCGACGTCGCCTGATCCTTCTCGGCGCTATGGTCATCGTCGACGGCGCCGCAGACAGCTCGGTATCATCTCGTCGGCTGTGGTAGCCCGTCGCCGAGACGGCAGGAGCAACCCCGTGACCCTCAACACCATCGCACTCGAACTCGTCCCGACAAACGTGGAGCACGGCACGCAGCGGGCCGTTGACGAGGCGCACAAGGTGCTTGAGCTGTCACAGCAGTTCGGCCTCAGCGGCCGGATCGGCCACGTGATGATGCCCGGACTGATCGCGGAAGAGCACGACCGGCCGGTCGAGATGAAGCCGAAGCTCGATGTGCTCGAGTTCTGGTCGGCCATCCAGCCGCAGCTGCCCGGGGTGAACGGGCTGTGCACACAGGTCACTGCCTTCATGGACGAACCGGTGTTGCGCGAGCGGCTGACCGATCTGCGGACTGCCGGTATCGAAGGCATCATTTTCGTCGGTGTCCCGCGCACGATGAACGATGGCGAGGGCTCCGGTGTCGCTCCCACCGACGCGCTGTCGCTGTACGACCAGCTGGTGGAAAACCGGGGCGTGATCCTTATCCCCACCCGAGACAGCGAGCAGGGTCGGTTTGGCTTCAAGTGCAACCAGGGCGCCACATTCGGCATGACTCAGCTGCTGTACTCCGATGCGATCGTCGGCTTCCTTGCCGACTTCGCCGCGCACACCGAGCACCGTCCGGAGATCCTGCTGTCGTTCGGCTTCGTCCCGAAGTTCGAGAACAAGGTAGGTCTGATCAACTGGCTGATCCAGGACTCCGGCAATGATGCGGTTGCCGAGGAGCAGGCCCTGGTCAGCAAATTGGCCGACAGCGCGCCTGACCAGAAGCGCAAGCTCATGGTGGACCTGTACAAGCGGGTGATCGATGGTGTCGCAGACCTTGGTTACCCGCTGAGCGTGCACCTGGAAGCCCCGTACGGCGTCTCGGCGCCCGCCTTCGAGACCTTCGCCGAGCTGCTCGCCTACTGGGCTCCAGATAAGAACTAGCAACATATGGCCACGCTGGTCGCTCACCTGTCATGGTCCAAGCTGCTGCGCGAGGTGACCGAGCAGGGTGTGGCGTTTGCCGCTCGCGCCGTGCACCAGCCGTGCTGCGACCAGTTGGCGGCCGAGCTGGGTAGCGGACCATTTGAGCCAGCGGCCCCGGTGATCGGGCAGGTCCGCCAGCAGGTTGAGTGCTTCCAGATCTCCGTCGACCAACTCCCAATGCGCTACCCCGTGCTGGCTGGCCTGTGCGACGAGTTGGTCGGTCAGGTCAACCGGCATGGAGTCCCGGATTGGATACCGAACGAGGTCGCTGTCCAGCGCTACCAGTCTGAGTCGTTGGGCATCACGCCGCACCGCGACCAGCGCCGGTTCGCTGCGCTCGTCGCCGTAGTGACGGTCGCTGGATCGGCACCATTCACGCTGTGCCGTAACCGCGCTGGCGACCCCATCTGGACCTGGCAGGCCGACGCCGGCAGCCTGGTGCTTTTGCGCGGCCCAGGGCTGGCCGGTGATCCGGACGGCCGACCGATGCACGCGGTCGGCACCCCCACCGGCGCCACCGCGCGGACGTCGATCGGCATCCGCATGGACACGGGACCTACTTAGTGGCCTCGACAATCGGCGGTAGATCCTTCGGAAAGCACACTGGGCCACGTCCCGTGGATCTTCAGTCGAACTTGGCGACACGTGGGATGATCACCACTGGAATGATCTACGGGACATGGCCTAGATGTTTGCACGCGGGTGTCGGCTCGACATGCGGGCAGTTCGTCGCGGTGCGAACATGGACAAGTAGTAACTTTTCGTACCTACGCCAGCGGTGAGCTGAGGCCACATGATCACTATCTTCGCCGCCATCCTGTTTGCTCTCGCCCTGGTGTTTCACCTGGCCGGAGTGGCACTCGGCCCGCTTGATGACACGGCATTCATGCTGGGCGGACTGTTGTGTCTCGCTTTGGCGGGTGCCGGGATCGGGGCTGGGTCCCTGAGGAGCTGGCGAGGTAGCCGCACCCGCATGTGACCATTTCGCCGGTGATCTGTTCAGCGCAGTCGCTGAGAACGAGCAATCGTGGCGTTTGTGGCATGACCACAAGTACGTGGGCGTGGATTTCGTGCACCGACCCGGTTGTTGCGCACCCCCGGTGCCCTTTTCACTAAGGGTGTGGCCGGCCTCACAGATGAGGCTGTCGCGGCATCAGGAGGGTGAGATGGCGCACGAGGTCAACTGCCCACACTGTGGATGCCCCTTGATCGCCACCCAGGACACCGTCCAGGTACCTGAGATGGATGCGGTCGAGATGCTCCAACAGGAAGTCGAACAGCTCCGCGCCACGGTCGCACGGCTGCGCGGGACCGGCTTCAACCCACTGCATCGGGTTCGTGGGGCGAAGCCGGCAGCATCCTGATCGACTCCAGGGAGGGCAGCGGCCGTGCTGGTTGATTTTCGTCCCACTGGCAAGCTTCGCGGCTCCAAGCCCGTGGACGCGACCGCCTCGCTGGGCCCGGTGCTGGATGCCCTAGCTGAGGATTCGCTGGACCTGTCCCGGGTTCGCGTGGTGTGTGACTGGGTCCAGTACCGCAACAACTTTCGCGATGTCGTCGATATCCGGCCGATCGTGGCTGCTCACGGTCACGAGTCGGAGGTGATGCCGGTAGCGCTGTCGGCGGTGATGACCTCCGACGAGCTGGAGGTCGCCATCGACGTCCGGCGCAGCGGCGACGCGCCACTCAAGCAGCTCACCGGCGATCTCATCCGAGCCCACGCCGCGGGAGCCAACCCATCCCGGATCTACCTGGAACCTTGGGTAGCCACCCGCAGCAGCGTGATCTGGGATTTCAACGCGTTGTACTGGAAGGCCCTCGATCTATGGGAACAGGTCACCGGCCAGCAGTACGAAAAAACGCTGCCGGGTGGTGAGAGCGACGCCCGGAACCGTGATGCAGTGCGTGAGATCATCACCAATCTATTCATGCTGTGGGATTCCCTCGCCGAACGAAATGCGCTGCCCGATGAGCTCTACGTGGTCGAGCTCGGCCCCGGTAACGGAGCACAGGCGAAAACCTGGTTGGATGAGTTCACCGCGCTGGATCGGGCCCACGGCAAGGAGTACTACCGGCGGTTGCACTACCTGATGTGCGACTACTCGCCGCATGTGTTGGAACTCGCCCGGGCGGCGGTCGCCGACCACGCCCAGCACGTCAGTGCATTCGTGCTGGACGCCACCCAACCACGGACTGCGCTGGGCTTTCTAGGTTACAAAGTTTTCTTGGTCTACATTTCCAACGTCTACGACAACCTGCCCACCGATGAGGTAGCGCAAATCGGCGGACGCACGTATACCGTGCAGAGCCGGGCATACCTGCCCTCCTGCGCTGCCGCGGACATCGCGCAGTCGGTATCGGCCCGGCCTGAGCAGGTACCTGGATTGATCGGCAAGCTGCTGCGGCTGCAGCCTGCCTTGCTCGCTGAGGCGATGCCGGCGCATTTCCCATCCGTCGAAATGGCGGTCGAGTTCTGGCGCCGCTGCTGGGCGGCTTTGCGCTTGGAAGAGCGGTACCAGCCACTGGCGGGCCTGGACCTCTACCAGATTGCGCCAACGGTCAGCGGGGAAAGCCTGCGACCCTTGCTGGAGTCCGGTGCCGCTATCCGCATGCATGTGAACAACGGCGCGGTGGCCAGCTTCACCGACACCATCCCGCTCCTGCACCCCTACGGCCGGCTGATTTGCCACGACCTTTTCGTGACCGACGTGCATGCCTACCGCACTGGATTCCGTGGGCCCGGGAAATATGACGGCTCTGTGGTGAACTGGCTCAATGGTCCGCTGCTGGCGCATATCGGGCGCCGACGAGGTTTCGATGTGGATTTTCAGCGCTTCGCGCACCGGACCGGTACGAATATCGTCACCATGACCGCGCAGGTAAGGGACTGACATGCTGCCCGTGTTACCTACCACGGTCGTGGGGTCATACTCTGTCCCAGAGTGGTTAGAAAGGCTTAAAACCGACTACTACCGCAACCGGATCAGCCGCAGCCATCTCGGTGAAATCCACGACATGGCGGTGAAGGCAGCGCTCAAGGACCAGGAGGCCGCTGGCATCGACATCGTCTCCGACGGGGAGCTGCGGCGCGACAACGACATCGACTATTTGTTGGCCCGGATCACCGGCGTGCACATCCCGGTCACCGTCAAGTCTTTCTACTTTGATTACTACGACTCGCCGGTCGTGGCTGAGCCGTTGCCGATCGACCCCCCTCCGCCGCTGGGCCTGGCCGACGATTTCCGCTTCACCCGGGCGCACACCGACCGTCCCATCAAATTCAGCTTCACCGGGCCTTTCTCGCTGGCCCACCGGATCCAGAACAAGGCGTATGCCAAATCGGCTGACCTGGTGCGGGCACTGGCGCAGGTGCTCAACGCCGAGGCGCGGGCGCTGGCCGACGTGGGTGCCGAGCTGCTTCAGATTGATGAACCGTTTCTAGCTGGCTACCCCGACGATGTCGGCGTGGCGGTCGAGGCCATCAACATCGTGACGCACGGCGTCGACGTCACCTGGGGCTTGCACGTGTGTTACGGCAACCGCTACGCCCGGCCGTCCTGGGAGGGCCACTACGACTTTTTGTTCCCCGCGGTGCTCGATGCGAACGTAGACCAGTTGGTGCTCGAGTTCGGCCGCAAAGGCTACGAGGACCTATCGGTGATTCAGCGGCTCGGCTGGGACCGCGCGCTTGGGCTGGGAGTGGTAGACGTCAAGACTGAGCGGGTCGAATCCGCGGATCTCATCGCAGCGCGCATCCGGAAAGCGCTGGAGACGTTCCCGCGCGAAAAGTTGGTTATTAATCCAGACTGTGGACTACGTCACCTGCCCGCCGATGTGGCCAGGGCGAAGCTGGCGGCGATGGTGGAGGGGACTATCGCGGTCCGCCGAACCCTGTCGAAAGCAACCCCAGAACCGGCCCCCGAAACGACCACTGCGCAAGGAGCGTGATCGCATGACCCAGCTGGAGTCCGTCGAGTTTCTCTTCACTTCGGAGTCGGTGACCGAGGGTCACCCAGACAAGATGGCCGACCAGATCTCCGATTCGGTGCTGGATGCGGCGCTAGCGATGGACCCGAACTCGCGGGTGGCGTGCGAGACGCTGGTCACAACCGGACTGGTCGTGCTGGCCGGGGAAATCACCACACCGGGCGCGCTGGACTACACCCAGATCGTTCGCGACACCGTCTGCCGCATTGGCTATGACAACGGCAGCTTCGGCTTCGACGGGAATTGCTGCGCGGTGATGACCACGCTGGACAAGCAGTCGCCGGATATCGCCCAGGGCGTCGACATGGCTCACGAACGGCGCGGGCAGCTCTCCGAAGACGAGCTGGACAGCGCCGGCGCCGGGGACCAGGGAATGATGTTTGGGTACGCGACGAACGAGACCCCCGAACTCATGCCGATGCCGATCGCGCTGGCCCACCGGCTGTCTAAGCGGCTGGCGGCGGTGCGCAAGGACGGCACGCTGCCCTACCTGCGGCCCGACGGCAAGACGCAGGTCACCGTCCGGTATCGGGACGGCGTGCCGATCGGACTGGAGAAGGTGCTGATCTCCACTCAGCACGCCGAGGACGTGAGCTCCGAGCAAATCCGGGCCGATCTGTGGGAACAGGTCGTGCTAGCTGAGTTGCCACACGACTTCTACGACGAAGAAGAATTGGCGCGCAACCTGTTCGTCAACCCGACCGGCCGGTTCGTCATCGGTGGCCCGGTTGGCGACGCTGGGCTGACCGGCCGGAAGATCATCGTTGACACCTACGGTGGTTTCGCCCGACACGGTGGTGGTGCGTTTTCCGGCAAGGACCCGTCCAAGGTGGACCGCTCCGCCGCGTACGCGGCCCGGTACGTGGCCAAGAACATTGTGGCCGCTGGCCTGGCCGACCGGGTCGAGGTGCAACTGGCCTATGCGATCGGCGTCGCGCGGCCGCTGTCGGTACTGGTGGAGACCTTCGGTACGGAGCACGTCCCGCGCCGGACCGTCGAGAAGCTGGTTGGCGAGCACTTCGACTTGCGCCCGGCAGCGTTCCGGAACTACCTGCGGCTGCACCGGCCCATCTACGCTAAGACCGCTGCCTACGGCCACTTCGGGCGTAACGATCCCGACTTCACCTGGGAGCGCACCGACAGGGCAGCGGAACTGCGCGAGGCCGCCGGTCTGCCCGCCACCGTGCAGCCGGCAGTGGCCTGAACAGAAGCCTGAAGAGGAAGCCTGAGAGGGGGAGGGCGTGACCATCATCGTCACCGGTTCGATCGCCACTGATCACCTCATGGTTTATTCGGGTCGGTTCACCGAGCAGATCTTGCCGGAGGCACTCGACAGCATCTCGGTGTCGTTCCTGGTCGACGATCTGGCGATCCGCCGCGGCGGGGCGGGCGCCAACATCGCGTTCAACCTGGGTTGTCTCGGGCTGGCGCCGGTGCTGGTGGGCGCGGTCGGTGCCGACTTCGCCGAGTACGGGCAGTGGCTGTCGGCCCACGGGGTGGAGGTCAGCGCGGTGCACGTCTCGCAGACCAAGCACACCGCCCGGTTTTTGTGCACCACCGACTCCGACTCCAACCAGATCGCCTCGTTCTACCCCGGCGCGATGAGCGAGGCCCGCGACATCGAGCTCAAGCCGATCGTGGACCGTTTCGGCGGCACTGATCTCGTGCTGGTCGGACCCAATGATCCGGCCGGGATGTTGCGGCACACCCAGGAGTGCCGGGATCTTGGCTACCCATTCGCCGCTGATCCGTCCCAGCAGCTCGCCAGCCTGGAGGGCGATCAGATCAAAGCGCTCGTCGAGGGCGCGGCCTACCTGTTCACCAACACCTACGAACGCGGCTTGCTGGAACGCAAGACCGGATGGGACGACGAGGATGTCCTGGAGCGGGTGGGTGTCTCAGTGATGACGCGCGGCGGCAAGGGCGTGACCGTGCAACGGCCCGGTGAGCCGGCCGTGTCGGTAACGCCACCGCAGGAGTTGACCAAGGCGGACCCCACCGGGGTCGGCGACGCGTTCCGCGCGGGCTTCCTGGCTGGGGTGCAGTGGGGCGTTGGTGACGAGCGGGCTGCCCAGCTTGGGTGCATGCTGGCCACTCTGGTGATCGAGTCGGTAGGAACTCAGGAACACACGTACGAACCAGAGACGTTCCTGCATCGATTCAGCGAAGCCTACGGACCCGACAGCGCGGCCGAGGTGTCCGAGCACCTGCGTGCTTGACGTTCAATCTCACTAAGGAGTGCATTTTCGATGACTGTGGCGCCTGCCGCGGAGAACAAGCTACAGAGCCGCAACGGTATTGATTTTGCAGTGGCCGACCTGGGCCTGGTCGATTTCGGCCGTAACGAGATCCGGTTGGCCCAGCATGAGATGCCGGGTTTGATGGCGTTGCGCCGGGAATATGCGGACGTGTTCCCGTTGCGCGGGGCGCGGATCTCCGGGTCGCTGCACATGACCGTCCAGACCGCGGTGCTGATCGAGACGCTGGTCAGTCTCGGCGCCGAGGTGCGGTGGGCGTCGTGCAACATCTTCTCCACGCAGGATCATGCCGCAGCGGCGGTCGTGGTGGGTCCGCATGGGACCGCGGAGGAGCCCCAAGGGGTGCCAATCTTCGCCTGGAAAGGCGAGACGCTGGCCGAGTACTGGTGGTGCATCGAGCAGGCGATGACCTGGCCCGACGGGGCAGGACCCAACATGATTCTGGACGATGGCGGGGACGCCACCCTCATGGTGCACAAGGGGGTGGCCTACGAGAAGGCCGGCGTCGTGCCCGCCGCGGATGACAACGACTCCGATGAGTGGAAGGCGTTCCTGGACGTGCTGCGGGCCTCGCTGGCCGCTGCGCCAGGCAAGTGGACCGCGATCGGCGAGGGCATCCGCGGGGTGACCGAGGAGACCACCACCGGAGTGCTGCGGTTGTACCACCTGGCGGCGGCGGGAGAGTTGCTGTTCCCGGCGATGAACGTCAACGACTCGGTGACCAAGTCAAAGTTCGACAACAAGTACGGGTGCCGGCATTCGCTGGTGGACGGGATCAACCGCGCCGTCGATGTGCTGCTGGCCGGGAAACTGGCCGTGGTCTGCGGCTACGGAGATGTCGGCAAGGGCTGCGCCGAGGCCCTCAGCGCCCAGGGCGCCCGAGTGGTGGTGGCCGAGATCGACCCCATCTGCGCGCTGCAAGCGCTGATGAACGGATTCTCCGTGGACACTCTCGACAACCTGGTCGACCGCGCGGACGTCATCATCACCGCAACCGGAAACAAAGACATCGTCACCGTTGACCATATGGCGCGGATGAAGCACCAGGCGATCCTGGGCAATATCGGGCACTTTGACAATGAGATCGACATGGCCGGGCTGGAGCGCCGGTCGGGCGCCCGCCGGTTGAACATCAAGCCGCAGGTCGACGAGTGGATCTTCCCGGATGGGCACTCGATCATCGTGCTGTCCGAGGGGCGGCTGCTGAACCTGGGCAACGCCACCGGGCACCCCAGCTTTGTGATGTCGAACTCGTTCTCCAACCAGGTGATTGCCCAGATCGAGCTGTTCACTAAGCATCAGGAATACGACCGGGAGGTCTACGTCCTGCCCAAGGTGCTCGATGAGAAGGTCGCCCGAATCCACGTCGAGGCATTGGGCGGCCAGCTCACCAAGCTGACCAAGGACCAAGCCGAGTACATCGACGTCGATGTCGAGGGCCCCTACAAACCGGCCCACTACCGCTACTAACCCGTGACCCGGCGTGAGGGGACGAGGAGGTGGTCAGGTGGGGTTTCCCAGTGATCTCGAGATTGCGCGGGGCGCGACGCTGACGCCGCTGGTGGATATCGCGGCGACGATGGGACTGGGTGCGCATCTGCTCGAGCCGTACGGCGAGCACGTGGTGAAGGTCAAACCCGCGGCGATCAACGAGCTGGCGCAGGCGCCCGAGGCGAAATATGTGGTAGTCACGGCGGTGACCCCGACCCCGTTGGGCGAGGGCAAGACCACCACCACGGTGGGGTTGGGCCAGGGCTTCGCACACATCGGTAAGCGGGCCACGGTAGCGATCCGGCAGCCTTCGATGGGCCCCACCTTCGGGATCAAGGGCGGCGCGGCGGGTGGCGGTTACAGCCAGGTCGTGCCCATGGAGACACTGAACCTGCATCTCACCGGGGACATGCACGCCGTCACCGCAGCGCATAACCTGCTTGCCGCGATGATCGACAACCAGCTGCAGCAGCGCAACGGCCTCGATCTTGACCCGCACAGCATCACCTGGAACCGGGTGCTTGACGTCAACGACCGCGTCTTGCGCAACATCGTGGTCGGGCTGGGCTCGAAAGCCGACGGCACGCCCCGGCAAAGCGGGTTCGACATCACCGCGGCCAGCGAGGTGATGGCGGTTCTAGCGCTGTCCACGTCGCTGCACGACATGCGCTCACGGCTGGGTCGGATCGTGATCGGCCACACCCGCGACGGGCAGCCGGTGACGGCTGAGGACGTGAAAGCGGCCGGCGCGATGACGGTGATCATGCGCGAGGCGATCAAGCCGAACCTGCTGCAGACGCTGGAGGGCACGCCGGTGCTGGTGCACGCGGGGCCGTTCGGCAACATCGCGCACGGCAACTCGTCAGTGATCGCCGATTTGATCGGGATCCACTGCGGTGACTATCTGGTCACCGAGGCGGGTTTCGGCGCCGATATGGGCGCCGAGCGATTTTTCAACATCAAATGCCGGGCGTCGGGGTTACGGCCAGATGCGGCGGTGCTGGTGGCCACGGTCCGCGCCCTTAAGACGCATTCCGGCCGGCATAAGGTCGCTGCCGGCCGTCCGTTTCCGGAGAAGATGCTGGCCGAAAACCCCGACGACGTGCATGCCGGCGCGGCCAACCTGCGCAAGCAGATCGAGAATGTCCTGATCCACGGCGTGCCACCGGTGGTGGCGATCAACGCCTTCCCCACTGATCACCCTTCGGAGCACGCCGCCATCCGGGAAATCGCCGACGCCATGGGCGTCCGGTCAGCGCTGTGCACGCACTTCGCCGAGGGCGGCAAGGGAGCCGCCGAGCTGGCCACCGCGGTGGCCGAGGCCGCCGACGAACCGTCGAGCTTCACGTTCCTGTATCCCAACGATGCGACGTTGCGGGAGAAGATCCTCACTGTGGCGCTGCGAGTGTATGGCGCGCAGGCGGTGGAGTACGACTTCAAGGCATCCCGGCAGCTGGAAAGTTACGAGCGCAACGGGTTCGGCAAGCTGCCGGTGTGCATCGCCAAGACGCACCTGTCGATCTCATCAGATCCGGCGCTCAAGGGCGCGCCCACCGGATGGGTGTTGCCGGTGCGGGAGGCGCGGGCCTCGGTGGGTGCCGGGTTCATCTACCCGATCTGCGGTGACATGCGCACCATGCCGGGTCTGAGTGCCAACCCCGCTGCGACCCGCATAGACATCGATTCCCGCGGTGAAATCGTCGGCCTGTCGTGATCATCGATCGCAGTGCGCCGCTGCTCGACTGCCCGGTTGCCGAGCTGCTGGACCGCTTTGCCGCCAAACAGGCCACACCCGGCGGCGGTGGCGCGGCGGCGATCACCGCCGCGATGGCCGCCGGGCTACTCGGGATGGCCGCCCGGTTCTCCACTGCGCAGCTGATCGACTCCGCCGGCCGGGCGGCCTACGCCGACCGGATGCGGACCCAGGTCGCTGCCCTGGCTGAGCAGGACGCCGAGGCCTACCAGGCGGTGCTCGCCGCGTTCGCGCTACCCCGTGCGCCCGATCCGCAGGTGCGCCGCCGGCAGATTCGACGCGCGCTCGAGCGGGCCGCTCGGGTACCGACTGAGATCGCCGAGGCGGCTTGCGGGGTGGCGGTCGAAGCAGTGGAACTCACCAAACGCGGTAATCAAAACCTGCGCGGCGACGCCTTCACCGCTGCGGTGCTGGCCGCTGCTGCGGCCCGATCAGCCGCCGAGCTGGTCCGGCTCAACGTCGAACTCGGTGACCTCGGTAGTGAACTGCGCGACCGTGCCACGCACGCCGCCGAGACCGCCGCGACCGCAGTCGCCGTTCTTGAAGCGCGACCTGCCTGATCCGCTGGCGGTGGTCAGCCGGGCGAGGTGTGGCACTCCGGCGTCTGGTCGATGGCCGCGCGCAGTTGTGGGTCGTTCGTCAGAGTGCCGAACAAGCCGACGACGTTGCCGATCGCGCCGAAGGCCTGCCCGATCGCGCCCACGTCATTGGGACTGGCTCGGTTAAGCTGCGTCGCCATTTCGTTGAGGTTGCCGCGCAGTTGGGTCAGCTGCGTACGCATCTGGTCCAGTATTCGCTGGCCGTTGTCCACTGGCGGAGCGCCGACCGACGACAACAGATCTATCGCGCGCTGCGTGGCATTCGCCGCGTTGCTCAGGTAGGTGCCGAAGGCTTGCCGCGTCGCGGCCGGGTTGGTGAAGTCTGGCTCAGGTGGCGAACCCAGCTGCAGGAAGGCGAACCCGAGCGCCTGGCACATAGATTTGGCCCAGCTATTGATCGTCGGCTGCGCTGGCGCCGGCGCCGCCGACGTCATCACCGGCGCCGATGACGTCGTAGACGCCGGGCCAGCCACGTTGCTGGTGTTGTTGCTGGTGTGGTTGGCGCAGGCTCCCACCGTGAGCCCGATGGCCGCGACAAGCACGGCGAGCGGGCGGCGCAGCGTCGCGCCACATGAAGTGTTCATGGTCTGCTCACCGCTCCCGTGCTTAGCGGATCATTTCACTGCCCGGGATCAGTGTGCTGCGTACACCCACTTCGGGGTCAACTTCTCTTCGCCACGGACCACCACTCCATGCTCGTCGTCGCCGCCGTCATCCTCGGATTAATCGCGGGAAATCCGGCCGCTGGCTAGTGCTCGAAGGGTACGGGGATCCGCAGCCGTACGACGGTGCCTCGGCCTGGGGTGCTGTCGGCGGTGAGCTGGCCGCCTAGCAGCTCGGCGCGCTGCTGCATAGCGGGCAGGCCGTATCCCACCGGCCCGGCGGGCTCGGGAGCGGTGGCCGGGTCGAAGCCAATACCGTCGTCGGAGATCTCCAGCAGCACCGCGCCGGTGGCCACCGACAGCCGCAGCTGGACGTGGGCCGCGCTGGCGTGCTTCATCACGTTCTGGAGCGCCTCTTGCGCGATCCGGTAGACCGCGGTCTCGACGTGCTCGGGCAGCATGGTGCTCACGGTGTCCACTTGGACATTGGGCAGTGGAGTTGACCGCGCCAGACTCTCCAGGCTCGCGGCCA
>DATELN010000224.1:0-32391 GCA_035276605.1 Pseudonocardiaceae bacterium | reverse complement strand
TGTTAGGCAGCCACCAAGGGGTGCACGAATTCACCATCGGGCAGCGCCGCGGGCTCGGACTGCACCGCCCAGCAGCTGACGGCCGGCCGCGCTTCGTGGTGGCGCTGGAGCCTGCGACTGGCACCGTGCGGGTGGGATCCGCGCAGCACTTGGACGTCAGCATCATCGAGGCCGGGCGTCCGGTGTGGGCGCTCGGCGTTCCGAAGGGCCCCATCGAATGCGTCGCGCAGGTTCGGGCACACGGTGGGTGCGCCGCCGCCGTCGCGGAGGCCCTCGACGGCGGCGTGCTCGTGCAGCTGAGGCAGCCGTTGCGCGGAGTAGCCCCCGGTCAGGCCGTCGCTCTTTACCGTCCCGACCCCGCCGGTGACATCGTCTTGGGTAGCGCCACGATCACCGCCACGCGATAGACCGGCAGCGGCTCTAGATACCCTTTGTCGCGCCGCCTGCGGCGCCGTTTACGCCGTTGTCGCCACCGGAGTTGGAGTCATCCAGTGAAGGAAGGTGGCCGAGAATCGAGTCGAGCCCGCCCGCGTCCTCATTACCGTAGCTCTCATCAGCGGCTCGGGCGAAAGTCGACAAGACGGTACGGGCGGGTAGCAACTCAACGTGCTGACCGTCGACCTGAACATCACTGCGTTTCTCAGACATCGATGCCTCCTAATGGATGTGGGCCCGGTTCCCCGGCCGCGAGATGTCTCATCCACGGTGCCCAGTGGTCAGCAGGCAAACAATTAGTAATCGCACCTAAGTCGCTGAGGCTCACCACGTAATGGCGAGGACTCCTGATAGACATCCCTGGTGACCGACCTACCACCCTGGCCTCCGGCTACCGCAACTGCGATCGGCTCGATGCCGGGCACCGACGCGTTAGAAGCCGCGCGCACCGTCGTCGGCGAGCTACCCCAGCTGCCGCACCTGCCGGAACTACCTGGTCGGGGTGCCGGTGGCGACCTGATCGGCCGCACCGCGGCACTGCTCGTCGATCTCGCCGTCGAGCTGGTGCCATGGGGATACCGGGTCACTGCGCGGCCCGGCCGTGACCACCGCCGGGCCGTCGACCTGCTGCGCTCCGACCTGGACGCGCTTGAGGAAGCGGTGGACTCCGCCGGAGCCCGGCCCGCAGCCATGAAGGTGCAAGCTGCCGGGCCCTGGACGCTGACCGCCGAGATCGAGCTGCGCACCGGGCACAAGGTGCTCACTGACACCGGCGCGTTGCGGGAGTTTGCCGCGTCGCTGGTCGAAGGGCTGCGATCGCACGCCGCTGAGGTGTCACGCCGGCTCGGAATCCCCACCGTGGTGCAGCTCGACGAACCGGGCCTGCCTGCGGTGCTCGCCGGCGGCGTGCCCACCCCGTCCGGCTACGGCACTGTCCCCGCAGTGCCTGACGGCGACGCGGTTGAAGTGCTGCGCGGCGTGCTCGACGCGCTACCAGCACCGCGGATCGTGCACTGCTGCGCGCCACGGCCACCGCTGGCTCTGCTGCGTCGCGCCGGAGCCGATGCGCTGGCCATCGACGCCGACCTGCTCGCCGGTGCGCCGCGGTCTACCGTCGACGCCCTCGGCGAAGCGTGGGACACCGGCGCGCTGGTGCTGCTCGGTCTCGTACCAGCGCTACCGCCCACCGCGCCACCCAGTCTGGAGACGCTGGCCCGCCCCGCACTGGATCTGGTGGACCGGCTCGGTTTCGACCGGCAGTTGCTAGCACAGCGCTGCCTGCCGACCCCGTCCTGCGGCCTGGCCGGAGCCACCACGAGCTGGGCCCGGCGCGCGCTGACCCTGGCCAGGGAGCTGGGACACGCGTTCATGGACCCGCCGGAGTCCTGGTCGGAGTAAGCCGGAAAATCGGTGGCGCGAGACCCCCCGACCGTGGCGGGATGAGGGCATGTCCACCATCAGCCTCAGCGGGCTGGCTGTCGTCCCGGTCGATCCCTCCGACGAGGTCGCCATCCGGCATTGGTATGAGCTGGGCTGCGCGGTGACAGCCGTGGACCAGCCCGATGACCCACTGCCCTGCTGGGACTACGTGCTGGGCAGCTTCCGGCATCCCTGGCCCGGCCAGGAACAGACGGTGTGGTTGGGCCGGACGAACGGCTCAGCGGCGGCAGCCTGCGTGCTCGCCCTCCCGATGCTAGACAACCGGCGCAATGCGTACGGCGCAATCCTGGTGGCTCCCGAATATCGGCGACGGGGGATCGGTCGGGCCTTGCTCGCCCATCTGCGTGCCGAGGCCAGCCGCCGCGACCGCACCCGTCTGATCTCCTGGGTGACCCACCCGCTGGACCCAGCCGCCTCCGACCCCGCCGGGCGATTCGCCGCCGCATCCGGCGCGGTGCCAGCTTTGGTGCAGACCCGGCGGCGGCTCGACGTCGACGCGGTGGACCCGGCCGTGCTCGCCCGGCTAGAGGCCCAGGCACAGGCCCGCTCCGAGAACTACTCGCTGGTTCAATGGATCGGCGCCACGCCACCGCAGTGGCTGGATGACATCGCTTACCTCACCGCCCGAATGTCCACCGACGTGCCGCTGGGCGACCTGGAGTGGGAGGAGGAGATCTACGATGCGGCGCGGATCCGGGCTCGGGACGCCTGCTGGCTTGGCCGCGGGCAGTACAACGTCACCACCGCGGCGCTGGACCGCACCGGGCGGCTGGTCGCCTTCACCCACATCGGCGGTGACAGCACCTCACGCTGGTTTGCCTGGCAGGGCGACACCATCGTCGCGCCGGAGCACCGTGGTCACCGGCTGGGCACGCTGATCAAGGTGGCCAATCTGGAGCTTGCCCGGCGTGAGCGTCCCGAGCTGCGCGTCATCGACACGTGCAATGCCGATTCCAACCTGTACATGGTGGCGATCAACGAAGCGATGGGGTTTAGGCCGCACCGCCGGGCGGTGGATTGGCAGCTCGATCTGGCCGAGCGCGAGTGCGGATAGCGCCGACGTCTTTCACCACAGCGCCAACATCAAACCCGCGTTTACCACCGATCTGACGAATGTCCGGTGGCAGGTTCGGCCGGGCAAGGTGGTAGCGTGCCGCCAGGTTGTGGTCGTGTAGTTCCCCGATCGTTGTGAAGCGTCCGTGGAATGTCTGACTACGGGCTTCGCGCTTGCCTCGGGGACGCTTCCCCTCAGAGCGCGTGGTCCGCGCAACCGTGCGGCGGGCACAGTGCCGGCCGCAGGCTCCACAGCGGCGGATTCTCAGGGTCCGATTCTTGAGGGAGAGCACATGGCACAGGGCGTCGTGAAGTGGTTCAACGCGGAAAAGGGCTTCGGGTTCATCTCCGTGGACGGGGGTGGCCCCGACGTGTTCGTCCACTTCTCCGCCATCCAAGGCAAGGGCTACCGCACCCTGGACGAGAACCAGCGCGTGGAGTTCGAGGCGAGCCAAGGCCCCAAGGGCCCGCAAGCGGACTCGGTCCGCACCCTCTAACAGCTCCCCTTCACCTCGCGTCATATCGTCGCCTAGCCGCGCTCGCGTCGGTCGGCAGGCTGTCGGTGTCCGGAGCTAGTCTCCGATGCGTGATGTTTGCATGACGAACGAAGACCTGCTTGCAGGGTCGAGCATGGGTAACGAAGACCTGCTTGCAGGGTCGAATGTCGGCACTGAACCGCCTGCCGAGGTGCGCGCCGAGCACGGCGAGCTTGCCGACACGGTGCGCGGGCATCAGTTCCGGTACTACGTGCTCGACGCTCCTACCGTCTCTGACGCCGAGTTCGACCGGCTGTTTCGCCGGCTGCAGGAGCTAGAACAACGTTGGCCTGCGCTGGTGGCACCAGACTCTCCGACGCAGGTCGTCGGCGGGGGATTCAGCACCGAGTTCGCCGCGCACGACCATCTTGAGCGGATGCTCAGCCTGGACAATGCCTTCGACACTGACGCGCTGCGCGCCTGGGTGGATCGAGTTACCCGCGAGGTGGGTGCCGAGGTGCACTACCTCGCCGAGCTGAAAATCGACGGCCTTGCGGTGAACCTGCTCTACGAGAACGGGCGCCTGGTCCGCGGCCTGACCCGCGGTGATGGGCGCACCGGCGAAGATGTCACGCTCAACCTGCGCACCGTGCGCGACATCCCCGAGCGGCTGCAGCCCAGCGCCGAGTACCCGGTGCCGGAGTTGCTCGAAGTGCGCGGCGAGGTGTTTTTCCGGCTCGCCGATTTCGCCGAGCTCAATGCCGCCCTCGTCGAGGCAGGCAAGCCGGCCTTCGCCAATCCCCGTAACTCCGCAGCAGGCTCGTTGCGGCAGAAGGATCCGCGGGTCACGGCCACCCGCCCGCTACGGATGCTCTGCCACGGCTTAGGTCGCCGGCGCGGGTTCGAACCCGCCCGTCAATCGGAGTCGTATCAGGCGCTGGCCGCCTGGGGACTGCCGGTCTCCGACCGCACCAGGCTGCTGTCCACGATCGACGAGCTGATCGCGCACATCGACTACTGGGGCGAGCATCGCCACGACGTAGAACACGAGATCGACGGCGTGGTCGTCAAGATCGACGAGGTCTCGGCGCAACGCCGGCTGGGCTCGACCTCCCGGGCGCCGCGCTGGGCGATCGCCTTCAAGTACCCGCCGGAGGAGGCCACCACCAAACTGGTGGACATCCGAGTCAACGTCGGGCGCACCGGCCGGGTCACCCCGTTCGCGTTCATGGAGCCGGTCACCGTGGCGGGATCCACAGTGTCGCTGGCGACACTGCACAACGCCGACGAGGTACGCCGCAAGGGCGTGCTGATCGGGGACACCGTGACGATCCGCAAGGCCGGCGACGTCATCCCCGAGGTCCTCGGCCCGGTGGTGGATCTGCGCACCGGCGACGAGCGCGCGTTCGTCATGCCCACGACGTGCCCGGAATGCGGCACGCCCCTGCGACCTGAGCGGGAGGGCGACGTCGATATCCGCTGCCCCAACGCCCGCTCCTGCCCCGCGCAACTTCGGGAGCGGATCTTCCACATGGCCGGGCGCGGTGCGTTCGATATCGAGATGCTCGGGTACGAGGCCGCCGTCGCGCTGCTGGCTGCCGGTGTGGTGCACGACGAGGGCGACCTGTTCACCCTTGATGAGCGCAAGCTGCTGGCAGTCGATCTGTTCCGCACCAAGGCTGGAGACCTGTCCGCCAACGGGCGCAAGCTGCTGGCCAACCTGCAGGCTGCCAAGGATCGCCCGTTGTGGCGGGTGCTGGTCGCGCTGTCGATCCGGCACGTCGGGCCCACCGCGGCGCAGGCGCTGGCCCGGGAGTTCCGTACCTTGGACGCCATCGAGGGGGCGAACGAGCAGGCGCTGGCCGCAGTTGACGGCGTCGGCCCGACGATCGCCGCGGCGGTGCGCGAATGGTTCGGCGTGGACTGGCACCGCGAGGTGGTGGCTAAGTGGCGTGCCGCGGGAGTGCGGCTGGCCGAACCGGTCGACGACTCGGTGGTGCGCCATCTGGAAGGGCTGTCGATCGTGGTCACCGGCTCGCTGGAAGGGTTCTCCCGGGACGAGGCCACCGAGGCGATCACTCAGCGCGGTGGCCGGGCGGCCGGGTCGGTGTCGAAGAAGACTGCGTTCGTGGTCGTCGGGCAAGAGCCTGGATCCAAGTACGACAAGGCCGTGGCACTCAAGGTGCCGGTGCTCGACGAGGAGGGGTTCCGGGTCCTGCTGAATGAGGGCGCCGACGCGGCTCGGGCAGTCGCGTCGGGACCGAGCGACGAAACCGGATAACTGCACGATTACGGCCTGGGACGGACAAGTTCTCGGCGACCGTGGACGCCGTGCTGCTTGCGCAGGTCCGCGCCCACGTCGGACCACGTGGCTGAGCGCATTCGTCTTCGAGGCGTTACGGCATGAGCTGGACCGAGTCAGGTCGCGAGAGTTGCTCGACGAGCTGGCTGAGCAGCTCGGACCGCCCGACCAGCACATGGTCGCCGAGGCTGTGCAGGACCTGACCGTACTCGTGCATCGGGTGCGGACCGCTGACATGATGCCAGCGCGCCCTGAAGCGCCGGTGCTCGCCGTTCTGGACAGCGCCTTCATCGCCGCGACCGCGCTCGTCGCCAGCCCGGCGGTCATCCCCGTCGGCGACCCCGACGACCTCAGCCGACTGGTCGGTGACAACCCGGTAGGACACGTCCGACCACTGCCGTAGCGTTGCTCGGTAGGGGGCTAGGGTCACCGGCCCATGGGATGCGTGACGCGAACACGGATACGGTCTGCGGTAACGCTGCTGACAGCGCTCGTCGTCGCGCTGGCCGGCTGCGGGGGAGCCCGGGGAACGGGCACAGCCGCGCAGCGCCAGACCGGTACCGCCTTCGTGACCTGCGATGCACAGCCGAACACCTGCAACTCCGCCGAGCCGGGCAAGCTGCGCCAAGGTGGCCAGCTTTCTTATGCCATCGACAAGGACATTGCGAATTGGAATCTGCTGTCCAGCCAGGGCAATGCGCTTGAGACCGCGTGGGTGCTGTCCGGGCTGCTGCCTCGTACCTTCATCACCGCGCCCGACCTCACCGTGACGCTGAACAGCGACCTGCTCGACTCGGCGAAGGTCACCGGGACAAACCCGGAAACGATCGTCTATAAGATCAAGCCGAATGCGGTGTGGTCAGACGGGATGCCGATCACTGCGGACGACTTCAGCTACAACTGGAAAGTCCAGAACGGGCGGAACTGCCCGGCCTGCGCTGTGGCCAGCACGACGGGATATGACCAGGTCAAATCGGTGGTCGGCACAGACAACGGTAAGACGGTCACGGTAGTCCTCAGCAAGCCCATTACCGACTGGAAACAGCTGTGGAGCAGCAGCTCACCGCTGTACCCGGCACACCTCGCGGCACAGCACGGGGACATCACGACCCCGCAGGGGCTGGCCGCGTCGTTCACCTGGTTCGGGACAACGGCGCCGACGTACTCTGGTGGACCCTTCCAGATCGATAAGGTCGACAACCACGAATCCGTGAGCCTGGTACCCAACCCGAAGTGGTACGGGCCGCGCCCGACACTCGACCGGGTGATCTACCGGATCATCACCGACGCCAATCGGCAGGCCACGGCGCTGCAGAACCGCCAGATCCAGGTCATCTACCCGCAACCGCAGGTCGACCAGGTGCAGCAGGTGCGCAAGATCCCCAATGTCTCCTCCTTCGTTGGTTCCGGGCTGAGTTGGGAGCACTTCGACTTCAACCTGGCCAGCCCTTACCTCGCCGACCCCGCACTGCGTACGGCGATGTTCATCGCAGTCGACCGGCAGACCATCATCAACAAGACTGTGGGCCAATTCACCAACAAGATCAAACCGCTGAACAGTCACACCTTCGTCCCACAGCAGAGCGGTTATGAGGATGTGGTCAGCGAGACCGCCCAGGGATCGGGAAACCTGGTACGGGCCAAGCAGATCCTCAATGCGGCGGGTTACCGGATTGTCAATGGGCAGCTGCGAACTCCCTTCGGGTTGACGGTGCCTCCGTTGCGCATGCGCTACACGGTGAAAAACCAGGTTCGCCAGGTCGAGTGCGAGCTGTTTGCCCAGATGGTCAAGCCACTGGGCATCACCGTGACGGTCACGCCCACCGACGACCTGGGGGCCACGACATCCCGGGGTGACTTCGACATTGTCGTGTTCTCCTGGGTCGCCACGCCGTTTCCGTACAGCGGCGCGGTCCAGCTCTGGAGCAGCGGGCAGGGCAACAACGTCGGCCGCTACAGCAACCCGGACGTCGACCGCTTGATCGGGACCGCGGAGGACGTCGGGGACGAGGCGCTAGCCAAGGAGATGCTCAACCAAGCGGACCGCCGGTTGACCAGAGATGCTTATGTCTTGCCGCTCTACCAGAGACCGACGTTTATTGCGCTGTACAACGACATCGCCAACATCCGCGACAACTCGTCGCTGGACGGCCCCCAGTACAACATCGGCCAGTGGGGTCTGCGCGCCGCCGGCTGATCGCCTCTACCGTCTCACCCATGCCAGGAGGGGCGACGTAGGGTGGGGCGAGTGCGGGGGTTGGTGAGGCGATGACCGGCCGGCGGGTAGTCGTGGTGCACGCGCATCCAGACGATGAGACGTTGTGGACCGGGGGAATGATCGCGCGGTACGCCGCCGCGGGAGTCAAGGTGACCCTGGTGACCTGCACACTCGGCGAACAGGGCGAGGTGCTTACCGACGAGTTACGGGGCCTGGCCGCTGATCATGCCGACCAGCTCGGTGGCTACCGGCTGGCCGAGCTTAGGGCAGCCTGCGCCGTGCTTGGCGTTACCGATCAGCGGTTCCTCGGCGGGATCGGCCGGTGGCGTGACTCCGGGATGATCGCACAACCGGGGGCGAGAGCTGGCGCGCCGGCGCAGCTGCCCCCGCGGGCCTTTGCCGCCGGCGCGCTCGCCGAACAGGTTGACGCCCTGGTCGAGGTACTCGACGCGGTGCGACCCCAGGTCGTGGTGACCTACGGGCCCGACGGTGGGTACGGGCACCCTGATCATGTCCGGGCGCACCAGGTGACGATGGCTGCCGCGGCGCAGCTACCTGAGATAGCCCGGGTGTTCTGGGCGGTTCACCCGGTCACGGCGGTTGCGGAGGGGATCACCGCGCTGGCCGCGATGCCAGAGTTGCCCTTCCCGCTGCCGGATGGCCACGGGTTGCCCGGCGTGGACGATGCCGCAGTGTCCACCGTCCTTGACGTCGCCGCGCATCGCGGCGCTGTGCTCGCGGCGATGCGCGCGCACGCCACCCAGGTCAAAGTGTGGACCGCCGGTCCGCATGCGGCGTTCGCACTGGCCGACGGGGTGGCCCGACCAGTGTTCGACACCGAGCACTTCACCCTGGCCCGTGGTGCTGCTGCGGGTTCGGGCGATGACCTGTTTGGCGGGCTGCCGCAGTCAGCGGCGGCGCCCACGAAGAAATGAGCCTGCTGGCCCGCGCCACTCTTGTGGTGCTGGTATTTGACACGATTGCGCTGGCTACGGTGGAGCTGTTCTACCTGCCACTGCGAATGGGTGCGGCACCGTTTCCGATCACCATTGCGCTCGCCGCGGTGAGCACTCCATGGCTGGTTCGCAGCACGGCGCAGCTGGGCGGACCTCGAGCGCTAGCTGCGCTGCCGCTGGCGGTGTGGCTTCTCGTTATTGGGGTACTCGGCGTCGGTGGACCGGGTGGGGACGTGCTGCTTGCCGTGGACTGGCGTTCAGGGTTGCTGCTGGCTGGCGGCATTTTTCCGGCCGCGGTGGTGCTGGGCCGGGTAATGGCCCGATCGTGACTGGTGGGGTGGTTGGTTGTCGCCTCCGTGGGCGGAGATACTGTGCAGGTAGACGGCCCGTTCGGGTACCGCGAGTGAGGAGCAGGAGATACCCCGTGACATACGTGATCGCAGAGCCCTGCGTGGACGTCATGGACAGATCGTGCATCGAAGAATGCCCCGTGGATTGCATTTACGAGGGTGGCCGGATGCTCTACATCCAGCCCGACGAATGCGTTGACTGCGGCGCCTGTGAGCCTGTCTGCCCGGTAGAAGCCATCTATTACGAGGATGACGTCCCCGATCAGTGGAAGGACTACACCAAGGCCAACGCCGACTTCTTCACCGAACTGGGATCCCCCGGTGGCGCGTCGAAAGTCGGACCGGTCAACGACGACCCACCGATGGTCGCTGACCTGCCACCGCAGAACGAGGAGTGACTCAGGCGGCGCGCCTGGCTCTTCCCGCGTTCCCCTGGGACAGCCTCGCCGGTGCAGCTCGCCGTGCCGCGGAATATCCCGGCGGTGCGGTCGACCTGTCGGTCGGTACCCCGGTGGATCCGGTTCCTGAGGTGGTGCGCCGCGCCTTGCTGTCGGCGGCGGCGCAGCCTGGTTACCCAGCTACCCACGGCACACCGGAGCTTCGTCAAGCCGCGGTCGACGCTCTGGCGCGGCGCTACGGTGCGTCGGGTGTGGCCGTTGAGGCAGTGTTGCCGACGGTGGGTTCCAAGGAGCTGGTGGCTTGGCTGCCCACGTTGCTGGGGCTCGGCCCCGGTGACCTCGTCGCGCTTCCCGAATTGGCCTATCCCACCTACGAGGTCGGTGCACGGCTGGCTGGTGCCACCCCGGTCCGGCTTGCCGATGACACCCCGGCTCCGCCGGCTACCCGGCTGCGGTGGCTGAACTCGCCGAGTAACCCTACCGGTGATGTCCTGCCGGCCGAGGTGCTGGCGGGCGCGGTGGCCCAGGCCCGGCAGATTGGCGCGGTGGTGGCCTCCGACGAGTGCTACCTGTCCCTAGGCTGGGACGCGTCGCCGGTCTCGATACTGCACCCGCAGGTGTGCATGGGGGACCACCGCGGGCTGCTGGCGGTGCACTCGCTGTCCAAGTCTTCCAACCTCGCCGGGTACCGGGCCGGCTTTATAGCCGGTGACCCTGATCTGGTCGCCGAGCTGCTCGCGGTGCGCAGACACGCCGGGATGATCGTGGCTCGGCCGGTGCAGCAGGCGATGGTGGTCGCGTTATCCGACGACGCCCACATCGCGCAGCAGCGGCAGCGGTACGCCCGGCGACGAAATCAGCTGCGGCCTGCGCTGAACCGCGCCGGGCTGCGGGTACAGCGCTCGCAGGGTGGGCTGTTCCTGTGGTGCACCGCGGGGCAACCGTGCTGGGACACGGTCGCCCGGCTAGCTGAGCTAGGAGTGCTTGTCGCGCCAGGTGAGTTCTACGGCCCCGCGGGCGCTCGCCACGTCCGGGTCTCACTCACCGCACACGATGAGCAGGTTGCTGCCGTAGTTCAGCGCCTTGCGACGCTGAACTACGGCGGCTCGTGAGTGCGTAACAGTGTTAGAACACTGTTACGCACTCACGAGCGTGGCATCAGTCGGGTCGGACGGATCGGCCCGGACCAGCTCACCCAGTGTGACGAGTTGCTGGTCCTGAGTAGCGGCACGCTGGCGAGCCTAGTGGCCGGTAGCGGTCACGAGGCGATCAGTTGTTGGAGTGCAGCATGGCGTTGAGTTCGATGCCGGCCCCGCCTCCCCGGTGCACCGCCTCTACCGCTCCGGTGACGGAGTTACGGCGAAACAGCACCCCGTCGGCGCCGGACAGCTCGCGGGCCTTCACCACTGCGCCGTCGGGCAGCGTCACCTTGGTGCCGGCAGTGACGTACAAGCCGGCTTCCACGACGCAGTCGTCGCCCAGGGAGATCCCGATGCCGGCGTTGGCACCGACCAGGCAGCGCCGGCCGATCGAGATCTGCTCCTTTCCGCCGCCCGAGAGGGTCCCCATGATCGATGAGCTGCCACCCAGATCCGAGTCGGGGCCAACGATGACGCCGGCGGAGATCCGGCCCTCCACCATCGAGGTACCCAGTGTGCCGGCGTTGAAGTTGACGAACCCCTCGTGCATGACCGTGGTGCCGATGGCCAGGTGAGCGCCCAGCCGCACCCGGTCGGCATCGCCGATGCGCACCCCAGTCGGTACCACGTAGTCGACCATCCGAGGGAACTTGTCCACCCCGTAGACGGTGACCGGGCCAAGCTGGCGCATCCGCAGGCGGGTGGCTTCGAAATCCGGTACCGGACATGGCCCGAAGTTGGTCCACACCACGTTGGACAGCAGGTCGAAAATCCCGTCAAGGTTCATGCTGCGCGGGGTCATCAGGCGGTGCGACAGCAGATGCAGGCGCAGGTAGACGTCATGCGCGTCGAATGGTGGGGCCTGCAGGTCGGTGATGGTGGTGCGCACCGCCACCAGCTCGACACCACGCGCTGGGTCCGGACCGAGCAGCGCCGCGAACTCCTCAGGTACCTCGTCCGGGGCTACCTGCACGGTTCCCGCTGCCGGGCCGGGCGGCAGACCCGGGGTCGGATTTGGGAACCAGGTGTCGAGCACGGTGCCGGTGTGCGTCAGGGTGGCCAGCCCCAGGCCGTGCACGGAGTCGATCTGCGTGTGGTCCACGACCAGTCACGGTAGCGCCCAACAGCGTGCGCAGGTGATCGACCGGCTCGATACGGTGACTACCGTGGACCTGGATCTCACCGCCGACCCGGTGGCGTTGACCGCCGCGCTGGTGGACGTACCCAGCGTGTCGGGGGATGAGGCGGTGCTGGCCGACGCTGTGCAGGCGGCGCTGGCCGCGCAGGCGCCGCACCTGACGTTGCTGCGCTGCGGCAATACCGTGCTGGCCCGCACTGATCACGGCCACCCACAACGGGTGCTGCTGGCCGGTCACCTGGACACCGTGCCGATCGCTGACAACGTGCCCAGCCGGCTCAGCGGCGATCTGCTCTATGGCTGCGGCACGTCGGACATGAAGTCGGGCGACGCGATGATCCTGCACCTGGCGGCCACCGTGCCCCAGCCAGTCTGCGACCTGACCGTGGTGCTCTACGACTGCGAGGAGATCGAGGCCGCCCGTAACGGGCTGGGCCGCGTCGAGCGCGAGTATCCCGAATGGTTGGCCGCGCAGCTGGCGATCCTGGCTGAACCCACCAGCGGCCTGGTCGAGGCGGGCTGCCAGGGCACCCTGCGGGTCACTGTGCGGACCGCCGGGCGCCGGGCACACAGCGCCCGGTCGTGGCTGGGCGACAACGCAATCCACGCTGCTGGTCCCGTGCTTGCCCGGCTGGGCGGCTACCGCCCGCGCAGCGTCGACATCGATGGGTGCACCTACCGGGAAGGGCTGCAGGCGGTGGGCATCTCCGGTGGGGTAGCCGGCAACATTGTGCCCGACGCCTGCGAAGTACAGATCAACTTCCGGTTCGCCCCGGACCGCTCGCTGGCCGACGCCCAGCAGCACGTCCGCGAGGTGCTTGACGGGTTCGACCTGGAGTTCACCGACGGTGCCGCCGGTGCACTACCGGGCCTGGGAGTTCCGGTAGCCCAGGAGTTCGTGGCCGCGATCGGGATCGCCCCGGTCGCCAAGTACGGCTGGACGGACGTCTCGCGCTTCGCGGCGCTGGGAATCCCAGCCCTCAACTACGGCCCCGGCGACCCCAATCAAGCGCACACCCGCGACGAGCACGTCCGCATCGATCACATCACCGCCTGCACGGAGGCGCTGCGCCGCTACCTTACGCATTCCCGACCTGGAGAAATATTGGGCTAAAAGAAGGTCGATAAGCCCGATATGGCTCAATGTCGGGGTGGCGGAGGGGTGCACGTAGGGTGGGGACCATGGATGGGTGGGCGGGGTTGAGCCGCAACGGGGGGGATGACGAGCATCCTCGGGAAAAGCAGCGTGGACCGGTGGTGTTGCGGCGGGAGCGCCGTTACGAACCGACCACCACTGACCAGCGACTGCTCGACTCCCGCGGGCCGAGCGACTGGGTGCACACCGATCCGTGGCGGGTGCTGCGCATCCAGGCCGAGTTCGTAGAAGGCTTCGGGGCTCTCGCCGAGTTGCCGCATGCAGTAACCGTGTTCGGCTCAGCCCGTACGCCCCGGGACCATCCGGAGTACGCCATTGGCCGCGCGCTGGGCGCCGCGCTCGCTGATGCTGGCTTCGCGGTGATCACCGGCGGGGGGCCGGGCAGCATGGAGGCGGTGAACCGGGGAGCCTCCGAGGCGGGCGGGCTGTCCGTCGGCCTGGGCATCGAGCTGCCCTTCGAGCAAGGGCTCAATCCGTGGGTCGATCTCGGCATCAACTTCCGGTACTTCTTCACCCGCAAGACCATGTTCATCAAATATGCCCAGGCGTTCGTGTGCCTGCCCGGCGGGTTCGGCACCCTGGACGAGCTGTTCGAGGCGCTCACCCTGGTGCAGAACAAGAAAGTCACCAAGTTCCCCGTCGTCCTATTCGGCCAGGACTACTGGAGCGGGCTGTATTCCTGGCTGGCCGACACCGTGACCGCGCAGGGCAAACTCCGGGAGGCGGAGCTCGCCCTGGTGCACGTCACCGACGAGATCGACGAAGTGGTCCGGCTGGTCGGCGCCTCCTATCAAGCTTGGCAGGACACCCATTAAGCGTCCCGAATGATCTTCGCAGCAAGCCCTGATGTGCCCATGGTCCGGTTTGGGACCCGGACCCTGCCCGCCGACCGGGCCGCAGTGATGGCCATTGTCAACCGCACCCCAGACTCCTTCTACGACCGCGGGGCTACGTATTCCGACCAGGCCGCGATGGACGCCGTGGACCGTGCTGTGCAGGAAGGCGCCGACATCGTGGACATCGGTGGGGTCAAGGCTGGGCCCGGTGAGGACGTCGGGGTGGTCGAAGAGACACGCCGGGTGGTGCCGTTCATTGCCTCCGTCCGCCGGCGCCATCCCGACTTGGTGATCAGTGTGGACACCTGGCGACACGAGGTCGCGCGAGCCGCGCTGCAAGAGGGGGCCGACATCGTCAACGACACGTGGGCGGGTGCCGATCCGCAGCTTGCCGAGGTCGCGGCCGAGCACCGAAGCGGCGTGGTGTGCTCGCACACCGGGGGCGCATCGCCGCGCACCCGGCCGCACCGGGTGCGCTACACCGACGTGGTGCGTGAGGTCATCGAAGACCTCACCGCTCAGGCGAGCAACCTGGTTGAACTGGGGGTGCCGAAGGAGGGCATTCTCATCGATCCCACCCACGACTTCGGCAAGAACACCTGGCACGGGCTGGAGTTGCTGCGCCGCTGCGACGAACTGGTCGCCACCGGCTGGCCGGTGCTCATGGCGCTGTCCAACAAAGACTTTATCGGGGAGACCCTGGGCGTCGGGGTGGACGATCGGGTCGACGGCACCCTCGCGGCCACCGCCATCGCCGCGTGGGCCAACGTTCGAGTCTTCCGGGCCCATCAGGTGCGCCGGACCCGTCACGTGCTGGAGATGGTGGCCTCGATCGCCGGCACCCGCCCGCCCGCGCGCGCTGTGCGGGGCCTGGCATGACGGGCCAGGCGCTGCTGCCGCAGACCCGGCGGTGGTTCACCGAGGCCACCGTGCAGCGTGTGTCGTGGACCGCCGAGCAGCTTGTCGCGGCCAAGCAGGGCCGCAGCATCAGCGTGGTACTGCCCGCGCTGAATGAGCAGGCGACGGTGGGGGCGTTGGTGGATGCGCTACGCCCGCTGGTCGGCGGGTTGATCGATGAGCTGGTGGTGATGGATTCAGGCAGCACCGACGGCACCGCCGAGGTGGCCGGCAAAGCCGGCGCTCGAGTGGTGCAGCGCACCGATGTGCTGCCCGAGCTGGCGCCGTGGCCGGGTAAGGGTGAGGTGTTGTGGCGTTCGCTGGCTGCCACCTCGGGCGATGTGTTGGTGTTCATCGACTCCGACCTGGTCGACTTCGACGCCGGGTTCGTGCCGGCGCTGCTCGGGCCGGTGTTGCTGCGCCCGCACACTCAGTTGGTCAAGGGCTTCTACCGGCGCCCGCTACGGATTGAGAGTCAAGAGACCGGTACCGGTGGGGGCCGGGTGACCGAGCTGCTGGCCCGGCCGTTGCTCAACGCGCTGCGGCCGGAGCTGGCCGGTGTGGTGCAGCCACTGGGCGGCGAGTACGCCGCGACGCGGGAGTTGCTGGAGTCGGTGCCCTTCGCCGCCGGATACGGCGTGGAGATCGGGTTGCTGCTCGACGCGCACACCCGATACGGATTGGACGGGCTGGCGCAGGTGAACCTGGGGGTGCGCAAGCACCGCAACCGGTCCTTGCTCGAGCTGGGCGTGATGTCGCGGCAGATCCTTGGCGCCGCGTTGCCCCGCTGCGGCGTGGTGCAGGCTGGGGCATCAGCGGGCATCACCCAGTTCGTGCAGCTTGGTGCCCGCTTCCTGCCTACCGAGACCGATGTGCTGATGGCTGACCGGCCCCCGATGCGAGACGTGCTCGCCGCGCGCTCAGCCTGAGTTGGGGGCTCTTCAAGGACGGCCAACCCCGGTCCAGACGGTCATTAACCGCTGCCAACCCCCTCCCGGACGGAAGGGGGTTGGCAGCGGTTTACGGCAGCCACAAGGGGGGTTGGCCGTCCTTGAAGAGCCCCCAACTGCCACGATCGGGTGCGTGGGTACCGTGCTGATCTACTTGATCGTCGCCATAGTCGTTGCTGCGGTGGTGTTCCTCGTTGCCTCGCTGGTGTTCGGTCGAGGCGAAGAGCTGGCCGCTTTGCCGCCTGATGCGACCCCGACCTGGCTGCCGGATGGTCCGATCGCTGGCGACGACGTGCGGGCCATCCGGTTCTCCCAGGTGCTGCGCGGCTACCGGATGTCCGAGGTGGACTGGACGCTGCAGCGAACCGCGGATGAGCTCGACGCGCTCCGGGCCCGGGTCGCCCAACTGGAGGCGCAGCGATGAAGAGTTTGACCGAGATCACCGAGCGGGTCGACGTCGACGCGCCGGCGGACACGGTGTTCGCGGCCGCCACCGATTGGGACCGCCAGCATGAATGGATGCTCGGCACCACGGTGCGCGTCCGCCGCGGTGATGGCCACTCGATCGGCTCCGAGGTGGAAGCCGTCACGGGAATAGCCGGACTCGGGGTCGCCGACCGCATGCGGATCACCGTCTGGGACGCACCATGGCGATGCGAGATGCGCCACCTCGGGCGCGTGGTGCGTGGCATGGGGATCTTCGTGGTGCGTCCGCGTGGCGGCGATGCCGCTACCTTCGAGTGGACCGAACAGCTGGAGCTGCCGCTGGGAACGCTAGGTACTTTGGGTTGGCCGCTGGTCCGTCCGCTGTTCGGCTGGGGCCTCCGGTTGTCCCTTGATCGCTTCGCCGCCTTCTGCCGTGCCTACCCTCGATGAGCCCAGGCACGGGTCCCGTCGCTGGCCCCGATGGCCGCCTGCGCTGCCCCTGGGCGGGAACGGCTCCGGACTACTGCGCCTACCACGACAACGAATGGGGAGTCCCGGTCCACGGCGAGGCTGCCCTGTTCGAACGCCTCAGCCTCGAAGCGTTCCAGTCTGGTTTGTCCTGGTTGACGATCCTGCGCAAGCGCGGTGCCTTCCGGCATGCGTTCGCCGGCTTTCGACCAGCCACCGTCGCCGCGTTCACTGATGACGACGTAGCACGCCTGCTCGCCGACCCAGGAATCATTCGCAACCGCGCCAAGATCGAGGCAACGGTGCGTAATGCCCGCGCGGTCACCGCGTTCGGCGAGGATTTGGACCGCCTGCTGTGGTCCTACGCGCCCGACCCCGCGCAGCGTCGCCCACCGCACACCATGGCGGAGCTGGCGACCCGGACCCCCGAGTCCGAAGCGATGGCTGCCATGCTGCGGCGCCGGGGCCTCACCTTTGTCGGTCCGGTTACCTGCCATGCCCTTATGCAGGCCACCGGAATGGTCGATGACCACCTCGTCGGCTGCTTTCGCCGCGGCGCCTGCTGAGTGACCGCAACGACGGTCCTAGGTGGACGGTGCAAAAGACGGCGAGTGCGGGATCATGGTTGCGTGTCGGGGCCCGAAGCCGATAGGGGAGAATGCAGGGGGTCACCGGTGTCGCGTGGCCACCCGCGGTGACGACTGCACGGAGGGAGCACGCTATGGCGGCCATGAAGCCCCGGACCGGCGACGGTCCCCTCGAGGTGACGAAGGAGGGACGGGGCATCGTGATGCGCGTCCCGCTTGAGGGCGGTGGACGGCTCGTCGTCGAGATGTCGGCGCACGAGGCCGGCGAACTTGGCGAGGCACTGCGGGCCGTCGTCAAGTGACGGCCCGGTGTCTGTCTTTCCTCGTCCCCATGGTTCCAGTCAGCGTCTCCGGCGCACCCCTGGGCTGCTGCACCAAGAGTTGACCTGGAACTCACCGTGACACCCACGGTGCCCACTCCACTTGTTGACGTGCGGGTGCAGCAACGCCCTGGTCCGGGAGTGCCCGATGTTGTGCTGGTAGGGCGGGCCCCCGAAGTCACCCTAGGTCCGGGCGCAAACCGGCTCGGTGTGGACGAGAAGTGGCTGGCACAGTGTCGGGTAACCGGCTCGGCGGGCTCGGCGCATCTGGTTCCGCTGGTCACCGCCGGTCCCGACCACGGCTGGCTGGTAGGCACCGGGGAGGGCAACGTGGCGCACTGGCGGGCGGCCGGTGCGGCATTGGTCCGGGCGAGCGCGGCGCGACTCGACGGTCAGGTGGTGGCCGATGTCGAGGCCCGACGCACGGTGCAGGTGCACTTGCCGCAGGGCACCACCGCCGATCAAGCCGCGTCGCTGGCCCTGGGGTGCGTTGTGGGCTCGCACCATTACCGCGTCAGCAGCGAGCCAATCGCACCGCGGATCGACACTGTTACGCTCATCGCCCCACCCGGCCAGCCCTGGGGACCGCTCGCCGAGGCCGTCTCCCGGGCGCAGTTGCTCGGCCAAGCCACCGGGCTGGCCCGCGACCTCGCCAACACCCCGAGCGGGCACAAGGATCCCGCCTGGCTCGCCGCCACCGCCGCCCAGTTATCCACTACCGTGCCCGGTCTGCGGGCCACAGTCCGCGACCAGCGTTGGCTGGCCGAGCACGGCTTCGGCGGAATGCTGGCGGTCGGTGGTGGATCGGCGCACCCGCCGCGGCTACTGGAACTGGCCTGGCAGCCGACCGACTGCGCGGCCGAGCACCACCTCGTGCTGGTCGGCAAGGGCATCACCTTCGACACCGGCGGTATCTCGATCAAGCCTGCCGAGGGCATGCACCTGATGCGCACCGACATGTCCGGCGGCGCGGCGGTGATCGCCACGCTGCTGACCGTCGGCCGGCTGAAGGTGCCGCTGCGTGTGACAGGGCTGGTCCCCTGCGCTGAGAACCACGTGTCCGGGTCGGCGTACCGCCCGGGTGATGTGGTGCGCCACCTGGGCGGCACTACCACCGAGGTGACCAACACCGATGCCGAGGGCCGCCTCGTTCTCGCCGATGCGCTCGCCTACGCGGTGGCTACCCTTGCGCCCACCACGCTGGTCGACGTCGCGACGCTGACCGGGGCGATGAAGGTGTCGCTGGGTCTGCGCACCGGTGGCCTGTTCGCCACCGACTCCGATCTCGCCCAACGCATCACCAGCGCGGGTCAGGCTGCCGGAGAGGCCTGGTGGCGGATGCCGCTGTCCGACGACCACGCCGACGAGGTCCGCTCGGACCTGGCTGATCTGCGGCAGTGCCCCCCGGGACCTGGGGGGATCACCGCGGCGTTGTTCCTGCGCGAGTTCACCGCTGGGCTGCCCTGGGCGCACCTAGATATCGCCGGTCCGGCCCGGGCCGAGCGCAGTTATGACGAGGTGAACCCGGGTGGTACCGGCTTCGCCACCCGGACCCTGATCGAGTTGGCCTGTTCGTTCACCAGCTAGGCTCCGCGCCGATGGCCACTTCACCAGCCGGCGCCGGCCGGGTCGTGATCACCGGGGGCGCCGGCTTCGTCGGTCGCGCAGCCGTTTCCGCATTCACCGGCCGTGGCCACCCGGTCACCATGGTCGACCGCACCCCGCATCCAGATCCGCACGTCCGCAGTGTGGTCGGGGAGCTGACCGAGCCAACCGTCATCACCGATGCGTTGAGCGGCGAAGATGTGACCGGGGTCGTGCATCTGGCGGCGCTGACGTCAGTCTTGCGCTCGGTGCACGATCCGGTGGCCACTTACCAGACGAACGTGGCGGTCACCCAAGACCTCCTGGAGGGATGCCGGCAGGCCGGCATCGAGCGGTTCATCCTGGCCTCCACAAATGCGGTTGTCGGAAACGTCGGCTACGCCACCATGGACGAGGCCGCACCGCTGCAACCGTTGACGCCGTATGGCGCTACCAAGGCAGCCGCTGAGATGCTGCTGCGCGGCTACGCGGGGGCCTGCGGCATGGCGACTTGTGCGCTGCGGTTCACCAACATTTATGGCCCGGGCATGCAGCATAAGGACAGTTTTGTGGCCCGGATGATGCGCGCGGCGCGGTCCGGCCGCGGCATTCAGATTTACGGTGACGGACTGCAGCGGCGCGATCTCGTTCACGTCGATGACGCCGTGGCGGCCATGCTCGCCGCCTGGGACAGGCGCTTTACCGGTACCGCGATCATCGGTTCAGGCGTCTCGGTGACGGTGCTGGAACTCGTCGACATGGTGCGTAAGGTCACCGGCTGCCCGCTGCCCGCCGAGCACGTCGCTCCCAAGCCCGGTGAGATGCCGGCAGTGATCGTCGACATCAGCCAGGCCCGCGAACAACTGGGCTACCGGCCGTCCCTCTCGCTTGTCGATGGGCTTGCCACGGTATGGCGGGAGGCTCGTGGGTGGCGATGCACGCTATAACGCGCATCGCCACCCACGAGCCCTGCACCGGATCCGTACACGGCATGGATCCGGTGCAGGGCCGGGTACTGCGGTGGTTGCGCCTGCACTGGATGCTGATGGTGCTGCTCGGCATCGGCGCCGGCTTGCGGGTGCTTACCGTACTGGCCTACCAGCCTGCGCTGCTGTGGATCGACTCCTTGCAATACCTAGAAAACCTCACGGCTCTGCGCCCGGATAGGCAGCGTCCGATTGGTTATGAGCTGATACTCAACTTCTTGCTGATCTTCGGTGGTCTGCGCTTCGTGACCATGGTGCAGCACCTGCTCGGCCTCGCTATCGCAGTCGCGATCTACGGGTTGCTCCTGCGCCACGGCGCCCGACGGTGGCTGGCCGCGCTGGCGACCGCGCCGGTGCTACTGGACGCGTATCAGCTACAGATCGAACACAACCTTCTGTCCGAAGTGTGGTTCGAGGCGCTTCTGGTGGCAATCGTCGGGGTGTTGACCTGGCGAGGACTGCCGACCCCATGGCGTGCTGGCGTCGCTGGCGTTCTGATTGGCATCTGCGTGATAGTGCGGCTGGTCGGAGTGACCATGCTGGTGCCGGCGGTGGCCTACCTGGTGGTCGCTGGGTCGCTATGGAGCACCGGAGCGGGTTGGCGCCAGGTTGGGCGTCGGGTCGTCGCCATCACCGTTGGTTTCGCCTTGGTGATGGTTAGTTATCTCGGCTACTTCCGGGCTGTCGTGGGTGGGTGGAGTCTGGTCGGATCTATCGGCAACGTTCTTTACGGTCGTGCCGCTACCGTCGTCGACTGTGAGCAGTTTCCGTTAGGGAGCAGCGAACGCGCGCTGTGCCCGCCGCAGTCTCCTGACCAGCGGCTCGGTGTGGAGTACTACACGTGGAACCCGGATGCCCCGCCACAATCGGTGGTCCTGCCACCGGGCGAGGCAGTCAATACGGTGCAGAGGTCGATCTGGTGGCACGTCGTGCTCCACCAACCGCTGGATCTCGCCAGCGGAATCCTCACCGACTTCGTCAAGGGCTTCCGACCGTTCCGCGTCGATGCCCACAACGACGTCCCAGTCGACCGCTGGCAGTTTCAGGTCGACTACCCGTACTTCGCAGTCTCCGCAGAGGTGGAGGCGCTGGCTCGACAGTTCGGAGACGCATCACCCGCGGTGAACCGGCCGATTGCCCAAGCGCTGCGCAGCTACCAGCTTACTGTCGGATACACATCCGGCACTTTGCTAGGTCTGATGATGATTACCGGGATCGTGGCGTCGCTGGGTGTTGGTCCGGCGCGCTATTCGGGAATCCGGGGTGCGACCCTGCTGGTGTCCGGTCTCGGCATCACAGTGCTCCTTACTGCAGCGATCACGATGTTCTCCTGGCGTTACCAGCTGCCCGGATTGGTTTTGCTGCCGATGGCGGGGGCACTGGGAATCACCGCCTTCACCGGGCCGCTACGCCGGCCAGGCCCGCGGCGCAAGGTGAACCCGCCGATGCAGCCGTATCCCGATGCGGTCGACACCGCCACGGTAAGCGAGTTCGTCGAGTCGCACGGTGCGGTGTGTTTCGCGCCGGTGGTCGTGGTCATCGCCGCCTACAACGAACAGGACGGTATCGGCGGGGTCATCGCGGCCGTGCCCCCGATCTGCTGCGGCCTGCCGGTAGACACCCTGGTGGTCGTCGACGGCGGTACCGATGCCACCGCGGAGGTAGCCCGTCGCTGCGGTGCCCGGGTCTGCGAGATGCCGGCGAACCGGGGCCAGGGTGCGGCGCTGCGCTTGGGTTATGGCCTGGCCCGGCTCGGTGGCGCCCGCTACATCGTCACCACTGACGCCGACGGCCAGTACGACGTGGCGGAGCTGCCGCTGCTGCTGCAGCCGTTGATCGATGACGAGGCTGACTTCGTCACCGGCTCGCGGGCCCTGGGTCGGCGGGAGACCTCCGACCCGGTCCGGCACCTTGGAGTGCACGTGTTCGCATGGCTGGCTAGGACTTTGACCCGGCAGCGCCTGACGGACACCTCGTTTGGCTTCCGTGCGATGAAAGCTGAGGTCACCGAGTCCGTCACGCTCACGCAGGCCCAGTATCAAGCCTCTGAACTGCTGCTTGGAGTGATCTCGCACGGCTACCGGGTGCTGGAGCAGCCCATGACGATGCTGGCGCGCACCGCGGGTAAGACCAAGAAAGGCAACAACCTCATCTACGGGCTTCGCTATGCCCGGGTGCTGGTGGGCACCTGGTCGCGGGAGACCCGCGCCCGGCGCCAGCGGGTTCGCTCGTATTCAGTGCCGAACACCAAACGGTCCAGCAAGGTGAATTTGAGTACGAAAACCGGCAGGTAGCTGGCGCCGTAGACGACCGCGATGACGGCGGTCCGCCATGCGTGGTCGGCGATCGCGCCGCCGAGCAGTCGGTCGGCACCGGTGGTAATGCCGACCGCCACCAGGCCGCTGAAAGTGATCACCGCCAGGTAGGGCACCAGCTCGCGGCGCATCCCCACCGGACCGGAGCGCCGCCAGGTCCAGAACCGGTGGATGAGGAAGTTCGGTATCGCCCCAGCGACGAAGGCCACCGCCCCGGATACCGCGGCCGAGACATCGAACACTCCGAACAGCAGGATCAATGTCAGCTGGCTGCAGGCCGTGGAGACCACCGTGCCCGCGGCGAACCGGGTGAACAACCGGGCCAGGCGGGACTGGATGAGCTGTCGGAGCACGGCGTCATCTTCGCAGAAGTTCCGGTGGGCGTTGTTGGTGTTTGGTGGGCTCATCTGATAGGTAAACGCATCCACTTAGGCTGGCGGGAGGCAATACGGTGCGGATCCTCGTTCTCGGCGGTGACGGCTACTTGGGCTGGCCTACTGCGCTGCATCTGTCGGATCGGGGACATGATGTCGCGGTGCTGGACAACTTCGCCCGGCGCTCCTACGACGAGGAGTTGGGCCTGCAAAGCCTGGTGCCGATCGAGTCGCTGCATCACCGGGTGCGGGCCTGGCGCGAAGTATCCGGTCGCTGCCTCGAGCTGTTCGTCGGCGACCTGTTGGACGCCGAGTTCCTGCTCGATGTGGTGCGCCGGTTCCGGCCTGATGCGATCGTGCACTACGCCGAGCAGCGCTCGGCGCCGTACTCGATGATCGACCGCAAGCACGCGGTGTACACCCAGCACAACAACGTCGTTGGCACTCTGAACGTGATGTTCGCGATCGCCGAGATGGACCGCGACATCCATTTGGTCAAGCTCGGCACCATGGGCGAGTACGGCACTCCCAACATCGACATCGAGGAAGGCTGGCTCACCGTCGAGCACAACGGTCGCACCGACCGGATGCTGTTCCCCAAGAAGCCGGGGTCGTTCTACCACCTAACCAAAGTGCACGACAGCCACAACATCGAGTTCGGCTGCCGGACGTGGGGCTTGCGAGCCACCGACCTCAACCAGGGCGTGGTCTACGGTCAGCAGACCGACCAGACCGCGCGCGACCCCCGGCTGGCCACCCGGTTCGACTACGACGCGGTATTCGGCACCGTGCTCAACCGGTTCGTCATTCAGGCGGTGCTGGGCCATCCGCTGACCGTCTACGGGGCGGGTGGGCAAACTCGCGGCATCATCGACATCCGCGACACCATCGACTGCATCCGGTTGGCGTGTGAGAACCCGGCCGGCCCCGGTGAGTTCCGGGTGTTCAACCAGATCACTGAAACGATGTCGGTCGCCGACATTGCCAAAACCGTCGCGGCCACCTTCCCGGGGAACGTGGAGGTCGAGTACCTGGACAATCCCCGGGTAGAGCTCGATGAGCATTACTACAACGTGGTGCACACCGGCCTGGTCGAGTTGGGCTTACAACCGCACCTGCTGTCCGACACACTGATCGACTCCCTGTTCGCCGTCGCCGCCCGGCACATCTCCCGCGCCGACCCATCCCTGATGCGCCCCACCATCAACTGGCGTACCCCCACCAACCCCTGCTAGGGGAGGAGTTGTTGGTACAGATACAGGGTGCGGTCGGCGACGGCGGACCAGGAGAACTCGGTGATGGCGCGTTTGCGGCCAGCCTGGCCCATCGCGGCGACGCGATCAGGATCGGCCAGCAGCTCGTTGACCCGGTGCGCCAGCCCTTGCTGGAACGCTTCGGGATCGTGCTCGTCGTAGGGCACTAGCAGTCCGGTGACGCCATCGTCGACGACCTCGGGAATGCCACCGACAGCGGAGGCGACCACCGCGGTTCCGCAGGCCATCGCCTCTAGATTGACGATGCCCAGCGGCTCGTACACCGATGGGCAGATGAACACGGTAGCCGCCGAGAGCACCTGCCGGATGTCCTCGATGGGCAGCATGTCCGGCACCCAGATCACCCCCGGCCGGACCGCAGACAGCCTCGCCACGCCGGCCCGGGCTTCGGCTTCGATCTCCGAGGTATCCGGTGCGCCTGCGCACAGCAGCAGCTGCGCCCCGTGGTCGATGTGATGGGCCGCCGCGAGTAGGTGACCAACTCCCTTCTGCCGGGTGATCCGCCCCACGAACGCCACGATGGGTCGCGCCGGATCAGCCCCGAACCGACGCAGCGCATCAGTGTCAGGAACCGGGCGGTAGATGTCGGCGTCGATGCCATTGCGCACCACGTGCACTCGCTCCGGGTGCACGGTGGGATAACAGTTCAAGACATCGGCGCGCATGCCGTCGCTGACCGCGATGATCGCGTCGGCATGCTCGTAGGCGGTGCGTTCCACCCAGGACGACACCCGGTAGCCACCACCAAGCTGTTCGGCCTTCCACGGTCTGCGGGGCTCCAAGGAGTGTGCCGTGATCACATGCGGGACGCCGTGCAGGAGTCGAGCCAGATGCCCGCCCATGTTGGCGTACCAGGTATGCGAGTGCACCAGGTCCACATCAGCCAGCGCGTCGGCCATCGCCAGGTTCACCGACAATGTCTGCAGTGCTTGGTTGGCGCCAGCCAGGCCGGGTGCCACGGGGTGGTTGTGCGCCTGCGCGCGGGGCGAGCCGAAGCAATGCACCTCGACGTCACACCGCTTGCGCAGCTCGGGCACCAGATGCCCGACGTGCACCCCGGCGCCGCCATACACTTCGGGCGGGTACTCCCGGGTCAGCACTCCGATACGCACGCCGAGTCACGCTAGCGCTCCCTCCGGCGGTGGTCACTGGCAGTGTCCTCACCCGGCCGCACCAGTGAACATTCGATGACCAGCGACGGGCCTGGCGTGGCTTGCAGCTGTAACCGGCGCTAGGGTGACCAATCGTGAAGGGTCAGCCGCACGTGCTGGGCATCGTGCTTGCCGGCGGTGAGGGAAAACGATTGTGGCCACTGACCGCGGACCGGGCCAAACCGGCGGTTCCGTTTGGCGGTAACTATCGACTGATCGATTTCGTGCTCTCTAATTTAGTCAATGCCGGATATATCCGGATTTGCGTGTTGACCCAATACAAGTCGCACTCTTTGGACCGGCACATCACCACCACATGGCGGCTGTCGTCGATGCTGGGGCAGTACATCACCCCGGTGCCCGCGCAGCAGCGGCTCGGGCCGCGGTGGTATACCGGCAGCGCAGATGCGATCTTCCAGTCACTCAACCTGGTCTACGACGAGGCCCCGGAGTACATCGTCGTCTTCGGCGCCGACCACGTGTACCGGATGGATCCCTCGCAGATGGTGGAGCAGCACATCGCCACCGGCTCGGGAGTGACCGTCGCTGGCATCCGGGTTCCACGCGAACAGGCCAGCGCATTTGGATGCATTGGCGCCGACGCCTCCGGTTTGATCACCGAGTTCCTCGAGAAGCCGGCGCGGCCGCCGGGCACCCCGGACGATCCCGACGTGACCTTCGCGTCCATGGGAAACTACGTCTTCACCACCAAACTGCTGGTCTCAGCACTGCGTGCGGATGCCGCTAACCAGGATTCCGACCACGACATGGGCGGCGACGTGATCCCGATGCTGGTGGACGCCGGCGAAGCGGCGGTGTACGACTTCGCCGAGAACGTGGTCCCGGGCGCCACCGATCGGGACCGCGGCTACTGGCGCGACGTCGGCACCCTGGACACCTACTACGACGCGCATATGGACCTGGTGTCCGTGCATCCGATATTCAACCTGTACAACCGGGCGTGGCCGATCCGCACCGCGATGCCCCCGCTGCCGCCTGCAAAGTTCGTCCAGGGCGGCACGGCCCAGGAGTCGATCGTGGGAGCCGGCTCGATTGTCTCGGCCGCGCACGTTACGAACTCGGTGCTGTCGAGCGACGTGGTGGTTGAGGCCGGTGCACACATCGAGGGCAGCGTGCTGATGCCTGGGGTTCGGGTGGGAAAAGGAGCCGTGGTGCGCCGGGCGATCCTGGACAAGAACGTGGTGATTCCCGACGGCGCTCAGGTCGGTGTGGACCGCGAGCTGGATCGCGAGCGTTACACCGTCAGCGGCGGCGATGTGGTTGTGCTGGGCAAGGGAGCCCATGCGGAGTAGGCCCGTGCCCTGGTGGGTGGTGCTGTCATCAGCGTGCGCTCCGGTGTTGCTCATCGGTGGTTGGCAACTTGCCGCTGCTCGCCAGCCCGGCGGTTTCGACCCGGTCCGCGAGACGATCAGCGCCTTGGCGTCCCGGAGCGCGGCCGATCCGTGGATCATGACGGCAGCGCTGGCCGGGGTCGGTGCCTGCCACACGGTTACGGCGGCCGGGCTCGCCCCGGCGGCGGTGATGGGTCGGGCGTTGCTGGCGACCGGCGGGATGGCCACCATCGTGCTGGCCGGATTCCCGCAGCCGGTCACCGGGGATTCGGCGGAACATGTCGCAGCCGCATCCGTCGCCCTTTCGGTGCTGTCGCTGTGGCCCGCGTTCGCGTGGCGACGTGGTGGTCAGCCGAAAGCGGGAATCTGGTGGCTTGCCGCCACGGGGCTGCTCGGACTGCTGGGCTGGTTTGGCATGGAGTATTTCAGCGCGAGTTCGCGCATCGGGCTGTCCGAGCGGGTCCTAACCGCAGCACAGGCGCTGTGGCCGTTCGCGGCCGTGCTGATGGCGCGCCGGACCACGCCTGCCCCTGACCGAGGCTGATCAGTAAGCGAGAATTCTCGGTAAGTGAAGCAGAACAGCGCACACCTCGGGAGATCATTGATGGCAGCCCCGAACACGGCGGGCCCGAACGAGGCTGCCGACCGGCGGCCGAGCAGATCGCTTACCGACGCCATCGTCGGTTACTACGACGAGACCTGGTTCGACTATCGGGTCTTGTGGCTTAACCAGGACAACCTGGCCGTGCACTTCGGCTACACGGACTCCAACACCCGCACACATACCGATGCGCTCAAGAACATGAACCGGGTCCTCGCGGAAAGGGTGCAGGTCAAGCCCGGTGAGCGGGTGCTCGATGCCGGCTGTGGCGTTGGCGGCAGCAGCCTGTGGTTGGCCAAGGAGTGCGGGGCGGACGTCGTGGGGATCACCCTGGCGGCCCGCCAGGTGGCCAAGGCGCGCGGCTACGCCGCCCGGCGCGGGCTGACCCGCAGCGTCCACTTCGAGGTAGCTGACTTCACAGCCACGCCCTTTCCCGATGCGAGTTTCGACGTCGTGTGGGCGGTGGAGAGCCTATGCCACGCAGCCCATAAGGCCGCGTTCTACCAGGAAGCCGCCAGGGTGCTGCGGCCCGGTGGACGGGTGGTCGTCGCTGATTTCGTCCGGTCCGGTCGCCCGCTGGATCCGACCGGCGAGCGACTGCTGCACGAGTGGCTCACCGGGTGGGCCGTGCCTGACATCGACACTCCCGGCGAACACACCGAGCACCTGGCTGCGGCCGGTTTCGTCGATATCCGGCTGGACGATGTGACCGCACATACCCGCCCATCGCTACGCCGGTTGTACCGCATGGCGTACTGGACCTACCCGCTGGCCCTTTACGGCTATGTCAAGGGTGTCCGCTCAGCCGTCCAGCATGGCAACGTGATCGCCTCCATACGCCAGTACCAGGCGCTACGCCACGGCGCCTGGTTCTACAGCATCCTGTCCGCCACCAAACCCGCCAATCCCGACATGGACACATAACGGGCTTTGTCAGCGCTTCGCTACCCCGATATGTCTCCATGTCGAGGTGGGAAAAGGTAGGGGGTTTAGCAGCGGCGCAGGGCGAGCAGCAGGCCGTCGTCTAGGGGCAGCAGTAGGGGGAGAAGGGTTTCATCGTCGCGGATCATGGCGCCGACGGCGCGCAGCGCGGCAGCCGACGGATCCCGATAAGCCGGATCAGCCAGCATGGCCTTGCCTACCGCATTTCCGAAGGCGATCATCCCGCCAGGCCGCAGCAACCGCACCCCGGCGTCCAGATAACGTGGGTACTCAAGCTTCACAGCATCGATAAACACCAAGTCGTAGGCCTCGTCAGTGAGCCGGGGCAGCACGTCCAGGGCTTGCCCCATGATCAGCCGGTACCGAGATGGTGCGAAGCCGGCTTCAGTGAATGCGCGGCGCGCCGCGCGCTGGTGCTCGGGTTCGACGTCGATGGAGGTCAATACACCATCGGATGCGATGCCACGCAGCAGGCACAGCCCGCTGGCTCCCGCACCAGTACCCACTTCAACCACGGCCCGGGCGCCCAGCGCGCCGGCTAAAAACCGCAGCGCAGCGCCGGTAGGCGGTCCGATCGGAGTGCAGCCCAACTCCTGCCCCCGCTCGCGCGCCGCGGCCAGGACCTCGTCTTCGGTGACGAAGCTGCCGGCGTACTCGCGGTAATCGCGGTAGTCGGGCACTGCGCTGCCGGTGGACCTCACGTTGCGCAGCGTAGCGCCGCTGCCGGCGCAGGCTGGGCGACGCCGCGCCGGTCAGGACACCGCGGCGCTGCGCCGACCCACTCTCAGGATCTTCTTATCTGGCCCTTACTCGGGGCACACGCTGGCGCGGCATCATGAAACATCGACACTCGTCCTAGCGTTGCATCACCTGTTCGTACCCCTGTGTCACACTACTGACCCGTCAAGCACCGGAGGTCGAAGACTCAACCGATGGCCCCTCAGACCCACTTGACTGACCCCCCTGCTGTCCAGCAGGCCGTCTCCGTTGTCCGGCCAGATGGTGAGCCAGACAACGAGGCCGGCGCAGCATGGGTAGCGCCGTCGTGGGACCAGATAGTGCGGGAGCACGCTGACCGGGTCTACCGGTTGGCTTACCGGCTGTCCGGCAATCAGCACGATGCCGAGGACCTCACCCAGGAGACATTTATCCGGGTTTTTCGCAGCTTGGGTTCGTATAAGCCTGGCACCTTCGAGGGTTGGCTGCACCGGATCACCACCAACCTGTTCCTGGACATGGTGCGTCGGCGGGCCCGGCTGCGGATGGAGGGTCTACCCGAGGACACCGACCGGCTGGCTGGCGGTGGGTTGAGCCCGGAGCAGGTGTACACCGCGACCCATCTCGACCCGGATTTGCAGCAGGCATTGGATGACCTCGCTCCGGAATTCCGTGCTGCTGTCGTACTCTGTGATGTGGAAGGCTTGTCGTACGAGGAGATCGGCGCGACGCTCGGGGTGAAGCTCGGGACGGTGCGCAGCCGGATTCACCGTGGCAGGCAGGCACTCAAGGTTGCGCTGGAGAGACGGCACGCCGGCGCTTGAACTACAGCCGAGTGAAGGAGGTTAGATGACCGACCTGCGCGGCCGCACCTTCTCCGATCTGCTAGCTGGCCTCAACGCAGGGCAGCACCTAGCCGTCGACGCTCTGGTGGCTTTCGTCGACGGAGAGCTCGCCCCGGGTGCTCGTGACCGTGCTGCTGCGCACCTCAACGGGTGCCAGTCCTGTGCCGCGGAGATCGCCGCACAGCGCCAGGCTCGTAGCGTCGTTCGGTCGGCAGATTGCCCTCCACCCCCGGCCGACTTGCTCGCCGCGTTACGTGATATCCCGCACACCGCGGACCTGCCTGACTCCCCGACCGGGCTGGCGGTGACGGCGGACGGCGTGGTGGTGAAAATTGCCGACCCGAATAAGATGCCGACCGCGCCGCTGGGCGGAGGCCCGCGATGGGGCACCGGCCCATCCGTGCTCGGTCGTTGGATCGGGCGATAACACCGCTACGCATACTTCACCAGGCTCTGGGCAAACTGGATGATCGCCCGCGCACGTCGAACCCCAGGAGACCATGGCGACGCCCCCGGATGACCACTGCGACCTCTTCTTTATGCCAGAAGGGGAGTCGAGGCCGCGGTTTGTACCGGCGCGCCTTGAGCGGCCCGCGGTCGACGAAGCTGCGGCACAGGCCTTCGGCCGGCCAGCCGGAGTGCAGGGCGCCTTTGCTGATCATCAGGATGGCACTTGGCAGCCGTGGACCACTGCGCCATCGCCGCCGGAGGAGCTGGCGGCCGCGTTCGGCCGGCCCGCGGAATTGCTAGAGGACCTGCAGCGCCCGCCCGCAGGCAACGGTATGCGACCGGCGGGGCAGCGAAACAGCGAAAACGGCTTCTGGCCGCGGAGCGCCGTGGACGACCCATGGCGTGACCCGCATGCCGCGGCCGTGCTGGGCCCTCCTGCGGTGGCACCGCACCACGGCGAAAGCCTCGAGCCGCCACCTCCTGGTGCCCGGCTGAGCCTGGCGGAGGTGCTCTTCGGGGGCCGGGTGAGCACCCTGGCGCTTGCCGCGCTTGCCGTGGTGGCGCTGTTGGTCGGTGGAGTCGGCGGGCTGGCGGGCCGGCTCACCGCAGAGGTCGGCACGCTGTTGAACGATCCGGGTGCCACGCTCGCGCAGACCGAGCCGGCGATCCAGCGTCCGGCCGGATCGGTGGCGGCGGTGGCTGCCCGGGTACTGCCCGCAGTGGTGTCCTTGGAGTTCCGGGTGGGGGACCAGGGTGGGTTCGGGTCCGGGGTGGTCATTGACAGCCACGGCTACGTGTTGACGAATAACCATGTGGTGGCCCCGGCCGCAACCGTGCCTCAGTCCACCCTGGAGGCAGTGTTCAGTGATGGCACCCGGCTTCCGGCGCGCATCGTAGGTCGCGATCCCAAGACCGACCTTGCGGTCGTCAAGGTGGAGGTTGCCAATCCCACGGTGGCACAGCTAGGCCGCTCATCGACGTTGAAACAGGGTGACGCGGTCATCGCCATCGGCTCCCCGCTGGGTCTCGCCGGCACGGTGACCAGCGGCATCGTCAGCGCGGTGGACCGGCCGGTACGGCTAGAGGCCGAAGGCAGTCAAGGCAATGCGGTCATCGATGCGATCCAAACCGATGCGGCAATCAATCCCGGTAACTCTGGCGGGGCGTTGGTGGATGCGGCGGGCGCGGTGGTGGGCATCAATACCGCCATCCGGACCTTGGGTGCCAACGAAGGTGGGGGTTCCATCGGGCTGGGCTTCGCCATCCCGATAGACACCGCCCGGATGATCGCGCAGGAGCTGATCCGCACCGGCCACTATCAGCACGCCGAGCTGGGCATCAACGCCGCGTCGGTGACCGACGGTCGGTCCGACGGTGCTCGGGTACAGAACGTGCAGCAGGGAAGTGCCGCCGCCGAGGCCGGCATTCAGGAAAACGATGTCATCACCAAGGTGGGCAATCGAGTCATCGGCAGTGCGGACGCGCTGACCGTCGCTGTGCACGAGCGGGCTATCGGAGAGCGGATCCCGATTTCGCTGATTCGCGACGGGCGCCCGCTGGTGGTGACCGTCACCCTCAAGTCCGATTGACCCGCAAGGGTCGTGCCCCCGCCCGCCGGCTAGCAGGGACTCATGAATGCTTGAGCACCTTTTCACCGCGGTGGCGACGGTCTTATGGATGCTTGTGCATCCGACCACAGGCGACTTTCGGTGGTTAAAGATGATCTCAATTGTCGTGATCCGAGACGCTGGACTGGGTGAGGCAGACTCCGTACCGCGGAGGAGCGAGGTTAGGCTGGGATCGCCATCCGGATACCGAGGGAGGTGCCTGAGGTGTTCAACATCGGCTGGGGGGAGTTCCTGGTCCTCGTCGTCGCCGGGCTGCTGATCCTGGGCCCGGAACGTTTGCCGTCGGCGGCGGCCTGGCTGGGTCGGACGGTGCGTCAGGTCCGGGACTACGCCAATGGCGCCCGCGAGCAGCTGCGCAGCGAGTTAGGTCCGGAATTCGACGAGCTTCGGGCGCCACTGGAAGATCTGCGCAGCTTCAACCCGCGAGGATTCACCCCGCGCAGCGCGCTAACCCGCCATCTGTTCGACGATCTGGACGGCGACCGATTCAACGAATCGATGAAACCTAACGGATACGCCACACCGCCGGGCCGCAATGCCCCGCTCTATCGGCCGCTACAGCCTGGTGAACGCGCCCCGTACGACCCGGACGCTACCTAAAGGTCCGTTAGCGAGGGCTCACCGATA